>NZ_JBGDVI010000011.1:0-162520 GCF_046551895.1 Salmonella sp. SAL03688
ATGTTTTAACAAATCAAAAGGGGTTTTAATAACTGGCTTAAAGCTGAAAGCTTTCCGGAACCCCCAGCCTAGCTGGGGGTTTTCCATAGACAAAAAAAATCCTGGCGCAGGGCCAGGATTTTAAGAGATCGCTATAATTAGCGGCGATTACCAAAAATACGCAGTAACATCAGGAACAGGTTGATAAAGTCCAGGTACAGCGTTAACGCGCCGAGAATCGAATATTTACGCAGATTAGCGCTATCGCGGGTATCTATTTGCTCGCCGATATTTTTCAGTTTCTGCGTGTCATAGGCGGTCAGACCGACAAACACCACCACCCCGATATAGGTTACCGCCCACATCAGCGCTTCACTCTTCAGCCAGAAATTGACCAGCGACGCCAGAACGATACCAATAAGCGCCATAAACAGCATATTGCCGAAACCGCTAAGATCGCGTTTAGTGGTGTACCCGTACAGGCTCATGGCGCCAAACATTCCCCCCGTCACCACAAACGTGCTGGCGATAGAGGAGTAGGTGTAAACGATAAAAATACTGGATAACGTCAATCCGGTTAGCGCCGAATAGAGCATAAACAGCGTCGTCGCCATTCCGGCGCTAAGTTTATGCACCAGTCCCGACAGAACAAACACCAGCGCAAGCTGGGCAATAATTAAGCCAAAGAAGGTGATCTTACTGGAAAAGACAAACATCATGACGGCTGGCGTATTAGCCGCATACCACGCGATAAACGCGGTCAGTAACAGTCCGACCGTCATCCAGCCATACACTTGCGCCATATAGGTCTGCAGGCCGGATCGCGCCTGCACTATTGAATCAGATCGTGGAAATCTGTCCATGATGAACTCCTGTGTGGAAATGATACCCTAAAGCGTATCACATTCTGCTACCAACGTTTCGCCGACTGCTGGTCGCTGTCGCGCGCTTCGACCCAGCGATCGCCTTCCGGCGTGGCTTCACGCTTCCAGAACGGCGCACGGGTTTTCAGATAATCCATAATGAACTGACCGGCGTCGAACGCGCTACTGCGGTGCGCGCTGGTGACGCCGACAAACACAATCTCATCGCCCGGCCATAATTCGCCAACGCGATGAATCACCGTGACCCGCCCCAGCGGCCAGCGGGAACGCGCCTTTGCGACGATCTCCGCCAGAGCTTTCTCAGTCATGCCGGGATAATGCTCCAGCGTCAGCGCCTTAACGCTATCGCCCAGGTTATGATTGCGCACTTTTCCGGTAAAGGTGACGACCGCGCCGTCTTCGTCGCGCGCCGCCAGCCAGGAATATTCCTCCCCGACGCTAAACGGCGCAGGGCCGACTACAATTCGCGTTTCGTGCATGTTAGCCCCCCGTGACTGGCGGGAAAAACGCCACTTCATCGCCCGCCGTCAGCGGATGGTCAAAACTGACCAGCGTCTGGTTGACCGCCGCCAACAGCTTGCCGTCTTCCAGCGCCAGCGCCCAACGATCGCTCTTTGTCGCCAGATGCTGTCGCAGCGACTCAACGGTGGAAAAATCTGCTGGAAGATCCAGCGCGTCAGTTCCTGTAAGCTCGCGAACCTGGGCGAAGAAAAGCACCTTAATCATGCGCATCCACCTTAAAATCCCCCGATTTGCCGCCGCTTTTCGCCAGCAGGCGCACCGGACCAATTACCATATCTTTTTGTACCGCTTTGCACATGTCGTAGATGGTTAACGCCGCGACGGACGCCGCGGTTAACGCTTCCATTTCGACGCCGGTTTTACCGGTCAGACGGCACAGAGACTCAATACGCACGCGGTTATGCTCCGGCTCGGCCTGAAGCTGAATCTCCACTTTACTTAGCAGTAGCGGGTGGCACAGCGGGATCAGCTCCCAGGTGCGTTTGGCGGCCTGAATACCGGCAATTCGGGCGGTGGCGAAAACATCGCCCTTGTGGTGTTTGCCATCAACAATCATCGCCAGCGTTTCACTACGCATGGTAACGAATGCTTCCGCCCGCGCTTCACGAACGGTTTCCGCTTTAGCGGAAACGTCCACCATGTGCGCTTCGCCTGCGGCGTTTATATGGGTTAATTGCGACATCGTTATTTCTTTAAATGAGGGTGAAAATTACATGGGCGTGTACGGGCATCCAGCTGCGGCGCAATGATATTCTCCCATGCGGTTCTGCACGCTTTTGTGGAGCCCGGCATGGCGAAAATCAAGGTGTTATTCGCCACGCCAGCTACCGCGCGCGACTGCAGAGTTGCGGTGCCGATCTCTTCAAACGAGAGCATGCGAAACACTTCGCCAAATCCTTCCACTTCACGATCGAACAGCGGCAACAGCGCTTCCGGCGCCTGATCGCCTTCGGTCAAACCGGTCCCACCAGTTATCAATACGACCTGCACCTCATCACTGGCGATCCAGGCGGAAACCTGGGCGCGAATCGCGTAACGGTTCTCTTTAACGATGGCTTTCGCCACCACTTCATGCCCGGCCTCCTGCGCCGAATCACGCAGATAATGACCGGAGGTGTCGTCTTCTTCGCCGCGTCGGCTGGAAACAGTAAGAATAGCGATGCGGGTCGGGATAAATTCAGCGCTGACCTGACTCATCTGAAATCTCCTTATTAAGGATTAACCGCCAATGTAAGATAAATTTTGCGTAATACCAGTATTGCTCTGGTGAAGGAAATGGGTCTGCTTTTTCTCCCGCAACGCGTCGGAAATACGTTCCTCAAGCGCGTATTGCTGCGCGTCATCCTGTAACAGGTCGCGTAAACTCACGCCGCCGTCGCCAAACAGACATAAATGCAGCTTACCGACGGACGAAACACGCAGGCGGTTACAGGTGGCGCAGAAATCTTTTTCGTACGGCATAATGAGACCGATCTCACCGGCGTAATCGGGATGACAAAAAACCTGCGCCGGGCCATCGCTACGCTGGCGGAGCTGGTGGATCCAACCGCGCTTAATCAGCTCGTCGCGTAATACCTGACCCGAAATATGATGTTTGCGGAAGAGATCGCTCCCCTCGCCCGTCTCCATAAGTTCAATGAAGCGTAGCTGAATGGGGCGAGGCTGAATCCAGGCAAGGAAGGTATCCAACTGATGGTGATTTACGTCGCGCATCAGCACGGTGTTGACTTTCACCTTTTCGAAACCGGCGTCAAAGGCGGCATCAATGCCCGCCATCACCTGGCGGAATTTGTCCTGACCGGTAATCGCATGGAACTGACGCGCATCCAGGCTATCTACGCTAACATTGACGCCCGTCAGCCCCGCTTCGCGCCAGTTCGCGGCATCGCGCGCCAGTCGATAACCGTTAGTGGTCACCGCGATCTGGCGAATAGCATCATTTTCACCCACGGCGGCAATGATGTCGGTAAAATCGCGGCGTAATGAAGGCTCGCCGCCGGTAAGACGCACCTTCTCCGTGCCAAGACTGGCAAAAGCGCGCGTAACGCGACGAATTTCATCGACGGTAAGGAAACCGTTGTTAGTGACGCCGCCAGGTTTGTAGCCATCCGGCAGGCAGTAGGTGCAACGAAAGTTACACACATCGGTAATCGACAAACGCAAGTAGTAAAACTTACGCGCGAAAGCATCGGTAAGTTGTGAAGCCATGTACACCTTTCCAAATACGGGAGGCGGAGTCATTTCTTCCTGCGCCCTGGTGGCAAACGTTAAACGTTGTCACGGCCAAAGCACCATATCAAAAATGACCCAGGTGCAGAGGCTAGAGTGTTTACTGTGGTTACGCCGATACTAGCGTGTAAATGACAATTTCGCCATCACGCTTTCGCTATATAAACATATACATAGCGATATGATCGTGCTATTTAGCGACAGAATACGTGAAAATCACACTTTTACATTGATATATATCATTTAGCCGTGGTAACGCCCTCGCTATAAAGGGGTAGTCGGGAATAATTAATTGTCTTTTAGCCGGTCGGCTAATTGCTGAAAACCCGCGACTTGCGCTACTGTAGCGCTGCTTATTTGACTTCAGGAATTTTTATGCGCAATCGTACGCTGGCTGACCTTGATCGTGTCGTTGCCCTCGGCGGAGGGCATGGATTAGGACGCGTCCTCTCCTCGCTTTCTTCATTAGGTTCGCGCCTGACCGGCATTGTGACTACCACAGATAACGGGGGGTCAACTGGCCGTATTCGCCGCTCGGAAGGCGGGATCGCCTGGGGCGATATGCGCAACTGTCTGAATCAGTTAATTACCGAACCCAGCGTCGCATCCGCTATGTTTGAGTACCGTTTTGGCGGTAATGGCGAACTTTCTGGTCATAACCTCGGAAATTTGATGTTAAAGGCGTTAGATCACCTGAGCGTGCGGCCTCTGGAAGCGATTAATTTAATTCGTAATCTGCTTAAAGTGGACGCGCAGCTGATCCCGATGTCGGAGCTACCGGTAGATCTGATGGCGATTGACGATCAGGGGCATGAGATTTATGGCGAGGTGAATATCGATCAGTTAGCGACTCCGCCGCAGGAGATCATGTTAACGCCAAACGTTCCGGCGACGCGGGAAGCGGTACAGGCCATTAATGACGCGGATCTGATTCTGATTGGCCCTGGCAGTTTTTATACCAGCCTGATGCCTTGCCTGCTGCTGGATGAACTGGCGCAGGCGCTGCGGCGCACCCCGGCGCCAATGGTGTATATCGGCAATCTGGGCCGCGAACTGAGTCTGCCCGCCGCCAGTTTAACGCTGGTCGATAAGCTGGCGATGATGGAGCAATATATTGGCAAAAAGGTTATTGACGCGGTGGTGGTTGGACCGCAAGTTGACGTCAGTGCGGTGAACGATCGGCTGGTGATTCAGGCAGTGCTGGAGGCCAGCGATATCCCCTATCGCCACGATCGTCAGTTATTACACAATGCGCTGGAAAAAGCGCTACAGGCGTTGGGTTAAGCCCGTTTACCGACGACGCTGCGCTTATCAGAAGCCTGTTTACACCGAAGGGTAAACAGGCTCTCTCCCCCTTCTGATAAACTGCGTTCAGCTATCGCCAGTAGGCGCTCATGAGCGAGCTCAACTCTTTTTTCAGCAATATATTCTCCATGATCTCAGTAAAGAGGGTCTGATTGATCTCTTCCATTATTTTTATCCCAATAGCACGCTCTGCATCCATCTGTACCTCAGTAGTACGCTCTGCGTCAGAGTCGTCTGCTATTCTTAAATCTTCCAGTTCAGCATTGACCCGGCTCTGATACTCATCCGTTTCAATACACTCATCCCTTTTAGCCATCCTTTCACGCCACTCTTCTGGCGCTATACGCTCCAGCACTTTATGCCACGGCCCCCACAGCGCAAACCATTTGTGAAACTCCCTATTTTCAGCCATTTTTATCCTTATTTCCGCCTCGTCCAGGTCAGACTCAGTGATACCCGAAACGTTATAAAATCGCATATCCTGGGTCATTGTTGTCAGCGACAGCGACTCTCGTAACTGATTCTGAAAACCCAGGTATACTTCGACTTCGTCAATAAAAAACAGCCGTTTTACCTTTTCTCTGGCGAGCGATTCTATTTGCTCCAGCCGAAAAATTTCACGCCCCGCCATAATCAGTTCCGCTAAGTGGCTATCAAAGGCGCCTCTTTCAGCATCATGAACCAACGTCGCTTCCTGCATTTGGTGGTATGCCAGTGTGACCCGATCTTCACAGCTTATCGTTGCATCCATCGCTATAATAAATGCGGTTTCTCTTAGTGTGCTATCATCAGCCAGGCGCATTAGCCAGGCGGAGACTTGTTCCTTAAAATCCGGGTGTCGGGTGTTCTGCGTATCGCTAAGACGATCCAGAAACATGCTGAAAGCCGCCGCGTTTGCCTCTGCCTCAAACGCCCGCCATTGGTTGACGTCTTCCTCCTCGAGATTGGTTAGCCACCCCTGGACAGCTTGATGCAGTGGTCGAGTTACCCGAACAATTGAAAAGTCGCCCATGGCAAAAAATACCTGGGGTCCCTGATAACCCGCAGAGGACATTAGCCGCTGCATATTCTGTATTGTTCGTTCTGAAAAAGGATTATGTTCTACGATTATTCTTGTAGGTTGAGGTCCTTCACCACGAAAACGGGGTAACGACTCCGGGAGACGGACCAGGCGATTGCGAGAGGCCTGCATTATTTGTAATGCCGCCGGGAGGTTTTCCGGTAGATTACTCAATGCGTTACGGGAAACGTCCAGCGTTGTTATCGTGGGAGGTAGTGTTTCAGGCAGAACAGTAATCTGATTTTTACTTACATCCAGGACCTGTAATTCTGGTGGTAACGATGCGGGCAGACTGGTTAAGGCATTTTCGCCGGCCTCCAGAGTCTTCAGGCCCGGCGGCAATGTTTCAGGCAAAGCGGTTAACGAATTACTCTGCACATTCAAATGGGTAATCCCTGACGGAAGATGTGCTGGCAGTGTCCTTATGCGGTTATCATAAACGCTCAGGTACCGAAGTTCCTCAGGTAGATTTTCAGGTAAGCAACTAATTTTATTATGGAAAAGATCCAGCGATTGAAGCGCTGAAGGCAAACGTTCCGGCAATTCAGTAATACGGTTAATGCTCAGCTCCATTTTCTGTATGGTATCCGGTAACGTGGCAGGGATACTGGTTAGCTGATTACTTCTGGCATACAGGATCTTTATATTTCCCTGTAAATTTTCCGGCAAACTTTTCAGTTCATTGTTATCGAGTATCAAAGTAGTTATCTGCTCAGGAATACAGGCGGGTATAGTGGTAAGTCCTAATATTTTCAGACGGAGTTCCGTCTTATTATTTTTCAGGCAGTCACGCATCCGTTGTACGGCTTTTTCACGATTTGCTGCCTCTTCCGCTGGCGCCGCTTTTACCCACTCAGACCAGATTAACTCATAATTCACAGTATCTTTGGAGCCGGAAGCGCTACTCGCCTGCTCGCTTTCTGTCACACGGGTATAGGTGACTGACTTCCCCCCTCCCTCAACGGTATAACCCTCTGTATTAAAAACTATAGACAGAATTTCCTGACTATTTTCACTCAAAATACAGTATTGGTCTGCCCCTCCTCTACTATACTGAATATTATCCGCATACGCCGGGAAAGCTAACATCCTTAAACATTCAAACTTGCTTTTGATCTCTTCTGGCGAGGCGGTTTCAGGTGGATGACAAAGATAAGCGATGCAGCTTTGTGCTTCAACCTGATGTTCTGAAGAGAAAAAGGCACTTATTTTATTCCATATCTCTTCTTTTAAAGGCACCTCTGTTGATGCCTCATTGCTAATACTTTGATGCCTTGCCGTAGATTGTATATTAGTAATATTAAACATATTTTCCCTACCTGATCTGAACGTAACCTAAAGTAACAGATAAGGATATTCTCAATTTTAAACAAGAGGCCATAGTCGTCATTATTTCGGACAAATCATTCAGTATTTGCAGCGCTTGACTTATAAATGCTCGCGCTTCCATCACCTCTTTTTTAAGTAGAATGATGTAATCTGTTGCCATGACACGCTTTCAACGAACTCACATAAGATTAAAATGACGATCATGAGGATAGCTATACCGATAATACGGGGCGTTTTTTTTCATAGCCGAGGAGAGAGGGAAAATTAGCGTTGGGTTCAGCCTCAACGCTAATTTTCTTCAGTTGTGATTAAACTAGCTACCCCATTGATGTTTTGACTTTTTCGACAATCTCGTTAGTCAAAGCCTGTCACTGTTTTTCATTCCTGACTGACTTAGCCCTGACTATTGCACTGAAATTCTCAAAAGCGAGCCATGGTAACGATGACTCGCTGGCGATCGACACATTGTCAGGACGCCGCGATAAACAACTCGCGTAACTGGTGCAACTGGTCGCGAATTTGCGCGGCTTCTTCAAACTCCAGATTTTGCGCGTGCTGCATCATTTGCCCTTCCAGTTCATGAATTTTCTGCTGCAACGCTTTCGGCGTCATATCCAGTTCGACAATTCCGGCTTTTGCCGTAGAACGGCCCTTGCCTTTCCCCTTCGCTTTGGTTTTCGCAATGTTCTGCCCCAGCGCCAGGATGTCGACCACTTTTTTGTTCAGCCCCTGCGGAGTGATACCGTGCTCTTCGTTGTACTTCTGCTGCTTCTCGCGACGTCGCTCGGTTTCGCCAATCGCCTTCGCCATCGACGGCGTGATTTTATCGCCATACAGAATCGCTTTACCGTTAACGTTACGCGCCGCGCGTCCTATGGTCTGAATCAGGGAGCGCTCGGAGCGCAGGAAGCCCTCTTTATCGGCGTCCAGAATCGCCACCAGCGAGACTTCCGGCATATCCAGCCCTTCGCGCAGCAGGTTAATCCCTACCAGAACGTCAAACTCGCCCAGACGCAAATCGCGGATGATTTCCATGCGCTCCACGGTATCAATATCTGAGTGCAGGTAACGCACGCGCTCGCCGTGCTCTTCCAGATATTCGGTCAAATCTTCCGCCATCCGTTTGGTGAGCGTAGTGACAAGGACACGCTCATTAATGGCCGCACGCTGACGAATTTCGGACAGCAGATCGTCCACCTGGGTCGCCACCGGACGCACTTCAATAATCGGGTCCAGCAGCCCGGTCGGTCGCACGACCTGATCCACAACCTCATCACCAGATTTTTCCAGCTCATAGTTGCCGGGCGTGGCGGAAACATAGATAGTTTGCGGCGCTAAGGCTTCAAACTCCTCAAACTTCAGCGGACGGTTATCCAGCGCCGAAGGCAGACGGAAGCCATACTCGACCAGCGTCTCTTTGCGCGCCCGGTCGCCGCGGTACATGCCGCCTATCTGCGGGATGGTGACATGAGACTCATCCACCACCAGCAGTCCGTCGGCGGGCAGATAATCGAACAAGGTTGGCGGCGGTTCGCCCGGCCCGCGGCCCGACAGAAAGCGGGAATAGTTTTCAATGCCTGAGCAGTAGCCCAGCTCGTTCATCATCTCTAAATCGAACTGCGTGCGCTGGCTTAATCGCTGCTCTTCAAGCAGCTTATTATTTGCCAGCAAGACCTTACGCCTGTCCGCCAGCTCATCTTTTATCTCTTCCATCGCCTGCAGAATACGCTCGCGCGGCGTCACGTAGTGCGTTTTGGGATAGATAGTATAACGTGGCACCGTTGACTCTACCTGCCCGGTTAACGGGTCGAACAGCGACAGGCGTTCCACTTCTTCATCAAACAGCTCAACGCGTAGCGCGATGTCGTCAGATTCAGCCGGGAAGATGTCGATCACTTCGCCGCGCACGCGAAAGGTACCACGCTGAAAAGCTTGATCGTTACGGGTGTATTGCAATTCCGCCAGCCGACGCAAAATCGCGCGCTGGTCAATCAGCATTCCCACCGTCAGATGCAGCATCATTTTCAGGTAGAGATCCGGATCGCCCAGACCGTAAATCGCGGACACGGAAGCCACCACCACGACATCGCGTCGCTCAAGCAACGCTTTCGTTGCCGACAACCGCATTTGCTCAATATGTTCGTTTACCGAAGCGTCTTTTTCGATAAACGTATCCGAACTTGGCACATACGCTTCCGGCTGATAGTAGTCATAGTAGGAGACGAAATACTCCACCGCGTTTTCCGGGAAAAACTCTTTCATTTCGCCGTAGAGCTGCGCCGCCAGGGTTTTATTGGGCGCAAGCACCATCGTTGGCCGCTGCAAGTCCGCAATGACATTGGCAATGGTGAATGTCTTCCCGGAGCCGGTCACGCCCAATAACGTCTGATGCGCCAGCCCGTCCTCCAGCCCCTCTTCCAGACGACGTATAGCGTCCGGCTGATCGCCAGAAGGTTTAAAAGCGGAATTCAGTTTGAACGGTTTACTCATGAGCGGCTACCTGAAGGAGTGAGCGGGCAGGGGTGTAATTTTACTCTCGACGGTGAATATTGCCAATAAAAAATACTGGATGAAAAAACAGTAACACTCCAGTGTATAATGGCTATCGGCAGATACCCCACGCTATTTAGAGGTAAAACATAGACAGTCGCGGGGTAAAATTCCAGCAGTGTGCTGGTTATCCCCAGACCAGAGTCTTTTTTAACATTTGTCAAGTCGGATGATGAAAGTTTTATGTCAACGTATCCCCCTTCCTTTACAACCATTGATTTTATATAACTTGCTGTCTGAAAAGGGATATTTTCTCAAGCCGTCTTTCGCGCCAATTTAGTCGCAGGCCGCGTCGCCTCTCGCTTACGTTGTGTTTTCTAACTCTAATACACAAGGTTATCCACAGGAATAGTGGATAACTGCTTCCAGCCCGTATCCCCTGCCGCCTGGCAAAATCAGCCCTTGACGTTTTCGCCGGGCGATAAAAAAAAATTATCGCTATTTTTGGCAGATTATTGGCTAACGAGAAGGGAAAAATTGAGGCGTAGACGCTCACATTTTGCACATTTTCAGCATGGCGACGTCAGGAGGGTCTGGCGAAAGAGCAGCAGGATCGTCAGATCCTGCAAGAAGGCGGTTTTTAAGCGCGGTCAGGCGCGTTCCAGGGGGCTAAGGTCCAGATACTGTCCTGTCGCCGCCTGCGATGGAGAAACGCCCAGCCACGGGATTTCCCCTAACAGCGGGGCCGGTATGACGCGGCGAAGCGTCGCGAGATATTCACCATGACGCGCGCCCGGCGGCTGTATGTCGTTGGCTATCCATCCGACAAGTGGTAATCCGGCCTGTTCTACCGCCAGCGCCGTCAGCATGGCGTGATTAATACAGCCCAGCTTGACGCCAACAACCAGAATCACCGGCAGCTGTTCCGTCTGTACCCAGTCGGCAAACGTCAGCGTGGCAGAGAGCGGTGTAAACCAGCCGCCCGCCCCTTCTGTCAACACCCAGTCTGCCTGCGACTCCAGCGTTCGCAATCCGCGTGATAATACCGCCGCGTCTATCGCCCGGCCTTCGTCGGCGCTAACGATGTGGGGAGAGGTAGGCTCGGCAAAAGTATAAGGATTGATAGCGGAATAAGGTTGCGGCAGGCTGCTGTTACGCTGCAAGGCCAGGGCATCGCTATTGCGTAGCCCGTCGGTTGTCATTTCGCTGCCGGAAGCGACGGGCTTATAGCCTACGGTTTGATAACCTAACTGCGTTGCGGCCTGCAATAAGGCGCAACTGGCGACCGTTTTACCGACTTCAGTATCAGTACCGGTCACAAAATAGCGTTTAGTCACGTTCAATCACTCCCATAAAAAGGTGGTACGTCAGCGGATATTTCCCCTGCCGCTGCGGCCATGCCAGTTGAATCTGTCTAAGCCGGGCGCGGGTTAATACATCCGTCTCCCGCCCTTCATGAAGATGGGTGGCGCCAATGCCTTTGAGCGAACGCATCGCGCTCAGGGCATCCTCAAACCACAATGTCATCGCCTGAGTATGACGAGACGCCCGCCAGCCGCGTAGCGCGTGGTCAATGGCCTCTTCCGGCAAAAAGCTATTCGCGTGAGCGCGATTATCGACGGCCTGCCATGCCTGACGCAGCTCCGGCAACGACCCCTGGCACAAGGTGGTAAACGCCACCACGCCGCCGGGCCGTACAACCCGATACAACTCGCTCAACGCATCGCGTAAATCGCCGCACCACTGGACCGCCAGGTTGCTCCAGGCCAGGTCAAAAACTTCGGCGTCATGGGGAATCGCTTCGATATCCGCCAGCAAATAGTGATGCGCCGCCTGACGATCGCGAGCCTGTTGCAGCATCGGCAGCGAAAGATCCAGGGCGGTCACTTCGCTCCCCCGCTCTCGCCAGTAACGACTCATACGTCCGGGGCCGCAGCCTGCGTCCAACACACTGGCAAACTGGCGGCCTGTCAACAGCGTCAGCAGCGCATCCGCGCTGTGTTGCTGCAAAGAGGCGTGCTGTTCATATTGCGATGCGGCCCGGCCAAACGCCGCCGCAATAGCCTGCTTATTCACCTGCGCCATGCAGCACCTCCAGCAGACGGTCTATATCGCACGCTTCATGCGCCTGCGTTAACGTTAAGCGCAGGCGCGCCGTACCGACAGGCACCGTCGGCGGACGAATCGCCGTCGCCCAGCATCCTTGTTGACGCAGCGCCTCCGCCAGGCGCAATGCACGGCTGTTATCGCCCACGATTAACGGCTGGATGGCGCTATGGGCATTCAGTAGCGTAAATCGGGACGCGTTAACGCCGGCCCGAAAGCGCTGAACCAGAGCGGCGAGTTTTTCGCGCCGTTCACGACCTTCATCGCTACGGATCACCGCCAGCGAGGCGCTTAACGCCTGCGCCTGGGCGGGCGGCATACTGGTGCTGTAAACCAGATGACGAGCAAATTGCAGCAGATAATCTGCGACGCTTTCCGAGCAGAGCACCGCTGCGCCGCTGACGCCAAACCCCTTACCGAAAGTCACCACCAGCAACTCAGGCTTCACCCCCCGTTGCCAGCAGGTGCCCCTCCCCTCATCGCCAGTCACGCCGATGCCGTGCGCATCATCAACCAACAGCCAGGCATGATGCCTGCGGGCAATGTGCTGGATTTCCGCCAGCGGCGCGCTGTCGCCGTCCATGCTGTATACACCTTCTGTCACCACCAGTTGCTGACCCACGCAGGGCGATTGCAGTAAACGCGACAGATGCTGCGTATCGTTATGGATAAAGCGGCGAAGCTGCGCCGGACTCAGATTGGCGGCCTCCAGCAGGGAAGCATGACTCAACCTGTCGGCCACAATCCGGTCATTTTTTTTCATTAAGGCGGTAATGACCGCCTGATTCGCCGCAAAGCCAGAGATAAACAGTAGCGCGCGCGGATATCCTAACCATTGCGCCAGTTCCTCCTCTAACGCCCGGTGCGCCACGGAATAACCGCTGATATGACCCGACCCGCCGCTGCCGACGCCAAAACGCGTCGCTGCCTGTTGCCAGGCGCGAATAATCTGCGGGTGTTGACTTAAGCCGAGGTAATCATTGCTGGAGAAGTTAAGATACTGTCGCCCGTTCGCTACCAGCCAGCGTCCGGCGCCCTGCGACACCACATAGCGGCGGCGCAACGTATCCGTCGCCCGACGCGCCGTCAGCGCATCGTCGACGCGTTGTTGCCAACTCATAAGGCTGCCGCGTTGTAATAATCATCGGTGTCAGGCGTCATCAGCGTCTGCTCCAGACGTTGCTGCTGCTCGTTATCGCCCGCCAGCACCCTGGTCTGCTGCGGATTCAGCCCCAGCTTACGGAATAACTGCAGATCCTTGTCCTCTGCCGGATTTGGCGTAGTTAACAATTTGCAGCCATAGAAAATCGAGTTCGCCCCGGCCATAAAGCACATCGCCTGGGTCTGCTCGTTCATCTGTTCACGTCCTGCGGAAAGACGCACGTATGAGGTCGGCATCATGATGCGCGCTACGGCGATAGTACGAATAAAATCAAACGCATCCACGTCATCGTTATCCGCAAGCGGCGTGCCTTTTACCTTCACCAGCATGTTGATTGGCACGCTTTCCGGCGGCGTCGGCAGGTTCGCCAACTGCAACAACAGTCCGGCGCGATCGGTAACCGTTTCGCCCAGACCCACAATGCCGCCGGAGCACACTTTAATCCCTGCTTCACGGACTTTTTCCAGCGTGTCGAGGCGCTCCTGATAGGTACGGGTAGTGATGATATTGCCGTAAAACTCCGGCGAGGTATCGAGGTTGTGGTTGTAGTAATCCAGCCCGGCGTTAGCCAGACGCTGCGCCTGGCTCTCGTTCAACATGCCGAGCGTCATACAGGTTTCCAGCCCCATCGCTTTGACGCCCTGTACAATCTGCTCCAGATAAGGCATATCGCGTTCATGCGGATTCTTCCAGGCCGCTCCCATACAGAAGCGGGTCGAACCGGCGTTTTTCGCTTTACGGGCGGAGTCCAGTACCTGCTCTACCTCCATTAAACGCTCGGCTTCCAGCCCGGTTTTATAGCGCGAGCTCTGCGGGCAGTATTTACAATCCTCCGGGCAGGCGCCGGTTTTGATCGACAGCAGCGTACTAACCTGTACCTGCTGCGGATCGAAATGCTGGCGATGAATTTGCTGCGCTTCAAACAGCAATTCCAGCAGTGGTTTTTCAAATAATTCGGTTACTTGCGACAGTGTCCAGCGTGGGTGGCGAGCCATCGGGCTTCTCCAAAATATGTTGTTTGTTTTTGATATGGTGTAGACTCGTAAACCTAAATCTTTTTAATTTGGTTTACAAGTCGATTATGACAACGGACGATCTAGCCTTCGATAAACGCCATATTTGGCATCCTTACACTTCCATGACCTCGCCGCTGCCGGTATATCCCGTTGAGCGGGCCGAAGGCTGCGAGCTGGTTCTCGCCTCGGGCGAACGCCTGATTGAGGGGATGTCCTCCTGGTGGGCGGCCATTCATGGTTATAACCACCCGCAATTGAATGCGGCGATGAAAGCGCAAATTGACGCCATGTCGCATGTCATGTTCGGCGGCATAACCCATCAACCTGCGGTGAATCTGTGCCGTAAGCTGGTCGCGATAACGCCTGAACCGCTGGAGTGTGTCTTTCTGGCCGACTCCGGTTCGGTGTCGGTGGAAGTGGCCATGAAGATGGCGCTGCAATACTGGCAGGCGCGGGGCGAATCGCGTCAGCGTTTTCTGACGTTTCGCCACGGTTATCATGGCGACACGTTCGGCGCGATGTCGGTGTGCGATCCGGATAACTCCATGCACAGCTTGTGGAAAGGCTATCTGCCGGAGAATCTGTTCGCGCCGGCGCCGCAAAGCCGGATGGATGGCGAATGGGATGAAAGCGACATCGCGCCATTTGCCCGCCTGATGGCCGCGCATCGCCATGAAATAGCCGCCGTGATTCTGGAACCTATCGTTCAGGGCGCGGGCGGGATGCGCATATATCATCCACAATGGCTCAGGCGTATTCGTAACATGTGCGATCGCGAAGGCATTCTGCTGATTGCCGATGAAATAGCCACCGGGTTTGGCCGTACCGGCAAACTGTTCGCCTGCGAGCACGCCGGGATCGCGCCGGATATTCTGTGTCTCGGCAAAGCCTTAACCGGCGGCACCATGACCCTCTCGGCAACGCTCACGACACGCCAGGTTGCAGAGACTATTAGCAACGGCGAGGCGGGGTGTTTTATGCATGGCCCGACGTTTATGGGGAATCCGCTGGCCTGCGCCGTCGCCTGCGCCAGCCTGACGCTGCTGGAAAGCGGCGAATGGCGTCAGCAGGTGGCGTCTATCGAGTCTCAGTTACGCGCTGAGTTAGCCCCCGCGCAAGGTTCGCCCTGGGTGGCGGATGTGCGGGTGTTGGGCGCGATTGGGGTGGTTGAAACCACGCATCCGGTCAATATGGCGGCGCTTCAACGCTTCTTCGTCGGGCAAGGCGTCTGGATCAGGCCGTTCGGCAAGCTAATCTACCTGATGCCGCCCTACATTATTCGTCCGGATCAACTGCGCCGTTTGACCCAGGCGGTCAATGACGCGGTACACAATGAAACATTTTTTAGCCATTAATCAGCGGTAAGCGATGCTGCTTCTGGCTACACTTCTGGTGAGTCAAAAGGAGAGCGCATGAAACTTATCAGCAACGATTTGCGCGATGGAGATAAACTTCCTCATCGCCACGTTTTTAACGGTATGGGCTATGATGGCGATAATATTTCGCCGCATCTGGCCTGGGACGACGTGCCGATGGGCACCAAAAGTTTTGTCGTGACCTGTTACGATCCCGACGCGCCGACCGGCTCCGGCTGGTGGCACTGGGTGGTGGTGAACCTCCCGGCGGATACGCGCGTACTGACCCAGGGGTTCGGCTCAGGCCTGGTGGCCGTACCAGACGGCGTCATTCAGACGCGTACCGATTTCGGTAAAGCGGGCTACGGCGGCGCGGCGCCGCCTAAAGGGGAAACGCACCGCTATATCTTTACGGTTCACGCGCTGGACGTCGAGCGTCTTGACGTTGATGAAGACGCCAGCGGCGCGATGGTCGGCTTTAACGTGCATTTCCATTCGCTCGCCAGCGCCTCGATCACGGCGATGTTCAGTTAAACGCTGTGCCGGATGGCGGCGTAAACGTCTTACCCTACCAACGGGTTGGGTAAGCCGAATAAGCGCCGCGCCATCCGGCAGCATTCACATAAAGTCCGGCACCAGACGCTGTAACGCGCCTTGCGCCAGCAGCGCCGTCGCACACTCAATATCGGGCGCGAAAAAACGATCCTGCGTATAGTGCGCCACCCGCTCGCGCAGTGTCTGCCGCGCCTGTTCCAGTAACGGGCTGGAGGTTAACCCTTCCCGTAAATCTATCCCCTGACAGGCCGCCAGCCACTCCACGGCAATGATGCCGCGGGTATTCGCCGCCATTTCCCAGAGTCGCCGCCCTGCCGCCGGGGCCATTGAGACATGATCTTCCTGATTCGCCGAGGTCGGCAGGCTATCCACGCTGTGCGGGTGCGCCAGCGCTTTATTCTCGCTGGCGAGCGCCGCGGCGGTGACCTGGGCAATCATAAAACCGGAATTAACGCCGCCATTTTTCACCAGGAACGGCGGTAACTGCGACATATGTTTATCCATCATCAGCGCGATGCGCCGCTCCGATAGCGCGCCGATTTCCGCTATCGCCAGCGCCAGATTATCCGCCGCCATGGCAACCGGTTCAGCATGGAAGTTACCGCCGGAGATCACCTCCCCCGCATCGGCAAAGACCAGCGGATTATCGGACACCGCGTTGGCCTCAGCCAGCAGTACCTCTTTCGTCTGACGTAACTGGGTCAGACAAGCGCCCATTACCTGCGGCTGGCAGCGAAGGGAATACGGGTCCTGAACTTTATGACAGTGGTGATGTGATTCAGCAATAGCACTGGTATCGGTCAACAGATGCCGGAACAACCGCGCGGCGTCAATTTGCCCCTGTTGTCCGCGCGCGGCATGAATGCGCGCATCAAAAGGACGGCGCGATCCCAGTACGGCTTCGGTAGTCAGCGCGCCGCAGACAACGGCGGAGGCAAATAACTCCTGTGCCTCAAACAAACCGCGCAGCGCGAAGGCCGTTGACGCCTGGGTGCCGTTAAGCAGCGCCAGCCCCTCTTTGGCCGCCAGCGCGACAGGCTCCAGTCCGGCCTTTTTTAGCGCCGTCTGCGCCGGAAGCCATTCACCCTGCCAACGCGCTTTTCCTTCGCCAAGCAGCGTCAGCGACAGATGCGCCAGCGGCGCTAAGTCGCCCGACGCGCCAACCGAGCCTTTTGCCGGAATCAGCGGATACACGCCGGCATTCACCAGAGCGATGAGCGCTTCTATCACGCTCAGCCGAATCCCGGAAAACCCGCGCGCCAGGCTATTGATTTTCAATACCATAATCAGACGCACCATCGCGTCATCCAGTGGGTCGCCTACGCCCGCGGCGTGAGACAGCACCAACGATCGCTGTAGATTTTGCAAGTCTTCATCAGCGATGCGCGTCTGCGCCAGCAGGCCGAAACCGGTGTTGATGCCGTAGGCGGTACGCCCTTCGGCAACGATATCATTGACGCACGCGACACTGGCGTTAATACCGTCAATGGCGCTGGCGTCCAGCCGAAGCTGTACCGGATGACGCCAGACATCGTACAGTTGAGAGAGGCTTAACTGCCCCGGAGTGAGTGTCATGGTGTTCATATCAGCCTTTCCCCTGCGTCGCCGCAACCATCGGTAAATTCAGACCTTGCTCAACAGCGCATTCCACCGCGAGATCATATCCGGCATCGGCATGGCGCATGACGCCCGTCGCCGGATCGTTGTGTAACACGCGGCGAATACGCGCGGCGGCCTCGTCAGTGCCATCACAGACAATCACCATACCGGCGTGTTGCGAAAAACCCACCCCCACCCCGCCGCCATGATGGAGCGATACCCATGTCGCCCCGCTGGCGGTATTCAGCAAGGCATTTAACAGCGGCCAGTCGGAAACCGCGTCGGAACCGTCGCGCATCGCTTCGGTTTCACGGTTAGGGCTGGCGACAGAACCGGAATCCAGGTGATCGCGACCAATCACAATGGGCGCGGATACCTCGCCGCAACGCACCATTTCGTTGAACGCCAGCCCCAGTTTTTGCCGCCACTCCAGGCCTACCCAGCAGATACGCGCCGGTAGCCCCTGAAAATGAATGCGCTCGCGCGCCATATCCAGCCAGTGATGCAGATGTTTATCCTCAGCCACTATCTCTTTGACTTTGGCATCGGTTTTATAGATATCCTGCGGATCGCCGGACAGCGCCACCCAGCGAAACGGCCCGATGCCACGACAGAACAGCGGACGAATATAGGCTGGCACAAATCCCGGAAAATCAAAGGCGTTTTCCACCCCCATCTCTTTCGCCATCTGACGAATATTGTTGCCATAGTCAAAGGTCGGCACGCCCATTTTACTGAACGCCAGCATCGCCCGAACATGCGCCGCCATGGAACGTTTCGCTGCCTGCATCGTCCCGTGGGGATCGGATTGCGCGTTTTTCTGATACTCCTCCCAGCGCCAGCCGGAGGGTAAATAGCCATGTAGCGGATCGTGGGCGCTGGTCTGATCGGTCACCAGGTCCGGGCGCACGCCGCGATTAACCAGTTCCGGCAGGATATCCGCCGCGTTCGCGCACAGGGCGACGGACACGGCTTTCCCCTCGCGGGTGTAGCGCGTAATGCGGGCCAGCGCGTCATCCAGCGTGGCGGCCTGCTCATCCACGTAACGAGTACGCAGACGAAAATCGATCCGGCTTTGCTGGCATTCAATCGTCAGCGAACACGCTCCGGCCAGCGTCGCGGCTAGCGGTTGCGCGCCGCCCATGCCGCCCAGCCCGGCAGTCAGCACCCAGCGTCCCGCCAGCGTGCCGTTATAGTGCTGACGCCCCGCCTCGACAAAGGTTTCGTATGTTCCCTGCACGATTCCCTGGCTGCCGATATAGATCCAGCTTCCGGCCGTCATTTGACCGTACATCGCCAGCCCTTTCGCATCCAGTTCGTTAAAGTGTTCCCATGTCGCCCAGTGGGGAACCAGGTTGGAGTTGGCGATTAATACCCGCGGCGCGTTGTCGTGCGTTTTAAATACGCCGACCGGTTTGCCAGACTGAATAAGCAACGTTTCGTCCGCCTCCAGCCTGGTGAGCGCATCAACAATAGCGTCATAGCATTCCCAGTTGCGCGCGGCGCGACCAATCCCGCCGTAGACCACCAGCTCATGCGGATTTTCCGCCACGTCAGGATCGAGATTATTCATTAACATCCGCAGCGGGGCTTCTGTCAGCCAGCTTTTCGCCGTTAATACCGTGCCTCTGGGCGCGCGGATAGTCTGCTGACGATACTTGCTTTCAGGCATAGCAATGACTCCTCATTATTATCGGTCTGCCATCGCCAAATAACGCTAAAACGCCACTATCAGGCACCGCCGCAGACCCACAGATAAGAATCAGACATATACTTGTCTATACAAGTAAGTACAAGGATAGAATTAACAAAAATGATACAATTTTGTTATATTGTGTCAGCAATCACGTTTTCCGGCAGCGGCCCGCTCAGGAGATAAATCGTCCCTGTAGCCGGTAGCGCGACCCGGGGAAAAGTAAGCGGGCGTGAGAAACAATCCGCGACGCGGACCAGGTTGTACGACGAATGAGCAGACAAGGCTCATGCTCTTTGATAGTTAACCACGCGCACTCTTGCGCCGTGGCGCGCACCGCCTCCACAATATGTTCCCCTTCCGTTAACGGCGCGATCCGCGACAAATAAGCGTGCGGCGTGGTCTGACGGTAATCCTGCGTCAGGTAATCCACGGCAATATCCGCATTCACGCAGCGATCTTCAATTTGTACCGGCAGATCGTTTTCATAATGCACCATGATGGAATGGAAAATGACATCGCTCTCATTGACGTTGAGAGCGCTGGCCTGGATGGCGTTTGCCCGCACGCGCTCCAGCGTGAGCACCTCACAACAATGCTGATGACGGCGGGCGGCAATCTCCTCGGCGATACTGCGGACTTCAAACAGCGCGGACTGGCCTTTCGGTTCGGCGACAAACGTCCCCACGCCCTGTAAACGCACCAGCCACCCTTCATCCGTCAGCTCACGCAGCGCCCGGTTGATGGTCATTCGGCTAAAGCCATACTGGGCGACCAGTTCAGCTTCCGACGGAATGCGATCGTGCGGCTGCCAGACGCCGCCGGCTATTTTTTTACAGATGTCCTGTTTCACCGTTTCGTAAAAAGGCGCAGGCGCAGAACGGGAGCGGGATGAATACATGCGTGAAGCCTTCCTTATGCGGAGAGTGTTTTCCGGATGACAGATTAACGCCACCAGTGCGCGATTTGCCAGCCAAGCCGCGCCGCCACGCGCGCCGCTGCGCCATCTTCATCAAAGCGTGGATTAAATTCAACCAGATCCGCCGCCTGTAATTTTCCGCTGCGGCAAACCGGCTCAATTAAACGCAGAACCTGTATCAGCGGCACGCCCAGCGCTGCGGGAGCGGAGACGGCCGGCATTTCCCAGACAGGCAATACGTCGAGATCGATAGTCAGATAAATTTTATCCACCTTGTCGATAAACTGCGCCATCTGCGCCAGCGCGTCATGGCAGTCCAGATCCTCCACCACGGTAACATTCCGCCACTGCGCTTCCCGCCACAACGCCTGCGTATTCGCCGCACGGCTCACGCCGAAACAGGCATAATGAAACGCGCGGCTCTGCGCGTCGCATAGCTGCGCCAGTTGACGAAACGGCGTCCCGGATGTTGCCCGGTCGGTCTGACGGAGATCCAGATGCGCATCAAGATTAATGATCCCTACGCTTTCCTGCGCAAACGCGTCCAGCACCCCCGCGCCGTGTCCAAACGCGGTTTCATGCCCGCCGCCCAGTACCAGCGTGCGCATCCCGGCCCGCAGACAGCGGCTTACCGCATCGCGCAAGGCCTGCTGCGCGCCTTCCAGATCGGGCGTCGGCGCAACCCAATTGCCTAAATCCACCAGCCGTTCATGTCCCTGGTGGCTGGCCATATTCGCCAGCGCTTTACGCAACGCGTCCGGGCCGCCTGCCGCGCCGGGACGACCTGCATTGCGTTTTACCCCCTCGTCGCAGGCAAATCCCATTAACGCGATCTTTTGCTGCCAGTTTTCGGGGGAAAAGGTCTCGCTGCGCGTGACGGTCTGAAACAGACGCCGCGCATCCGGCGCTTCTATACTGTCATCGCGCCCCTGCCAGAGCGCCGGAGAAGCCGGATACCATTGCGTCATGAGATTTGTCCTCTGTATACCCGCTGATATAAAGGGTTACGCCCCGGCTCATACACAATCTCTACCGGCTGTTCAGCATCCCACACCACAAAATCTGCCCGGTAGCCGGCCCTGAGCTGCCCATGCGTCGCCTGTCTTCCCAGCGCGCGAGCGGCATGGCGCGTAACGCCCGCCCATGCCTCTTCCGGCGTCAGACCAAACTGTACGCAGGCCATATTCATCGCCAGATGCAAACTGCAAAACGGGCTGGTGCCGGGATTGAAATCGCTGGCGACAGCGACAGGCACCTGATAGCGGCGCAGCAGTTCCACCGGCGGGCGCTGCGTCTCGCGCAGAAAATAAAACGCGCCGGGCAACAACACGCCGACAGTACCGCCGTCACGCATCGCCGCGACGCCCGTTTCATCAAGATATTCGATATGATCCGCCGATAAACCCTGATAACGGCTCACCAACTGCGCGCCGCCCAACAGCGAAAGCTGCTCAACATGGCCTTTAACGGGAATACCTAACGCCTTCGCCGTCTGCAATACGCGCTCACTCTGCGCCACATTAAAGCCGACGCTCTCGCAAAAGAGGTCTACCACATCAAATAACCCTTTTTGCCAGAGCTGCGGAATCATCGTCTCGCAGACCAGAGTGATGTAGCCGTCCGGGTCGTCACGATACTCCGCTGGCGTAGCATGAGCGGCCAATAGCGTGGGGCTAATGTCGATAGCGTTTTCGGCGGCAAGTTTTGCAGCGACGCGCAACAGCTTTTCTTCTGTCGCCAGCTCCAGACCATAGCCGGATTTAATCTCCAGCAGCGTAACGCCTTCGCTGGCAAGGCGCATCATGCGTTCGCGCGCCAGCAGGTAGAGCGTCTCCTCCGCACAGGCGCGGGTTGCTGATACCGTCGCGTTAATGCCGCCGCCCTGAGCGCTAATATGCTGGTATGACGCGCCGTTAAGCCGCTGCTCCCACTCTGCGGCGCGGTTACCGGCAAACACCAGATGCGTGTGGCAATCGATAAGTCCCGGGGTTACCAGTCGTCCCTGCATATCATGGATATTGTCCCCACTGACAGGAAGCTGCGTCTCTGGCACGATATCGCAAATATGCCCTTCGCGTACAATCAGCGCCTGGTTATCCACCAGCCCGTACGGGGCTTGCCGCTGCGGGTCCATTGTCGCCAGCCTGATGTTTCGCCAGACAGTATCGCCCGGTAAAAGTTGCCGCATTCCTGTCGCTCTCTTGCCTGTCATGAGTTGTATAGACATTTATTTTCTTTCTGCTCCGGATTGTCAACTCAAAGCGCGAAAGTTGTTGCTTAATTGTGATAAAACTATCTGATGCTACAGGTGTTTCCAGCCTGAAAAGGAACTTTTTACCTTTTCGCCTTCCCGTTTCGTTCAACTTAGTATAAAAAAGCAGGCTTCAATGGATGTCATTTAACTTTTTCAAGCCCGGAGCAACCTGTGAATACATTATCGGTTTCCCGTCTGGCGCTGGCACTGGCTTTTGGCGTGACGCTGAGCGCCTGTAGCTCTACGCCACCCGATCAGATCCCTTCCGATCAAACCGCGCCTGGCACCGCCTCGCGCCCAATTCTGTCGGCAAATGAAGCGAAAAACTTCGTTGCGGCGCGCTATTTTGCCTCCCTGACGCCGAATACCGCCCCGTGGTCGCCGTCGCCGATTACCCTGCCCGCACAGCCTGACTTTGTGGTGGGGCCGGCAGGTACGCCAGGCGTTACGCACACCTCGATTCAGGCCGCGGTCGATGCGGCAATGGTTAAACGCACGAACAAACGCCAGTACATTGCTATTATGCCGGGCGACTATCAGGGGACCGTGTATGTTCCCGCCGCGCCGGGAAGTCTGACCCTGTACGGGACCGGTGAAAAACCGATCGATGTGAAAATTGGGATGGCGATTGATGGTGAAATGAGTGTCGCTGACTGGCGCCGCGCGGTGAATCCCGGCGGGAAATATATGCCTGGTAAACCCGCCTGGTATATGTTCGATAACTGCCAAAGCAAACACGCCGCGACGATCGGTGTAATGTGTTCTGCCGCGTTCTGGTCGCAGAATAACGGTCTGCAGCTACAAAATCTGACCATCGAGAACACGCTGGGCGACAGTGTCGATGCCGGAAACCATCCGGCGGTGGCGCTGCGTACCGATGGCGACAAAGTCCAGATTAACAAGGTCAATATCCTTGGCCGCCAGAACACCTTCTTTGTGACCAACAGCGGCGTGCAGAACCGTCTGCAAACCGATCGCCAGCCGCGTACGCTGGTGACGAACAGCTATATTGAAGGCGATGTGGATATGGTTTCCGGACGCGGCGCCGTGGTGTTCGATAACACCAACTTCCAGGTCGTCAACTCCCGCACACAGCAGGAAGCCTACGTCTTCGCCCCGGCGACGCTGTCCAATATTTACTATGGCTTTTTGGCGATCAACAGCCGCTTTAACGCCTCCGGCGATGGCGTTGCGCAGCTTGGCCGCTCGCTGGATGTCGACGCCAACACCAACGGTCAGGTCGTGATCCGCGACAGCGTGATTAACGAGGGCTTCAACGTTGCCAAACCGTGGGCCGACGCGGTCATCTCGAAACGTCCGTTTGCTGGAAATACGGGAACCGTGGATGACAAAGACGAGGTGCAGCGTAATCTGAACGACACTAACTACAACCGCATGTGGGAATACAACAACCGCGGTGTAGGCAGTAAAGTAGTGGCGGAACCTAAGCAGTAATCGCCGTTCCGGTTCAGGCTTATAAACGGGCCGCCGCAGCAGATGTGGCGGCCCGTGGTTTTACTGCAAGCGATGTTTATTGAAATTAATCAGGCATCCCGCCTTGATGATTTCCCGCTCCTCGGCGGTCAAATTTTCCATATACAGCGCAATTTCCTCGACCAGCACATTATCGCGAATAACATATCCCGTTATGGCAGGACTCGCGGTTTCCAGCGCCGCAAGAATGCCCGGAATATAGATATAATCCCCCACCGTAAAATTTGGCGTCTCCTTCATTTGCAGCGGCAGCATTCCCCAGTTGATCACATTAGAGCGGTAGCGTTTGGTGGCGTATTCCTGCGCGATATTCGCCAGACCGCCAATCACTCGCTGACAGCTTGCCGCCTGTTCCCGCGCCGAGCCATCCCCCGGCTTGACGGCATAAATCAGGCTTCCTATCCCGGTATCTTCAGGGCGTACGTTTTCCTGACCGGCAATCTGCTGAATACACGCGAACACCGGGGCCAGTTCGGCGACCTCGCCGTCCTGTCGCCGTTTTTCCAGCGCGGCGACAGCTTTACTTCTGCCGACATAGTCCGGATCGCGACGCGAGAGGGTAAATTCCGCCAGCCCTACCGGATTTGAGCGGTAAGAGGAGGTCTCGCCGGAAGGGATCAACTCGTCGGTGGTCGTCACCTCATCGAGAATTTTCGAACAGACCCTGAGCAGAATATTCTCTGTCAGCGCGCCTGACTCCGGCCAGTCTTTAATGTTGGGTCCATAAATAAGCGGCTGCTGCGTCACGCCTTTTACATATCCCTGATAAACCCGATTTTTGTACGGCGTAGGATCAAAAACATAATCCGGCACATTATCCCAACAATCCAGTTCCGCCGCTGACGTTAAATAGCCGCCGTTCACCGCCGTTGCGGCAATGGAGCGGGCATCCATCAGCGCGACGGCGGACATCTGTCCATTCCCCGGTTTAGACCCTTCCCGGTTCGGGAAGTTACGCGTGGTATGACGAATGCTCAGTCCGTTATGGACAGGCGTATCGCCAGCGCCAAAACAGGGACCGCAAAATGCCGTTCTGATTATCGCGCCTGCGCCCAGCAACTCCGCCACGACGCCTTTTTTCGTCAGATCCATAAACACCGGTTGGGAAGACGGATAAACGGCAAGCGAGAACGCGTCATTACCGCATGAACGATGACGTAACGCATTGGCTGCGGCAATCACGTTCTCATAGTTACCGCCGGAACAGCCAGCGATAATCCCTTGCTGTACTTTTAAACGACCGTTTTCAATTTTATCCACCAGTGAGAGTGTCGCTTGGCCGTGCGCCACGCGCGCCGATTCTATTTCCGTCTGACGAAGAATATCCGCCAGATTTTCATTTAAGGTATCGATTTCATAGACGTTGCTGGGATGGAAAGGCAACGCGATCATCGGCTTGATAGCGCTAAGATCGACATAGATACAACCGTCGTACCAGGCCATCGGCTGCGGATGTAACGGACGATAATCCTGCTCGCGACCATGCAACGCCAGCCAGCTTCGGGTTTCCTCATCCGTTTGCCAGACTGAACTCAGGCAGGTCGTTTCGGTGGTCATCACATCAATGCTGTTACGAAAATCCGTAGAAAGATGACGAATACCGGGGCCGACAAACTCCATCACTTTATTTTTGACGTAGCCGTTTTTGAATACCGCGCCGATAATCGCCAGCGCCACATCCTGCGGCCCAACATACGCCGCTGGCTGGCCGGTCAGATACACGGCGACCACATCGGGATAATCAATATCCCAGGTATCATTCAGCAGTTGTTTAACAAGCTCGCCGCCGCCCTCGCCTACCGCCATCGTTCCCAGCGCGCCATAACGAGTGTGACTGTCGGAGCCCAAAATCATTTTACCGCCGCCGGCCATCATCTCACGCATATACTGGTGAATAACGGCAATGTGCGGGGGCACATAAATGCCGCCATACCGTTGCGCCGCCGATAAACCAAACATATGGTCGTCGCTGTTAATGGTTCCACCGACAGCGCACAGAGAGTTATGGCAATTGGTCAGAACATAAGGTAAAGGAAACCGCTCCATCCCCGACGCTTTTGCCGTCTGAATAATACCTACATAAGTAATGTCGTGTGAGGTCAATGAATCAAACTTAATTTTCAGTTTGTCCATATTGTCAGACGTATTATGCGAGGCGAGGATTGACCAGCTAATGGTACCTTTTTTAGCCTGCGCTTTATCGACAGCCCCGGCGTATTGCTCTTCGGCAATAATCTCATTTCCGGACAGATAAATACCCGATTTATATAACGTAACCATGACTTACTCCATTTGACTGTCAGTTACTCGCACCGCCAGGCGTCGCCGCCATGAATAATGACAGTCAATAGTATATTTTAAAACAAAAGAGAGAGGATTTGCTTACAGCATGTGCCAGCTCATTAATAGCTTCCACCACCAGACGCCCAGGGTAATATGAACGAGGAAGGTGAAAATAGTTAGTACGGCGCCCACCAGCCACCAGGATTTTATATCATTATAACCAACACCAAAAATAACCGGCCCGGCGGCGCCGCCATAATGCGTCACCATGCCGCCGTAAGAGTTAGAAAATAACAACGCCAGGGCGGTTAACATAAGCGGCGCGCCAGACACATTCGCCAGCATCGCAAATACCGGCACCATTGCCACAATATAGGCGCTGCCGGATGCAAAAAAATAACGCACGGCAATACTCATAAAAAGAATAACAAAGAAAGCGACATTACCATGATGATCAAATGAGATATTATTTTTGAACAGTTCCGCCAGCCAGTCAAAAAATTTAACTTTTGACAGTAATGAACTCAGACCGATGATACCGCCATACCATATTAACGTATTCCAGCCGCCTTTATTTTTTACTACGTCATCCCAGGTGACCACGCCAAGCATCAGCATCGCGCCCATCACCACAATGGCGACGGTTGACTCATTAATCCCCAGATAGCTGCTAAAAATCCAGCCGAGGAGCGCCAAAACGAAAATCACTAATAATAGTTTTTCCCGTGCCTGCATCGGCCCTAATGCCTGAAGCCCGGATCTGGAAATGCTCTTATTATCGACCTTTTTTATCTCCGGAGGGTACATCGTATAAATCACCAGCGGTGTCGCCAGGAGCATAACTATTCCTGGCACCCCTGCCGCCAGCGCCCAGTCGCCCCAGCTTAATTGCAGATGGCAAATATCGTTGATCATTTTCAGCGCCAGGATATTTCCTGCCATGGCGGTGAAAAACATATAACTGGTAGTTTTCGTCACCATATAGACGCACATCATCAAGTAATGACCCACGCGATGCGGGCTTTTTTCCGGCTCAGACCCTAGCGCTACCGCAACACTATTGATAATCGGCAATACGATTCCACCCGCCCGCGCCGTATTTGACGGCGTTGCCGGAGATAAGACAAGATCGAGAAAAACGGTAACGTAACCCAGACCTAATGTGGTGTTGCCGATTTTACCAATCAATAGGTAGGCGATACGCTTGCCCAGCCCGGTGGTGACAAACGCGGCGCTCAGAGTAAAGGCGGAAAATACTAACCAGGTTGTCCCGGAGGCATAACCACTCAATACGCTGGAGGTTTTAAACGCTCCGCCGCCTAAATTACCGACGACAACCATCGACGCCGCGACCGCCATTAATAAAACGACGGGTTCCGGGAAAGGTTTAATGACTAATCCCACTATTGCAGCAAGATAAATACCAAAGAGTACCCACGCCAACTGGCTTAACCCAGTCGGCACCGGCAACAAGGCAATAATACAAGGGATAGCTAATATCGTTATTAGCTTCCATAAAGATTTTCGTTTCATTTTATATATCCTGATATTTCCGTATATCAAATACAGAATCGTGTCGGCTCTTCCATTTTGATGTCAGCGCAATGCGTCAACATTATTCCGGGAGATAGACATCGCCAGAAAAGATTTTTCTTGCGGTACGAATGACTGCCGCCCGAATGGAATCAGGGGTATCGCCATCATTTTTTAAATGAATATCAAGACAGCCGCCGGGATGTTCAATAGTTATATTGCCATAGCCATGGTCTGTGGTAAGCGACCGGGTCACTGTACCGTCAATGACACTGCTGCTGGCAATGGCGATAGCGCCGGTAATCGCCAGCGCTTTATGACATGAATGCGGCATAAAATAACGCGCATTAATTGTGCCGCCATGTTGTGCAGGAGAAATAAGTACAGGCTTAGGAATAACCATGGAACGGACATCGCCAAGGCCCATTGCTTTACCGGCCTGTAGACGAATAGATTCAATACGGCGTAATAATTCAGTATCACTGTCTAATTCCACAGGCGACTCATAGCCTGTTTTCCCTACGCTGGCGGCGGGAATGATAACCACCGGCATCGCCATATCCATGCAGGTAACGGCGATATCGTCAAAATAGTCGATACGGCGTCCGGTGGGGAAAACGTTGCCGGTTTTTGCGCCCGCAGCATTCAAAAACGTAAGCATTACCGGGGCTGCCGTCCCCGGCACGCCATCGATTTTCGTAGTGCCTTCATACGTAACCCTACCGTCTGGCGTCTGCACATCGGCATCAATATAGGTATTGGTATTCACATTACGTATGCGCACTCGCGTGACCGGCGACGTCGCGGTAATAAGCCCCTGCTCAATAGCAAATGCGCCGACGCCGGAAAGCATATTGCCGCAGTTTGGCGTGGTATCGACGCGTTGCTCCTGTACAACGACCTGGGCGAAAAGATAATCAATATCCGCCTGCGGATCATCCGAACGGCTGACAATCGCGACTTTACTGGTCAGCGGATTCCCGCCGCCAATGCCGTCAATTTCTAACGCATTGCCCGATCCCATAATCGCGATTAACGCGTTATCTCGCTGGGTTTTATCTTCGGGTAAATGTTCCGCTAATAAAAAAGCGCCTCTGGAGGTTCCCCCTCGCATTAATACACAAGGTATTTTTTTCATGACACAATCCTTAATCATCATCTTATTTTCGCTGTGACTATGGTTGCATGTAAAAAATGGCGAGGCTAATGACTTTCGTGATGTGATTAATCAGCTTTTTTTATTAATCAAAAGCCAGACACGGCGGGTACACTCTCTGCAATACCCACGATGCGCCTAATAATGGGAACGACATTATTTTTATATGCTGGAGTTATAATGAAACACGAACTATCAAGTATGAAAGCGTTTGTCGCTCTGGCGGAGACCACTTCTTTTAACAAAGCAGCTAAATCACTCAATATTACGCAACCTGCATTAACTCGCAGAATAAAAAACATGGAGGATGATTTACATACACTCCTTTTTGAAAGAACTACACGTACAGTAACATTAACAAAAGCGGGGAGAATGTTGTTACCCGAAGCTCGTGAATTAATCAGAAGACTGGATGAAACTATTTTTAATGTTCGTGAACTCAATAATTACCATCACGGTATAATTACATTATCATGTATTCCAACCGCCGTTTTCTATTTTTTACCGCTCGCGATTGGCAAATTTAATGCTTTATACCCCAACATTAAAGTGCGGATACTTGAAAAAGGCACCAATAATTGTATGGAATCCGTACTGTGCAAAGAGGCGGATTTTGGCATAAATATGAATAGCATCACAAATCCTGCGATTGATTTTACCCCGCTGGTAAATGAACCGTTTGTTCTGGCCTGCCGACGGGATCACCCTTTAGCCGCCAGACAACTGGTTGAATGGCAGGAATTAGTCAATCACACGCTGATAGGCGTACGCGCTTCAAGCGGCAACCGCCTCTTAATCGAGCAACAACTTGCTGATAAACCCTGGAAGCTGGAGTGGTTTTACGAGGTTCGCCATTTATCCACTTCGCTGGGTCTGGTGGAGGCAGGTTTAGGTATTTCCGCATTACCAGGACTGGCAATGCCGCAGGCACCGCATCCTACGCTCATTGGCATCCCCCTGATAGAACCGGTGATCAGGCGCACTCTGGGCATTATTCGCCGGAAAGACGCCATGCTTTCGCCGCCGGCGGAACGTTTTTTCTCACTGCTGTTAAATGTCTGGGCCGAAGGCAAAGACAACCTTTGGACGCATTTTGCCAAACCGCAGCCATAACGGCGGATGACGGCTTTCGCGCGCTGCGTGGTGGCCCAGGCCGGATTGCCCGGTGGCGCAGCCGCCTACCGGGCCTACAGATCCAGACCGCCGCCATCCGGCACACAGCGCTTTAGTACGCGTTCACCACAACCCACATTGGCCCTTGGCCGACGGCATAACGACCTTTTTCCGTCAGCACCCCCTGAGTGCCCGTAATTTCATAGACCGCGATATGATGTGATTTTTGACCCGCAGCAATCAGGTATTTTCCGCTATTGTCGATATTAAAGCCGCGCGGTTGAGCTTCCGTCGGCTGGAAGCCTTCAACGCTAAGTACGCTGCCGTCTTCGGAGACACTAAAGACGGTAATCAGACTGGCGGTGCGGTCACAGGCATACAGATGCCGTCCATCCGGCGTAATATGAATATCCGCCGCCCAACGGGTATCGGAAAAATCGGCGGGCATCATATCCAGGGTTTGTACGCACTCTATCTCGCCATGCGGATTTTTAAGCTGCCAGACATCCACCGAACTGTTCAGTTCATTGACGCAATACGCATATTGTCGATTCGGGTGGAAGACCATATGACGCGGGCCTGCCCCTTCGACTGTATTTACTTCCGCCGGCTCCTGGGCCACCAGATGGCCGTCATCGCTTAGCGTAAACAGACAAATGCGATCCTGTTTTAGCGCAGGCACCCACAGGGTACGGTTATCAGGCGTAATATTTGCCGAGTGGCAGCCGTCCAGCCCTTCCACCACATCCACCAGCTCAACCGGCAGACCATCCTGTAAGCGCGTCACGCTGACATTACCGGCGTTATACGATCCGACAAAGACAAAACGACCATGATGATCGGTAGAAATATGGGTCGGGCTACCCGGCAGGGCGGATTCGGCGGCAAACGTCAGCGCGCCATCATCCGGCGCAATACGATACGCCAGGACACGAAACTCCGGGCGCACGCCGACATAGAGGTAGCGTTTATCCGGACTGACCACCATCGGCTGAACCTGGCCGGGCACATCCACGACCTGCACCAGCGTCAGCGTCCCTTCGTGGTTCAGGCTCCAGACGTGAATTTGCTGACTCTCAGGGCTGGCGGTATAGACTGTTTGTTTCATGAATACTCCTTTGCATATGGCATGTAGCTGCAATAACAGGACACAGCTTAACGTAGTCGCTTTTGACGGCGAATGCTGAATTCAGACGCAGAATTTTGTCTGCTTACCGTCCCGGTGTACCATGCCGACAGACGGAATTATTACTCTTAATCTGGAAAAAATTATGACTGCACGCGTGATTGCCCTCGATTTAGACGGAACATTATTAACCCCGCATAAAACCTTACTCCCCTCCTCGCTTGAAGCGCTATCACGCGCCAAAGAGGCGGGCTTTCAACTTATCATTGTCACTGGTCGCCATCACGTTGCTATTCATCCTTTTTATCAGGCGCTGGCGCTGGAAACACCTGCTATTTGCTGCAACGGCACCTATTTGTATGATTATCAAGCTAAAACTGTCCTGGATGCCGATCCTATGCCCGTGGATAAGGCGTTGCAGTTGATTGATTTACTGGATGAGCATCAGATTCACGGCCTGATGTATGTTGATGACGCTATGCTTTACGAACACCCAACTGGTCACGTCGTGCGTACCTCCCGGTGGGCGCAGACCTTGCCGCCGGAGCAACGTCCGACCTTTACACAGGTCTCTTCGTTGGCGCAGGCGGCGCGCGACGTAAATGCCGTGTGGAAGTTTGCGCTTACCGATGAAGATATTCCCAGGCTACAGCGGTTCGGTCAGCATGTTGAACAGGCGCTTGGCCTGGAGTGCGAATGGTCATGGCACGATCAGGTGGATATCGCGCGCAAAGGCAACAGTAAAGGCAAGCGCCTTACCCAGTGGATAGAAGCGCAGGGAGGGTCAATGAAAAATGTGATCGCTTTCGGCGATAACTACAACGACATCAGTATGCTGGAGGCGGCAGGCACCGGCGTTGCGATGGGCAACGCCGATGAGGCGGTGAAAGCGCGCGCTGACGTTGTGATCGGCGATAACACTACCGATAGCATCGCCAAATTTATTTACACCCACCTGCTATAGTCAGGCGGTGATAGAAACGCTTTTCACCTGCGCGTAAAGCCACAGGCCAGGCTTGATATTCAGCTCATCCCTGGCCCACGGGCTTATTCGCGCCCACAGCGTTCTGCCGCCTATCTCAAGCTGGACTTCCACCTGTCCGTTATCGTCATAACAATTCGCCACTTTTGCCCGCAATACGTTGCGGATACTGGTCTGCTGCGGCGGCTGTAGTACTAGCGAGACATCCGACGCCTGTATGCGAATACGCAGTGTGGATTGCAGCGGCTGATTGAGTTTATTTACCCACAGGTGCTGGTCGCCAAGCGCCAGCGCGGTCATGGCATAATGCGGGTGATGCTCCAGCACGCTGACTTTCAGAATACTGCTCTGTTGCTCTTTCGGCAGCCACGGGTGCATAACGCTGCTTCCCCAGACCTCCTCCAGCGGGCCAAACGCTTTAACCTGTCCATCCTCCAGCACCATGACTTTATCCGCCAGGTGGAGAATTTCATCGAGAGAATGGCTGACATACAGCATGGGAATATTGATTTCTCGCGCCAGCCGTTGCAGGTACGGCAGTAATTCGCGTTTACGCGGGATATCCAGCGAGGCCAACGGTTCGTCCAACAGCAGCAACTCCGGGGCGGTGAGCAATGCCCGGCCTATCGCTACGCGCTGTTTTTCTCCGCCGGACAGGCTCCCCGGCAGGCGATCAAGCAACGCTTCAATTCCCAGCAGCGACACCAGCTTATCAAACTGGCCGGTCATGCTTTTCGCCATGCCGTAGCGCAAATTGCCGCGTACTTTGTAATGGGGGAACAGGCGCGCATCCTGGAAAACATAACCGATGCGGCGCTTTTCCGGCGTTAAACAGATACCGTTTTCCGCGTCATGCAACACCCGGCCATTCAGCGCGATGCGTCCTTTTTGCGGGCGAGTCAAACCGCTGATGGCATTAATCAGCGAGGTTTTTCCCGCGCCGGAGACGCCAAAGATAGCCGTGATCCCACTGGCTGGCAGCGTTTCGTTGAGGGTTAAACAGTGCGTTCCCAGCGTCTGGGAAAAATTAAGCTCCAGCATGGTTAGCGCCCCGTCCGTTCACGGCTAATCCGCGCCAGCCATTCAGAAATCAACAGCGAAATCAGCGCTAATACAATCGAAATCACGCACAGCCTCGCCGCCGCGCTCTCCCCGCCAGGCGTCTGAATCAAGGTATACATGGCGGAAGGTATGGTGCGGGTTTCGCCCGGAATATTGGAAACAAAGGTAATGGTCGCGCCAAATTCGCCAAGCGAACGGGCAAACGCCAGCACCGTACCGACAATAATGCCCGGCAGGGTAAGCGGTAAGGTGATAGTCAGAAAAACGCGCCAGCGCCCGGCGCCCAGCGTTCTGGCGGCCTGTTCAAGCTTGATATCCACCCCCTCCAGCGCCAGCCGAATGGCCCGCACCATCAGCGGGAAGGACATCACCGCCGCCGCCAGCACGGCGCCGCGCCAGCTAAAGGCAAACGTGAGACCGAACCAGTCATACAGCCACTGGCCAATAAACCCGCGTCGCCCCATCGACACCAGCAGCAGATAGCCGACCACCACCGGCGGCAGCACCAGCGGCAGATGCAGGACGCTATCAAGTAAGGCTTTGCCCGGAAACCGGCATCGCACCAGTAACCAGGCAAAAAAGATCCCAAACGGCAGGCTAAACAGCACGGCCAGGGAAGACACTTTCAGGCTAAGAAGGACAGCCTGCCATTCTGGATCGGTCAGTATCATTACTTCGTCGTAAATCCATAACGTTTAAAGATTGCCGAGGCCTGCGGTCCTTTCAGGTAATCATAGAACGCGCTGACGGTCGCATTTTTATGCCCCTCCACGATAGCGATGGGGTATTCCACTTTTTTATGTGAATCTTCCGGGAACGTCGCCACCACGTTGACCCCCTTGCTGGCGACCGCATCAGAACCGTATACAATGCCTAAAGGCGCTTCGTTACGTTCGACCAGCGCCAACGCGCCGCGCACATCCTCGCCCGGCGCCAGTTTCGGTTCAAGCGTTTGCCATGCGCCCAGCTTTTGCAGCGCTTCTTTGGCATAAATTCCCGCCGGTACGTGTTGCGGATCGCCCACCGCCAGACGCCCGCCGTTCAGCAGACGAATCCAGTCCGTTTTGTTGTCGATGGTAAACGGTTTCTGCCCGCTGGCTTTCGGCGCTACCACCACCAGGCTATTGCCAAGCAATGTTTCGCGTGTCGTGGTATCCACCGCTTTTTTATCGGCTGCGTAATCCATCCATTTCTGGTCAGCAGAGATGAACAGATCCGCCGGCGCGCCCGCTTCTATTTGGCGCGCCAGCGTTGAAGAGGAGGCGAATGAGGAAACCACATCCACATTTTTCTCTTTTTTATATTCTGCCGCAATGTCTTGCATCGCGTTCGTTAGCGACGCGGCGGCGAATACGGTGATCTTGCCTTCATCCGCCAGCGCATGACCAGCGATGACGAAAGATAATGTCGCCCCTGCGACCAGGCGTAACCAGTAATGCGCCATCTGTAACTCCTTGTGCGTTTCGTTATGTAAACGACAATATAACGATAATCTCAGGGGTTTCCCAGCGGTTATTCATACCCATTAACGATTAAACACAGAAAATATCGGCAGGAAAAGCAGGATCTTGAGTAACAAAAACGCCCGACTGAGCGGGCGTTTGGGGAAATCAGCGGTTCTGTCTGGACTGGTCTTTCTGACCGATACCGGAAAAAATGTTGAACACCTCACCCAGACCGTAAATCAGACCGAGGATGATGGCCATCACTACCGGTACCATGATGACGGCGAATACCAGACTTTTTAATAACTCTAACATGGGCAACTCCAGATATAGTCCTTTTTGTATTTTAACCGCATCACACAGAAAAGCACTCCCCTTTTGTGCGGTCGGCTTTGCGCTGACGCGCTTTTCAGTCACAATAGTCTTTTTACCAGGAGCTGGTTATGCAGGCCGAAATCCTTCTTACCCTGAAACTTCAGCAAAAGCTTTTTGCCGATCCCCGACGTATCTCTCTGCTGAAACACATTGCGCTTTCCGGCTCGATTAGTCAGGGCGCGAAAGACGCGGGAATCAGCTATAAGAGCGCCTGGGATGCGATAAACGACATGAACCAGCTTAGCGAACATATGCTGGTTGAACGCGCAACGGGCGGCAAAGGCGGCGGCGGCGCGGTATTAACCCGCTATGGCCAGCGTCTGATCCAGCTTTACGATTTGCTGGGCCAAATTCAGCAAAAAGCGTTCGATGTGTTAAGCGACGATGACGCCCTGCCGCTTGACAGTCTGCTGGCCGCTATCTCCCGCTTTTCACTGCAAACCAGCGCCCGAAATCAGTGGTTCGGCACCATTACCGCCCGCGATCGCGATCAGGTGCAACAGCATGTCGATGTGCTGCTGGCCGACGGCAAAACGCGGCTCAAAGTCGCGCTGACGGCACAAAGCGGCGAGCGTCTCGGCCTGGAGGAGGGAAAAGAAGTGCTGATCCTGCTAAAAGCGCCGTGGGTTGGCATTACCCGGGATGCAGCCGTTGCGCGCGCCGCTGACAATCAGTTGTCGGGAACGATCAGCCATATCGAGCGCGGCGCGGAACAGTGTGAAGTGTTGATGGCGCTGCCGGACGGCCAGACGCTGTGCGCCACGATACCGACTTCAGATGCCGCCACGTTAAAGGAAGGCGATGACGTGATTGCCTGGTTTAATGCGGACAGAGTGATTATTGCAACGTTGTGCTAAGCACATTGACATCCGTTGCCGAAAGACGTATCCCTGTCATTCATCGCTGCAAAAAATGGGATGCAAAATGTCATCGTTGCAAATTTCGCAAGGCACGTTTCGTCTGAGCGATACAAAAACACTTCATCTGGATTCGCTGACGCTCAATGCGGGCGATAGCTGGGCATTCGTTGGGGCTAACGGGAGCGGGAAGTCGGCGCTCGCCCGCGCGCTGGCGGGCGAACTGCCGTTATTAACAGGCGAGCGCCAGTGTCGGTTTACCCGCATTACTCGTCTGTCCTTTGAACAATTGCAAAAGCTGGTCAGCGATGAGTGGCAACGTAATAACACCGATATGCTCAGTCCTGGCGAAGACGATACCGGGCGCACTACCGCGGAAATTATTCAGGATGAAGTTCACCATCCTGCCCGCTGTGCGATGCTGGCGCAGCAGTTCGGTATTTCCGCTTTACTCAACAGGCGTTTTAAATACCTTTCTACCGGCGAGACGCGAAAAGCGCTGCTGTGTCAGGCGCTGATGTCTGAGCCGGAGTTATTAATCCTTGATGAACCGTTCGACGGACTTGACGTGACCGCCCGTCAACAACTGGCGCAACGCCTGACGGCGTTGAACCAGGCGGGTATGACCCTGGCGCTGGTACTCAACCGTTTTGATGAAATCCCGGACTTCGTGCAGTTTGCCGGCGTGCTTGCCGACTGTACGCTGGCGGAGACCGGAACGACGACAGAGTTACTGCAACGGGCGTTGGTCGCTCAACTCGCGCACAGCGAGCGTCTGACCGACGTACAATTACCCGAACCGGACGAACCTTCCGCCCGCCATGCGTTACCCGATGGCGAACCACGGATCGTACTTAACGATGGCGTAGTCTCGTATAACGATCGCCCTATCCTCCACCACCTAAGCTGGCGAGTCAATCCGGGCGAACACTGGCAGATCATCGGTCCTAACGGAGCGGGTAAGTCTACGTTGCTTAGCCTTATTACTGGCGATCATCCGCAAGGCTACAGCAACGATCTTACGCTGTTCGGGCGGCGGCGAGGAAGCGGCGAAACAATCTGGGATATCAAAAAACATATCGGCTACGTCAGCAGCAGTTTACATCTGGATTACCGCGTCAGTACCACGGTACGCAATGTCATTCTCTCCGGCTATTTCGATTCTATCGGCATTTACCAGGCCGTTTCAGACAGGCAACGAAAACTGGCGCAACAGTGGCTGGATATTCTGGGAATCGATAAGCGTACGGCGGATGCCCCCTTCCACAGTCTCTCCTGGGGACAGCAGCGGCTGGCGCTGATCGTGCGCGCGCTGGTTAAGCATCCGACAGTGTTGATTCTGGATGAGCCGCTGCAAGGGTTGGACCCGCTGAACCGCCAACTGGTACGCCGTTTTGTAGATGTATTAATTCGCCAGGGAGAGACCCAACTGCTGTTCGTTTCCCATCATGCAGAGGATGCGCCTGCCTGTATTACCCACCGGCTGGAATTTGTACCAGAGGGCGAACGTTATAAGTACGTTTCCGGACGATGCAATAATTAAATGTATTATCAGAATGGCGCCGCGCGCCATTCTGGAACCACTCTCCTTTTATTAAGAATAATAATAACGGTCGATAAGCTTACTATCTCTTGAATCGCTGACCGCCTCATTGTCATAATAATCCTGAAATTTTCGACAATGATGTCGTATGTGAATATAAGGGATTCATTATGGCTTTTCGTTTTCCACAAATAATACTATTTTTACTGGCAGCCATGTTATTTTGCCCCGGCAGTTATGCTGAGCAAAAGCCGACCGCTGCGCAGGAAGCGCGTAAAACCGCCGTTGAGGTCGCTGTTGAAGGCATGAGTCGCGCCGCCGTTGCGGGTCCGACAAAGATTAGTTTAGGTGATAAAGCCACGCTTAATCTGCCGGAAGGATTTACCTGGATACCCGCAAAAGAAGCGGCGGTATTTATGCGTGAAATTGGTAACTATGTTGACGATGAATATTTTTACGGTCTCGTATTTAAAAAGGAAATGAATGGATTTATTTCTATCGAATATGATGATTCTGGTTATGTAAAAGATGATGATGCAAAAAATTGGGATGCCGATGAATTAATGGATAACCTGCGCAAAGGCACAAAAGAAGCGAATAAAGATCGTATTGCAAAAGGCATTGAGCCGATAGAAATTATTGGCTGGATCGAGAAGCCTACCTACGATGCAACCAATCATCGTCTGATCTGGTCCGCCGCCATCCAGGATATCGGCACCAACGAACCACTGAATGAACAAGGCGTGAACTACAACACCTATCTGCTGGGACGTGAAGGTTATTTTTCTTTAAATCTGGTGACCGACAGAGGTTCTGTTGACCATGAAATCCCTCTGGCGAAAAGAATTCTCAGTTCCGTCAAGTTCAACGCTGGACAACGCTACGCTGACTTCAACGAATCAACGGACAAAATAGCGGAGTATGGGCTCGCCGCGCTGATTGGCGGTATCGCGGCCAAAAAAGTAGGTCTGCTTGCTATGCTCGGTATCGCGTTGCTTAAGTTCTGGAAAGTGACCGCCATCGGCGTCGTTGCCGTCGGGGCGCTCGCCAGGAAGCTACTCTCGCGTAAAAAAGACTGACAGCTCCTGCCCCGTCCGTTTCATTCCCAGGCGCGTAACGCGCCTTTTTTTCGGATAAAAAGCAGAAGCATTCTCAAGCCAGATGATTTGTAATCATTTAATTGATATAAATGCGTAAAATCACCAGTGTGTAAACGATTCCACTAATTTATTACATGTCACACTTTTCGCATCTTTGTTATGCTATGGTTATTCCATACCATAGGCTTAACGGAGCGAATTATGAGAGTATTGGTTACAGGTGGTAGCGGTTACATTGGAAGTCATACCTGCGTACAATTGCTGCAAAATGGTCATGACGTCGTCATCCTCGATAACCTCTGCAACAGCAAGCGCAGCGTGCTGCCCGTTATTGAACGTCTGGGCGGTAAGCACCCGACCTTTGTCGAAGGCGATATTCGCAACGAAGCGCTTATAACCGAAATTCTGCACGATCACGCGATTGATACCGTGATTCACTTTGCCGGCCTGAAAGCCGTCGGCGAATCGGTCGCCAGGCCGCTGGAGTACTATGACAACAACGTCAACGGTACGCTGCGGTTGGTCAGCGCCATGCGTGCGGCCAACGTTAAAAACCTTATTTTTAGCTCCTCCGCCACCGTTTATGGCGATCAGCCCAAAATTCCTTACGTCGAAAGTTTTCCTACCGGCACGCCGCAAAGCCCCTACGGCAAAAGTAAATTGATGGTAGAACAGATCCTCACCGATCTGCAAAAAGCCCAGCCGGAGTGGAGTATTGCGCTGCTGCGTTATTTCAATCCGGTCGGCGCGCACCCGTCGGGCGACATGGGAGAAGATCCGCAAGGTATTCCGAATAACCTGATGCCCTATATCGCCCAGGTCGCCGTGGGTCGTCGCGAATCGCTCGCCGTTTTCGGCAACGATTACCCGACCGAGGATGGCACCGGCGTACGCGATTACATTCACGTTATGGACTTAGCCGACGGGCACGTCGTGGCGATGGAAAAACTGGCGGACAAATCCGGCGTACATATTTATAACCTCGGCGCGGGTGTCGGCAGTAGCGTCCTGGATGTGGTCAACGCCTTTAGTAAAGCCTGCGGTAAACCCATTAATTACCACTTCGCGCCGCGTCGCGACGGCGATCTCCCGGCGTATTGGGCGGATGCCAGCAAAGCCGATCGCGAGCTGAACTGGCACGTCACCCGCACGCTTGACGAAATGGCGCAGGACACCTGGCACTGGCAGTCACGCCATCCGCAGGGATACCCAGATTAAGGATGTTGTTATGACCCCATTTAATCCCATCGATCATCCGCATCGCCGTTATAACCCGCTTACCGGCCAGTGGGTTCTGGTTTCGCCGCATCGCGCAAAACGCCCCTGGCAGGGGGCGCAGGAAACGCCGTCTCAGCAAATGCTGCCGGCCCACGATCCGGACTGCTTCTTGTGTGCGGGCAATACGCGTGTCACCGGCGATAAAAATCCCGATTACAAAGGGACTTACGTCTTTACTAACGATTTCGCGGCGCTGATGGCCGATACGCCGGATGCGCCGGACAGCCACGATCCGCTGATGCGCTGTCAGAGCGCGCGCGGCACCAGCCGCGTGATCTGCTTTTCTCCCGATCACAGTAAAACGCTGCCGGAGTTGAGCCTGCCCGCGCTGACGGAAATCGTCAGAACCTGGCAAACGCAGACCGCCGAGTTAGGCAAAACCTATCCGTGGGTGCAGGTCTTTGAAAATAAAGGCGCGGCGATGGGCTGTTCGAACCCGCATCCGCATGGCCAGGTCTGGGCCAACAGCTTCCTGCCGAATGAGGCCGAACGCGAAGATCGTTTACAAAAAGCCTATTTCGCCGAGCAGCGCTCGCCAATGCTGGTGGATTATGTCCAGCGGGAACTGGCGGACGGCAGCCGCACCGTGGTCGAAACCGAACACTGGCTGGCGGTGGTGCCTTACTGGGCGGCGTGGCCGTTCGAAACGCTACTGTTACCCAAAACGCATGTCCTGCGCATTACCGATTTAAGCGACGAGCAGCGCGACTCTCTGGCGCTGGCGTTGAAAAAGCTGACCAGTCGTTATGACAACCTGTTTCAGTGTTCCTTCCCCTACTCAATGGGCTGGCACGGCGCGCCGTTTAACGGTGAAGAAAACGCACACTGGCAGTTGCACGCGCACTTTTATCCGCCGCTGCTGCGCTCTGCGACCGTCCGTAAATTTATGGTCGGCTATGAAATGCTGGCGGAAACCCAGCGTGATTTAACCGCAGAACAAGCGGCTGAACGCCTGCGCGCGGTCAGCGACATCCATTTTCGCGAATCCGGAGTATAAAAATGAATCTGAAAGAGAAAACGCGCGCGCTGTTTGCTGAAATTTTCGGCTACCCTGCCACCCACACGATTCAGGCGCCAGGCCGCGTCAATCTGATCGGCGAGCATACTGATTACAATGATGGTTTTGTTCTGCCCTGCGCTATCGATTACCAGACCGTAATTAGCTGTGCGCCGCGCGACGATCGTACCGTACGGGTGATTGCCGCCGATTACGACAATCAGGTGGACGAATTTTCACTGGATGCGCCGATCGTGACCCACGATAGCCAGCAGTGGTCTAACTATGTGCGCGGCGTAGTGAAACACCTGCAACAGCGTAACAACGCGTTTGGCGGCGTGGATATGGTCATCAGCGGCAATGTGCCGCAGGGCGCCGGGTTAAGCTCCTCCGCCTCGCTGGAAGTGGCGGTGGGCACCGTCTTCCAGCAGCTTTATCACCTGCCGCTGGACGGCGCGCAAATTGCGCTCAACGGACAAGAGGCCGAGAACCAGTTTGTCGGCTGTAACTGCGGCATTATGGATCAGCTCATCTCTGCGCTCGGCAAAAAAGATCATGCGTTGCTGATTGATTGCCGTACGCTCGGCGCCAAAGCGGTTTCCATGCCGAAAGGTGTCGCCGTGGTGATCATCAATAGTAACTTTAAGCGCACGCTGGTGGGCAGCGAGTATAATACCCGCCGTGAACAGTGCGAAACCGGCGCCCGTTTCTTCCAGCAGCCGGCCCTGCGCGATGTCAGCCTTGAGGCGTTCAATGCCGTTGCCAGCGAACTGGACCCGGTAGTCGCAAAACGCGTTCGCCATGTATTGAGCGAAAATGCGCGCACCGTTGAAGCGGCAAGCGCGCTGGAGAAAGGTGATTTGCAACGTATGGGCCAACTGATGGCGGAGTCCCATGCCTCAATGCGCGATGATTTCGAAATTACCGTCCCGCAGATAGACACGCTGGTAGACATCGTCAAAGCGACCATCGGCGATCAAGGCGGCGTGCGCATGACCGGCGGCGGCTTCGGCGGCTGTGTTGTCGCACTGATCCCGGAAGATCTGGTTCCCGCTGTTCGGCAGGCCGTTGCGCAACAGTACGAAGCGAAAACCGGAATCAAAGAAACCTTTTATGTATGCAAACCGTCACAAGGAGCAGGACAGTGCTAAATGAAACGCCCGCACTGGCCCCCGATGGTCAACCGTACCGCCTGCTAACCCTGCGCAATAGCGCAGGGATGGTGGTAACGCTGATGGACTGGGGAGCCACTCTTCTTTCCGCCCGTATTCCGCTGTCTGACGGCAGCGTTCGGGAAGCATTGCTGGGCTGCGCCAGCCCGGAACACTACCCTGAACAGACGTCATTCCTCGGCGCCTCTATTGGCCGTTACGCGAACCGTATCGCCAATAGCCGTTATACGTTTGCCGGCGAAACCGTACAGTTAAGCCCAAGCCAGGGCGAGAACCAGCTACACGGCGGACCGGAAGGCTTTGACAAGCGCCGCTGGCAAATTGTGAACCAGAACGATCGCCAGGTATTATTCGCGCTCACCTCTGATGACGGCGACCAGGGCTTTCCTGGCCATCTTTGCGCCACGGCGCAATATCGTCTGACCGATGACAATAGAATCTCCATCACCTACCGGGCGACGGTCGATAAACCCTGTCCGGTGAATTTGACCAACCACGTCTATTTTAATCTGGACGGCGATCGGACCGACGTGCGCCAGCATAAGCTGCAAATTCTGGCGGATGAGTATCTGCCGGTAGATGAATCCGGTATTCCACGCCAGGGGCTAAAATCGGTAGCCAATACCTCGTTTGACTTCCGGATGCCAAAAGTCATTGCCAGCGAGTTTCTCGCCGATGACGATCAGCGCAAGGTTAAAGGCTACGATCATGCTTTCCTGCTACAGACGCAGGGTGATGGCAAAAAGCCGGCGGCCCGTCTGTGGTCACAGGATGGAAAGCTACAAATGATGGTTTACACCACCGCCCCGGCGCTACAGTTTTATTCCGGCAATTATCTGGCGGGTACACCTTCCCGCGGGCCGGAACCTTATGCCGACTGGCAAGGGCTGGCGCTGGAAAGCGAACTGCTGCCGGACAGCCCGAATCATCCTGAATGGCCGCAGCCTGACAGTATCCTTCGCCCTGGCGAGGAGTACGCCAGCCTGACCGAGTATCAGTTTATTCCGTTCTAACGATATGCCGCTACATGCCCGATGACGCAAGCTTATCGGGCCTACGCGCCATTGCCCTGCTCAAACCTCCACCACTTAAAGACAAAATCGCAACTCTGAGTTCACAAGAACCTTACACTGCGCCACTATTTTCGCTATGGTTATGCGTAAGCATTGCCGCCAACACCTCGCGGCAATATAATGAGAATTATTATCATTACATATGATTTATAGGAGTGAGAGTATGGCTGTAACTAAGCTGATTCTGGTACGTCACGGTGAAAGTCAATGGAACAAAGAGAACCGTTTCACCGGCTGGTATGATGTTGACCTGTCTGAAAAAGGCGTAAGCGAAGCAAAAGCAGCGGGTAAACTGCTAAAAGAAGAAGGTTTCAGCTTTGATTTTGCCTACACTTCCGTACTGAAACGCGCTATCCATACGCTGTGGAACGTACTGGATGAACTGGATCAGGCGTGGCTGCCGGTGGAAAAATCCTGGAAACTCAATGAACGTCACTATGGCGCGTTGCAGGGGCTGAATAAAGCGGAAACGGCAGAAAAATATGGTGACGAGCAGGTTAAACAGTGGCGCCGCGGTTTTGCCGTGACGCCGCCGGAACTGACCAAAGATGATGAGCGTTATCCGGGTCACGATCCACGTTATGCCAAACTGAGCGAGAAAGAGCTGCCGTTGACCGAAAGTCTGGCGCTGACCATCGACCGCGTTATTCCTTACTGGAACGACACCATCCTGCCGCGTATGAAGAGCGGTGAGCGCGTGATCATCGCCGCTCACGGTAACTCATTGCGTGCGCTGGTGAAATACCTGGATAACATGAGTGAAGATGAGATCCTTGAGTTAAACATCCCGACCGGCGTGCCGCTGGTGTATGAGTTCGACGAAAACTTCAAGCCGCTCAAACATTACTATCTGGGCAACGCTGACGAAATCGCCGCGAAAGCGGCTGCCGTGGCGAATCAGGGTAAAGCGAAGTAATCACCTTTGCCGGATGGCGGTATAACTGCCTTATCCGGCCTACGAGCAATGGGTAGGCCGGATAAGCGCAGCGCCATCAGGCAATATGTCTTAAACAGCGATCACGCCGTCCAGCACCACCTGCAGTTTACCCTGCGAACAGCGCTCCACGCGTCCTCGTACCCGGTACACTTCAGCCAGACGCTCCGCAGTAATCACCGTCTCCGGCGCGCCGCTGGCGACCAGCCTGCCGTCTTTTAGCATCAGGACATGGTCACCATGACGCAGTGCAATATTAATGTCATGCGCCACGACTATCGTTACCCTATTTTGCGCCTGGGTATCCCGACGCACGAGATCCATTACGTGAAACTGATAGTTTAAATCCAGCGCGCTGAGCGGCTCATCCAGCAACAGAAGTTCAGGGCGACGAATCAGCGATTGCGCCAGACCCACTAACTGCCGTTGACCGCCGGAAAGCTGGTCGAGATACTGCAACGCCAGATGCGTTATGCCCAATTGCTCAAGGATAGCCAGTATCTGCGCTCTGCCCTGCGCATTGTCTCTGCCGCCTGATGCCCGCAGTACCACGATAATCGACTCCAGTACATGCAGATGTACGCCCTGCGGTAATGACTGCGGCAAAAACACAACTTTCTGCGCCCGCTCGGCAAACGATAACGACATGAGATCTTCGCCATCAAGCAGCGCCTCGCCGTCGGCGTTATTCAGCCCGGCCAGCGAACGTAGTAACGTCGATTTACCACAGCCGTTCGGCCCCAGCAAAATGGTAATTTTCCCGCGCGGCAGTAAGGGAACGTTGAGATCTGCAATAACCGGCTGAGTGGAATAGCCGGCGCTAAATGAGCGGAGCATTAACCCGCGCATCAGAGACTCCCCCGATGTCGCAATACAATGCTTAAAAAGAACGGAACCCCGACCAGCGAGGTGACAATCCCCACCGGCACCATGACGCCCGGAATACTATTTTTCGCCGCAATAGAGGCCAGCGATAACACCAGCCCGCCTATCAGCACGCTGCCCGGAAGGTAGAAACGGTGATCTTCCCCCAAAAGTATTCGCGCAATGTGCGGTGCAACGAGACCAATAAAACCAATCGGCCCGACGAAAGCTACCGTCAGCGCTGATAACAAGCTGATACGCAACAATGACAGCAGGCGTAAACGGCGGACATGAATCCCAAAGCTCATCGCCCTCTCTTCGCCCAGACGTAATGCCGTGAGTTGCCAGGCGCTTCGTAACGCGCAAAAAAGCACAGCAATAAACACCACGGCCAGTACGCCCAATTTTTCCCACGACGCGCGGACCAGGCTCCCCATCGTCCAGAATACCAGCCCCTGCAGCGTATCTTCATCAGCCACAAACTGCATAATGGCGACCAACGCGTTAAAGGTGAATACCAGCGCAATACCGAACAACACCACTCCGGATGCGGCGACGCCTGTCCAACGGGTAATACCGTCCAGGAGTAACGCGGATAAAAGCGCAAAGATGAACGCATTGGCCGGGATAAACCAGGCGGCAGGAATACCGGGAATACCGATCCCCAACACAATCGCCAGCGCAGCGCCAAAAGCCGCTGCGGACGATACGCCAAGGGTAAACGGCGTCGCCAGCGGATTATTTAAAATGGTTTGCATTTCGGCGCCCGCTAACCCTAACGCCATGCCCACCAGTAGGGCCATCAGGGCATAGGGTAAACGAATATCCCAGACAATAACGTGTATGCCCGCATTCACCTTTTCCGGCTGGAAAAGCGCCTGCCACAGCGCACTGAGCGGTAAACCCGAAGACCCACAGGTTACATCCACCATCAGTGAAGCCATCATCGCCAGCGCAATAGCTAACATGAGCACAGCCCGTTTGCGTATGATCTGGCGATAGCGCGGAATGACGGGCGTGGAAGCGAGAGCGGGGGCTAAAAGTGATTTGTCCTGACAGGTCATGGCTCGGGCTACGTTATTAATCAGAGGAGAATTATAGCGCCGAATTATTTCGTTATATATTTATTTATATTTCGATTAATGACACGGTGGCCTATCTCACCGGTTTCCAATAAATATCCTCCGGCATAGCCCTGTGTCTTGATCAGATCTCCTGATCAAGACACAGGGCCTGGCTGGGGGTTTTCCATAGACAAAAAAAGCGTGGAGCCATCCACGCTTGAGGCTGTTGACAAAATGTAACCAGGTGGCAATGTTCCAACCACGGACCTACAAAAAGTACGTAATCTGTTGATATTCTCGTTTCGTAAGTCAGGCAAAGCGCTAGCTGCCTCTCGCAGAAATGCCAACACCACAGATAATTGTCAGCAGTCCTCATTTTTCAGTCAGCAAATATCGGTCCGGCAGGGAATTTCGCCAGAAACCCGGTGACGGCCAGCAGAGACCACAGCCCGGGCCACTCAATCTGGCGCTCCCGCAGTTCATCATCCAGCGTCATAAGCGCAAACTCACCTTTATCGCCCGGCACGCCGCCCTGCCAGAGCAGCCGCTGCGCCTGCTGCCGCGCCCAGGGAGAATCGCTCTTCCAGGCCAGCAGGTGCAGCAGAGCCTGCTGCAGGCAGACACTGTGAGAATGTTGATCCCGCAACAGCCGCCGGTAAACCGGCAGCGATATGCTGCGCACGGTATAAAAACCGCTGCGGGTTTCGCTGTCAACATCTGCCATGCCAGCACAGAACTGACTGGCCAGGTCACATAAACGATTGTGCGTCAGCGGCTGGCGCAGGGCATCCAGACGACCTGCTGCGGCACACAGCAGCCCGCTCCTTTGCCGTTCTTGTGGCAGCGAATCAGGCAAAACCGCTACCGTTTCAGCCGCCCCGGCCTGCGCATGCTGTACGCCCGCGTCATAACAACGGACAAAGAAATCATGGCTGCCACGGACAATTGACGGGTGCGCCAGCAGATTCAGCGCCGGGTGCAGTTGTTCAAGCTCGTCCAGTGATGCCAGCGTATAATTGACAACCACATCTTTTATCGATGCCCGGCCTTCCGGACGAAATGCTATGGTTTCATTCATCAAAGTCTCCTTATGGGACATTCCCGGAGGCGATGCTGCGCATCTGTCCGGGCTACAGAGCCATGCAATCCGGTAGCCCGGACAGGTACCGGTTTACATCGCCAGCACGTACTTGAGCATCACCCCGGCGGCTATCGCCGAGCCAATCACCCCCGCCACGTTCGGGCCCATCGCGTGCATCAGCAGGAAGTTCTGCGGGTCTGATTCCAGGCCCACCTTGTTCGATACGCGTGCCGCCATCGGCACCGCCGACACCCCCGCCGAACCGATAAGCGGGTTGATTTTGTTCTTACTGCACAGGTTCATCAGCTTCGCCATCAGCACCCCGGCCGCCGTCCCAATCCCGAACGCAATCACACCCAGCAGCAGAATGCCCAGCGTCTGCGGCTGCAGGAACTTGTCCGCCACCAGCTTCGCGCCCACCGACAGCCCGAGGAAGATGGTCACGATATTAATCAGCCCGTTCTGTACCGTGTCGCTCAGACGCTCCACCACGCCGCTTTCGCGCATCAGGTTGCCAAAGCAGAACATCCCCAGCAGCGGCGCGGCGTCCGGCAGCAGCAGGGCCACCAGTAGTAACAGCACCACCGGGAACAGAATCTTCTCCCGCTTGCTCACCGTGCGCAGCTGCACCATGCGGATTTTCCGCTCTTTCTCGCTGGTCAGCGCGCGCATAATCGGCGGCTGGATTAACGGCACCAGCGCCATATACGAGTACGCCGCCACCGCGATGGCCCCCAGCAGCTCCGGCGCCAGTTTGCCCGACAGGTAAATCGCCGTCGGGCCGTCCGCGCCGCCGATGATGCCGATGGCCGCCGCCTGCGGCAGGGTGAAGCTGATAAGGCCGAAGTAGTTCAGCGTCAGCGCCCCCAGTACGGTGGCGAAGATGCCGAACTGCGCCGCCGCGCCGAGCAGCAGGGTACGCGGGTTGGCCAGCAGCGGGCCGAAGTCGGTCATCGCGCCGACGCCCATGAAGATGACCAGCGGCGCGACGCCGGAACCAATCGCCACTTTGTAGAACAGCGCCAGTACGCCAGGCGTGTAGCCCATGTCCACCGCCAGATTTTCCATCTGGTTCTGGACGGAGGGCAGCGCCAGCGCTAACGCCTCTTTAATGGCGTGCACGTCCGGCGCGCAGTTCAGCTTCGCGGCAATCACCGCCAGCTGCCCGGCGTCGTGGTGCGCCAGCAGGCTTTCCAGCGCGGTCAGCGCCATACCCGCTTCCGGGATGTTGGAGAGCAGCCCGCCGAAGCCAATCGGCAGCAGCAGTAACGGCTCGAACTTCTTCGCAATCGCCAGCCACAGCAGCAGCAGGCTCACCAGCAGCATGATGGCCTGGCCTGCGCCAAGGTGCATCAGCCCCATGCCCTGAAGCAGGGCGTTCAGACTTTCCATTTCAGTTCTCCGTTACGCCAGCGTCATCAGGGTGTCGCCCACGGAGACCGCGTCCCCGGACTTCACCGCGATACCGCGTACCGTCCCGGCCTGCGCGGCGCGGATTTCGGTTTCCATCTTCATGGCTTCCAGAATCAGCAACACATCGCCTTCGGCCACCGTCTGGCCCTCGGTGGCAATCACCTTCCAGATGTTGCCCGCCAGCGGCGCGGTGACCGGGGTGCCGGCGCCTGCCGGGGCGGTGGCAGGAGCAGAAGAGGCAGCAGGTGCAGCCGCAGTGAGCTGGCTGATATCGCCGCCGTCGCTGACCTTCACCACAAAGGCTTTGCCTTCCACTTCCACGGTGTAGATACCGGAGGCGGCAGGCTTCTCTGCTTTTGCCACCGGCTGCGCGGCTTCCGCCTGCGGCAGTGGCTCAAACGCCGCCGGGTTGTGGCGGTTCTCAAGGAATTTGAGGCCGATTTGCGGGAACAGCGCCACGGTGAGCACGTCGTCGATGGCGTTTCCCGCCAGAGTAATCCCCTTCTCCTGCGCCTGGCGCCTGACGTCCGCTTCCAGTTCAGCCAGCTCTGGCTTCAGCAGGTCCGCCGGGCGGCAGGTCACCGGAGCGCCCCCGTCCAGCACGCGGGCCTGTAACGCAGCGTTCACCGGCACCGGGGTGTGGCCGTATTCGCCTTTCAGAATGCCGGCCGTTTCTTTGGCAATGGTTTTGTAGCGCTCGCCGGTCAGCACGTTGAGCACCGCCTGGGTGCCGACAATCTGCGAGGTGGGGGTCACCAGCGGGATAAAGCCAAGGTCCTCGCGCACGCGGGGGATTTCCGCCAGCACCTGGTCCAGCCTGTCCGCCGCGTTCTGCTGCTTCAGCTGGCTTTCGAGGTTGGTCAGCATTCCGCCCGGCACCTGGGCCACCAGAATGCGGCTGTCGTAGCCTTTCAGCTGGCCTTCAAAGGCGTGATACTTTTTGCGCACCTCGCGGAAGTACGCGGCGATGCTCTCCAGCTTCAGGATATCCAGCCCGGTGTCGTGCTCAGTACCTGCCAACGTCGCCACCAGCGCTTCGGTGGCCGGGTGGCCGTAGGTGGCGCTCATGGACGAAATCGCCGTGTCCACGCCGTCAACACCCGCCTCGATAGCCTTCAGCAGCGCCATCTCTGCCATCCCGGTGGTGGCGTGACAGTGCAGGTGCAGGCGCACCTCAAAACGTTTTTTGATTTCGCTGACCAGCTCATACGCCGCCATCGGGGTGAGAATGCCGGACATATCCTTGATGGCGATGGAATCGACGCCGGTTTCCAGCAGTTGCTCCGTTAAATCCAGCCAGGTCTGCAGCGTGTGCGCCGGGCTGGTGGTATAGCTCAGCGTGCCCTGGGCGTGGGCGCCGTGGCTGCGCACCGCCTGCAGGGCGGCTTTCATATTGCGCGGGTCGTTCATGGCATCGAAGACGCGGAACACGTCCATGCCGTTTTTTACCGCGCGTTCGACGAAGCGTTCCACCACATCATCGGCGTAGTGGCGATAACCGAGCAGGTTCTGGCCGCGCAGCAGCATCTGCAGGGGGGTCTTCGGCATGGCCTTTTTGAGTTCGCGCAGGCGCAGCCACGGGTCTTCGCCGAGGAAGCGGATGCAGGCGTCAAAGGTGGCGCCGCCCCAGCACTCCAGCGACCCGTAGCCCACGTCGTCGAGCTGAGCGGCAATCGGCAGCATGTCATCAAGGCGCAGGCGGGTGGCGAAAAGGGACTGGTGGGCGTCACGCAGGACGACGTCGGTAATGGCAATGGTCATGGATCCCTCCGGGAAATTAAACGTGGTGGCGGTGATGGTGAATGGCGGCGGCAATCACCGGCTTTAAGCGGGTGAAGTCGTCCACGGCGGGAACGGCGCGCGGTGCGGGCGCGGCGACGGGTTCCGGGAAGAAGCGAGTAATCACGGCGGACATGCCGCGGATGGCGAAAATCAGCAGGAACAGAAACGCCAGCACGAATCCCATGCCGAGGAACATCAGAGTGAAGCCTTCACCTAATAGCACCGAACTATTCATAATAAAGTCTCAAATTTAATAATCTAAAATAGAAAAGTAATATCAGGCATTAATAGAAGGGATAAAATACCGGTAGTAAAATCATACTAACGATAAAACAAACCAAACTAATCGCCAATCCGGGTTTTAAGAAATCTTTAAATTTAACATTCCCCGGACCAATAATCATTGAGTTTGCTGGAATAGCCATTGGAGTACAAACAGCAACACTACTCGCAATAAAAACAGCAATAACAACTGCACGAGGGTCTGCGCCAATAGACTGTGCGATAGTCCATCCTACCGGGCATAACAACGTACATGCTGCAGTGTTACTCATTACTTGAGTCAAAGCCCATGTAAGTATCCACAATGACGCCATAATAATCATAACGCCAGAATCTCCGGTTACTGAAATAACGGCATTGGCAATCATTTCTCCAGCACCAGTAGAATTAAGCGCGGCACCTAAAGGCATCATAAACGCAAGCATGAAAACAGTTAGCGTTTCAAAAGAATTAAAAGTTTCCTTTTGTGTTAAAACGCCAGCGAATACAAGAACAATAGCCGCACAACATGCAATAATATGCATTGGAGGCAGAAACTTAATATAATCAGTTGCCACCATTCCAGCGATAGACAGAATAAAAACGGCTAAAGTTAAATTTCTATGCCAGGCCGGAATTTGGCTATAATCCATTTGAGAATCAGATTGTGTATTTCCATCACGATCTGCGATGAGTTTTGAACCGAAGAAATAGAGAAATATAGAGCATGCAATCAGCAAAGGAATACCAATTTTAGCGTATTCGAAAAATGGCACCGACAGACTTCCCTTACTAAAAGTTTCAATAGTATTTTTAGCAATCAGATTTCCTGGCGAACCGATAATAGAAATGTCAGCACCGATTGTTGCCCCAAAAACCAGAGGCATAAGAAGTTTAATAGGCTTAATCTGACTACTGGCGGCAATACCTAAAACAATAGGAATTAGCACAGCAACTGTTCCGCTATTAGAAACAAAGGCAGACATAACTCCACCAATAAGAAAAATCAATACACTAAGGCTTCTTTCTGTTTTAGCATATTTTAGTAAAATTTTACTTGATTGCCATGCCAAACCTGTTTTAAAAAATGCCGCACCGAGTACACACATGGCGACGATAAGAATAACATTCGCATTTACGATTGAAGCAAAAATATCCTTAGCATCGATAACACCGGTAAAATAAAGTGCCATTGGGACCATAAATGCAACTAATCCCATAGGAAGACGATCGCTAACAAAGATAATTATTGCAACCACTAAAACCAACAAAGTAATAATCGCTGGTGACATGTATACGTCCTTATATTATTAGGGTACAAAAACAACTCATTACAGTCATGAATACAACTGCAACAAGCATAAATCACATGTTATACTAAAATTACATCTAATTAATTTCTATTGAGAAAGAATACACTCACATAAATAACAACACTTACCCGACAAAGGCATAACATATTCTTACTGCTTTTGTTTCTGTTTAATCAAATAATTTCCTCTTAAAATCTGTCTGTGTATAATGCTACTTATATAAATGAAACTCATCCAATGCTAATAAGGTTGCAGCTTATGCAATATCGGCATCACCTCGAACTAACATGGCTCGAAGACTGTCTGGCTCTAAAAGAAACGTTAAATTTTTCAAAAGCGTCTGCCTCAAGATATGTGACTCAACCCGCATTTAGTCGTCGGATACAATCTCTCGAAGAATGGGTGGGGACGCCCCTTTTTGAAAGAAGTAAACGGGGAGTCACCCTTACCAAGGCCGGAGAAGTATTTACAGACCAGCTTCCCGAACTGATCCACTCCTTGTACACATTGAAAAGTGATACCCTTGAGGCTGCAGGTAATAAACAACCCAGTCTTGTTTTTTCAGCAACGCATGCTTTGTCTTTCTCTTTTGTACCGCATTTGTTAAAACAGAGTGATAAAATTGCAAAATTTGGTTCATTTCGTCTTTTATCTGACTCATTGAATGCGTGCGAAAAAATGATGCGGCAGGGAGATTCACAATTTTTGCTGTGTCACCATCACCCACATATGCATCTAAATTTAAATAAAAATAACTTTATGAGCATTCGTCTTGGGTTTGATACATTAATTCCATTCAGTAAACCAGACTCAGAAACGTTAAAACCGTTGTGGAATATAAATAATAAGATTCAATTCCCTTACCTTTCTTTTTCATCACAATCAGGTCTGGGAAGAATAATAGCAAATACAGCGTCTATTAACAGAATTACCCATAATATAAATGTTGCCTTTGTGGCCGATCTGGCAGCAACACTATTGGCAATGGTCAGATCTGGCGACGGTGTTGCCTGGATACCTCAAAGCCTTGCCAGGCAAGATATAGAGGCTAAAACTATTGTTACTGCAGCGGAAAAAGAAAGCAATTTATGGGTACCCATAGAAATAAGACTTTATAGACCAGCCAAGAGAATGCCTCCAGATGCCGAAGAGCTATGGGAAATTTTTGTTGAAGAACAAATATAATTATTTAATTGTAAAATGTTCTTTAATATAATCCTCAATGAATTTAATTAACGCTCTGGTTGCATATGATAAATATTTATCTTTCTTCCAGGCCAAACCAATCGTAACATAAGTCGGCTCAGTCATGGCCTTGGTTATTACTTTTTCGGCTTTAAGATCGACAGCGTCCAAAATGAAAGAAATTCCTTCATTTTTAGCAACCAGATCTATGTTGGTTTGAACCCTGTTTGATGATAGAAAAATATGAGTATGAATTCCTCGCTTTGTACATTCTTCAATAATCGTTTTTCTATGCCAGGAATCTTTTTTCATTAGTATCAATGGCTCATATTGTAGATCTTCCCAATCGATACTATCCTTTTTTGCCAGGGGATGTTTATCTGACATACATACCACGTGCTGCTGAGTCATTAATGGTACCGTAACTAATTCTTTTGGACAGTCATTAATAATAACAATAGCAAGATCCAGCTCTCCAGCAGAAAGTTTATCATGTAAACCAAAAGTCCCCTCTTCAACAAGAGAGAGTTCCATCTCTGGATAAATCTCTCGGAAATGCTTGAAGAGCGGTGAAAAAAGAAACAAACTTATCATCGGTGGGATCCCCAAAGTTACTATACCACCATTTTCATTACGATAATCTTTCATTTCCGCTACGCTATTTTTTAACGCAATAAGGATAGGTTCAATTTTTTGTAAGAAAAACATGCCCTCCTCAGTAAGGACAAGTTTATTTTTCTTTCTATCAAATAATGTCACCCCTAATTCAGTCTCTAACTTCTTAATAGCAATGGTGATATTAGGTTGAGAAACAAAATGCCGCTCAGCAACTCTGGTTAAGTTACCTAACAAAGAAGCGCTTACAAAATATTCTAATTGTCTAATTTCCATCTATTTTCCACTACTATAAATAAAATTTATCATTTAATAAAAATAACATATTTCCTTCCTACAATGAATACGAATATCATGAAAATGTGATCAATGGATAAAACAATGCAACATAGCACTGGAGGGAGTATGAGTCGTATATTAAATACAGAAATTATCATTCCGGTTATCGAAAAACTTGTAAAAAAAGCTTGTTATGAACTGGATGATAATCTCATGTGTTCTTTTCGTAAAGCATATGATAAAGAAGAGTCAAAGATCGGCAAGGAAACCATTAAGATATTAATTGATAATGGAGAGTATGCAAAAAAAGAACAACTTGCATGCTGCCATGATACCGGCACTTGTATCGTTATAATGGAAATTGGACAACATGTATGCTGGGAAGGTAAGCCGCTTAAAGATCAGGTGAACCAGGGTGTTCGCCAGGGCTATGAAAATGGATACTTAAGAAAATCCATGGTTGCAGATCCATTAGAACGTATTAATACTAATGATAATACTCCTGCAATTTTACATACTGAAATTGTTGATGGTGACCGAGTGACAATTACCGTTATGCCAAAGGGCGGCGGTAGCGAAAATATGGGAACTTTTAAAACATTGCTTCCCGGCGATGGTATTGATGGTATAAAAGATTTTGTTCTGGAAACTGTCCGTCGTGTAGGAGGCAATCCATGCCCTCCTTATATTATTGGTATCGGCGTTGGCGGTACAATGGATCACTGTTCGTGGATGGCGAAGAAAGCATTATTACGCCCTCTTGGTGAGTTCAATGCTAAACCACTTTATGCCCAGCTCGAAGCTGAATTATTAGAGGCCGTGAATAATACAGGGATCGGCCCTTTAGGTATGGGCGGGCGTATTACGGCGTTAGGCGTGCATGTCGATTACTATCCTTGCCATATCACTGCACTGCCAGTCGCAATCAATTTCCAATGTAATGCAAGCCGCCACGCTAGTGAAATCATTTAATACCTGGAGAAGCTATGATGGAATTAACATTACCATTGACTAAAGAGAAAGCGAAAACTCTTAAGGTCGGCGATATATTATTTCTCACTGGATTTGCTTACACCTGCCGTGACGCCGCGCATAAAAAAATCGAAGTAGCGCTTAGTAACGGAGAAAAATCACCAGTCGATTTTCAAAATCAAACGATTTACTATGCTGGCCCCTGCCCTGCCAGACCTGGTTTACCTATTGGCTCCAACGGTCCTACAACGGCCGCGCGTATGGACCCATTTGTAGAAATGATGTTTCAACAAGGGGCAACTGCGTTTCTTGGCAAAGGCGATCGTGCTGATTATGTCGCTGAGCTTTGTAAAAAATACGGTGGGGTTTCGCTACTCGGGATTGGAGGAGCGTCTGCAATTAATACAAAACATGTTAAATCAGTAGAAATTGTTGCCTACGAAGAATTAGGAACAGAATCCATTAAGAAGTTATATTTTGACCGCTATAGAGTCATTGTAGGAATTGATTCGGAAGGAAATACTCTCCAGAAGCAGGAAGTACCTAAGTACGCCAAAGAATAATACATTAATATTGGCAATATCGGTCCGGTAGGCTGTTACCGGACCGATATGTTTTCTATCCTGCACTTCACCACAGGATAGAAACTAAACTTAGCCGCGACGGGCTTTTACCGCTGCCGACAACTGACGAAGCAGCGCATCGGTATCTTCCCAGCCAATACAGGCGTCAGTAATGCTTTTACCGTAGGTCAGCGGCTGACCGCTTTCCAGACTCTGGTTTCCTTCCACCAGATGACTCTCTACCATCACGCCAATAATCGCTTTTTCACCGCCTGCTATCTGCTGACAGACATCGGCGCAAACCTCCATCTGCTTTTGAAATTGCTTACAGGAGTTGGCATGGCTGAAATCGATCATGACCTGCGGCGTCAGTCCCGCTTTGATGAGGCCTTCTTTCACCTCAGCAACATGTTGCGCGCTATAGTTTGGCGCTTTACCGCCGCGCAGAATGATATGGCAGTCGCCGTTGCCGCTGGTATTCACAATCGCCGAATGACCCCATTTAGTGACGGAGAGGAAGCAATGCGGCGCGCCGGCGGCGTTGATGGCGTCAATGGCGACTTTAATCGTGCCATCAGTACCATTTTTAAAACCGACCGGACAAGAGAGGCCAGACGCCAGTTCGCGATGAACCTGGGATTCAGTAGTCCGCGCGCCAATGGCGCCCCAGCTCATCAGATCGGCCAGATATTGCGGCGTGATCATATCGAGGAATTCGCCGGCGGCAGGCAGGCCGCTGTCGTTAATATCCAGCAGCAGTTTGCGCGCAATACGCAGACCGTCGTTAATCTGGAAGCTGTTATCCATATGCGGATCGTTAATCAGCCCTTTCCAGCCGACGGTGGTACGCGGTTTCTCAAAATAGACACGCATGACAATTTCAAGCTCGCCTTGAAGCTCATCGCGTAGCGCCAGCAAACGGGCGGCATACTCTTTCGCCGCTGCCGGATCATGAATTGAACAAGGACCGATCACCACCAGCAGACGATCGTCATTGCCTTTGAGAATTTTATGGATGGCTTTGCGTGCGTGAGCAACGGTATTTGCTGCATTTTCCGTGGCGGGAAACTTTTCCAGCAGCGCGACCGGAGGTAATAACTCGTTGATTTCTTTAATGCGTAAATCGTCGTTCTGATAATTCATGTTTATTCCAGTGTTGCCGTACTTATCCCAATGAATGCAATCCCTCCAATCTATCTCTTCAATTAAATAGTGTAAACGGGCTTTTACACTTTGAACGGAATAATCCTGGAATTCAGGAAAAAAACGCACAAATGTAGCGAAAAATGGGATCTAACCTACACTTTTTAACTGTAACCACTCTGTTTATGAATTATTGCAAGATTCTCTGCTGCGTTAACCCGCGGCGGCGAACGCTTTTTATCCCTTATTTGAGGATTTGACTGACACGTGCACTGTTGGAAGAGGTTATCCGACATATCCACCATAACAGGAGCATCTTATGAAAATGACAAAACTGACTACGCTTTTACTCACCGCTACCCTCGGCCTTGCCAGCGGCGCAGCGTTAGCTGCTGAATCTAACGCGCAATCCAGTAATGGCCAGGCGAACTCGGCGGCAAATGCCGGTCAGGTTGCCCCGGACGCCCGCCAGAATGTAGCGCCGAATGATGTGAATAACAACGACATCAATACCAACGGCAATACTAACAGCACGATGCAGCATCCAGACGGTTCAACCATGAATCATGACGGAATGACCAAGGATGAAGAGCATAAAAATACCATGTGTAAAGACGGTCGCTGCCCGGATATTAATAAAAAAGTGGAAACCGGTAATGGCGTCAATAATGACGTGAATACCAAAACCGACGGTACCACACAGTAATGCAGAAAAAAGTCTGATAACGGGAGAGCTTTCGCTCTCCTTTTTATTTTGTCAGCGAAAAATCAGTATGATGTCTACAGTATTGATGAGAATAACAAAGGAATGACGTTATGGCGCACTCACACTCTCATGCCGATTCACACCTGCCGAAAGATAATAATGCTCGTCGCCTGCTTTTCGCCTTTATCGTCACTGCCGGATTTATGCTCCTTGAGGTGGTGGGCGGGATACTCTCCGGCTCTCTGGCGTTGTTGGCGGATGCGGGACATATGCTCACCGACGCGGCGGCCCTTCTCTTTGCGCTGCTGGCGGTTCAATTTTCCCGTCGTCCCCCGACTGTTCGCCACACTTTTGGCTGGCTAAGACTCACCACTCTGGCGGCCTTTGTGAATGCCATTGCGTTGGTGGTCATTACCCTTCTCATTGTCTGGGAAGCGATAGAGCGCTTTTACACGCCACGTCCGGTGGCGGGCAATCTGATGATGGTGATTGCGGTTGCGGGTCTGCTGGCGAACCTGTTTGCGTTCTGGATTCTCCATCGGGGAAGCGATGAAAAAAACCTGAACGTGCGCGCTGCCGCGCTACATGTGATGGGCGATTTGCTGGGTTCCGTCGGCGCAATAGTCGCCGCGTTGATCATTATCTGGACAGGCTGGACGCCAGCGGACCCGATTCTCTCTATTCTGGTTTCGGTACTGGTGCTACGCAGCGCCTGGCGTTTGTTAAAAGATAGCGTCAACGAATTGCTGGAAGGCGCGCCGGTTTCACTGGATATTAATGCCTTACAGCGCCATTTAAGTCGGGAAATCCCCGAAGTCCGCAACGTACACCATGTGCATGTCTGGATGGTCGGCGAAAAACCGGTCATGACGTTGCACGCTCAGGTCATTCCGCCACACGACCATGATGCGCTGCTGGAACGTATCCAGGATTTCCTGATGCACGAATACCATATTGCGCACGCTACGATTCAGATGGAGTATCAAGTGTGTCACGGCCCGGACTGTCATCTGAATCAGACGCCATCCGGGCATGTTCATCACCATTAACGGGAAAGCGCGCGCGATCCTCGCTCCCGCGCGCTGTTTATCCACAGGCGACTACCGTTCACGGCGATAAATGTCAGGATCAGATATTCCAGCGACATCGCATAGACGCCCTGCAAAGCAAAAATCACCACACTGATTACGTTGATTATCACCCACAGGAGCCAGTTTTCGACATATTTGCGTGTCATCAAAATCATCGCCACGATAGACAGCACCATCATGCAAGAGTCCCAGAACGGGAAAGCGTCCGGTTGCAGTACAGGCATTGTCACCTGTAACCCCAGCATCTGCATAATGGCGACGGCCACGCGCGTCAGGACGGCGAATACGGGATCGATATATCGCGTCATCAAACCAATGGCTATCACACATATCGCCAGCCATGCCATTGCTTTTGGCAACGGCAGCCAGCGGATTTTAAGCTCGGCTTCATTATCCTTTGTTTGCCGCGACCACGCATACCAGCCATAAATATTGGCGGCAAAGAAAAAGAGTTGCAGCAACAGGCTGGCATAAAGCTGGATCTGAAAGAAAATAATCGCAAACAGGGTGACGTTAACCAGTCCAAAAAAGTAGTTGCTGATCTTCTCCAGACTGGCAAGCCAAATACAGAGCAGGCCGGCGATGGTTCCTACCGCTTCGATCCACGAGAGATCGTACCCGCCAGCGCCAATCGGAATATGAATCAGTATGTTGTGCGTACTAAAAAAATCCATTCTCTCCCCCCAAAGATTTCCGTCTTTACGCCCGAAGTGTAGTCGCAAAATCCAGCATCCGGTTGAGGGGCAGTAACGCGCCCTCGCGTAGCGCCGCATCAACCTGTATTTCATGCGCCGCGCCTCCCTGCTCCAGCCCTTCAGCAATGGCTTTCAGGCCATTCATCGCCATCCACGGACAGTGCGCGCAGCTACGGCAGGTCGCCCCCTCGCCAGCCGTGGGCGCTTCAAGCAGCTCTTTTTCAGGCACCGCCTGCTGCATTTTGTAGAAGATGCCGCGATCGGTCGCCACGATAAGCTGTCTGTGCGGCAGCGTTTTTGCCGCCTTAATAAGCTGACTGGTGGAGCCCACCGCATCGGCCATTTCGACAATGGACTGCGGCGATTCAGGGTGAACCAGAAGAGCGGCATCGGGATAGATTTTTTTTAAACGGGTCAACGCCTGGGTTTTAAACTCGTCATGCACGATACACGCCCCTTGCCAACACAGTACATCGGCCCCGGTCTGTTTTTGCACGTAATTCCCCAGGTGTCTGTCCGGCGCCCAGATAATTTTTTCCCCCAAACTATCCAGATGCTCAATCAGTTCTACGGCGATACTGGAGGTCACAACCCAGTCCGCACGCGCTTTAACAGCAGCCGAGGTGTTAGCATAGACCACTACGGTTCTGTCAGGGTGCGCATCACAAAAAGCGCTAAATTCGTCTATTGGGCAGCCTAAATCCAGCGAACATTCCGCCGCCAGGGTAGGCATAAGAATGGTCTTTTCCGGGCTGAGGATTTTGGCGGTTTCCCCCATAAACCGTACGCCCGCTACCAGTAACGTGGATGCGGCGTGCTTCGCGCCGAAACGGGCCATTTCCAGTGAGTCGGAAATACAGCCGCCGGTTTCTTCTGCTAACTGTTGAATTTCCGGATCGGTGTAGTAGTGCGCCACCATGACGGCATTGCGCTCTTTGAGCAACCGCTTGATTTTCTCACGATAAAATTGCTTTTCGTCGTCGTTCAACGGCGTTGGTTTCGGCGGGAACGGGTAGATTGCGGCTTGTGGGTCAAACATTACGCTCATCGTGGCTTCTCGTTTTTCTGACTTAACGAAAAAACCGAATGAAAGCGTAATAAACGCCACAATCGGTTAATTTGTTTTATATGCTAAACAAGATAGCCGATTCAATAAGGAAAGTCACAATAATTACGTAGCCCGTGTCTGATGGCGGCGTAACGTTTTATCTGGCCTGCGTGAGCGGTGCCGTCTGTAGGCCTGATAAGCGCAGCGCATCAGGCAAGACCCAAACCTGCGGCAGGTTCGAATCTTCCATATCGCAGATAGCAAAAAGGCGCCGCCAGCGCCCTCTTTTACATTGGTGGGTCGTGCAGGATGACTCGGCTTCGCCTCGCCCTTCGGGCCGTCGCCGTAAACGGCTCCGTTGTCTCACTGCGTTCGACCCGAACCTGCGGCAGGTTCGAATCTTCCATATCGCAGATAGTAAAAAAGCGCCTTTAGGGCGCTTTTTTACATTGGTGGGTCGTGCAGGATGACTCGGCTTCGCCTCGCCCTACGGGCCGTTGCTGACGCAACGTTATCCTTCACGCTCAACATCTGAGTTTGATGTTAAATTGGTGGGTCGTGCAGGATTCGAACCTGCGACCAATTGATTAAAAGTCAACTGCTCTACCAACTGAGCTAACGACCCCCTGGATAAGGGTTACTGCTTCAATCATTCAGGATGGTGGGTCGTGCAGGATGACTCGGCTTCGCCTCGCCCTTCGGGCCGTTGCTAAAGCAATGTTATCCTTCACGTTCTCTACCAGTTACCACCTTGTATATTGGTGGGTCGTGCAGGATTCGAACCTGCGACCAATTGATTAAAAGTCAACTGCTCTACCAACTGAGCTAACGACCCATACGGGTGCTGCCTGAAAGATTTTACTCGGACCATCTAAAGATGGTGGGTCGTGCAGGATGACTCGGCTTCGCCTCGCCCTACAGGTTGCTGAAGCAACGTTATCCTTCACGTTCAACATCTGAGTTTGATGTTAAATTGGTGGGTCGTGCAGGATTCGAACCTGCGACCAATTGATTAAAAGTCAACTGCTCTACCAACTGAGCTAACGACCCAAGTGGTGGGTGATGACGGGATCGAACCGCCGACCCCCTCCTTGTAAGGGAGGTGCTCTCCCAGCTGAGCTAATCACCCGATACTACGCTGGATATTACTGACTAACCGAAGTTAGTGGTGGGTCGTGCAGGATGACTCGGCTTCGCCTCGCCCTACGGGCCGTTGCTGACGCAACGTTATCCTTCACGTTTTATTCTCGTTTCCACCGAACGATTGGTGGGTCGTGCAGGATTCGAACCTGCGACCAATTGATTAAAAGTCAACTGCTCTACCAACTGAGCTAACGACCCACTTTTACGTTGCTTTCGAGTTGTTTAATATCCCGTGGCAACGGCGGCATATATTACTGATTTCAGATTTGAGCGCAACAAAAATTTCGACGCAGAGGGCTCAACTGCTTAGGAATCGCACGACGCGACCAGAAAAAAGGCGTTTTCTGGTCGCATGGTACGCATTACATCGCGTTAAGACGCTTCTGCGCCTGTTTCGCGCCATCAGTGCCAGGATATTTGTTAATCACCTGCTGATAAACCGCTTTCGCTTTTGCCGTATCACCTTTGTCCTGCATGATAACGCCAACTTTGTACATCGCGTCCGCAGCCTTCGGCGACTTAGGATAGTTTTTTACTACCGAGGCGAAATAATAGGCGGCATCATCTTTTTTACCCTTGTTGTAATTCAACTGGCCCAGCCAATAATTGGCGTTCGGCTGATAAGTAGAATCAGGGTATTTCTTGATGAAGTTCTGAAACGCTACAATCGCATCATCCTGGCGAGACTTATCCTGCACCAGCGCGATAGCCGCATTGTAATCGGTATTCGCATCGCCACTTTGTACCGGCGCCCCTGAGGTTGCCGTACCGGCATCCGGGGCGGGGGTCGCAGTGGTTGCCGTCCCGCTCTGGTCACCAGCTGCTGGCTGCGCTGCGCCGCCATTATTTAAGCTCCCCAGCTGCAGCATAATTTGCTTCTGGCGCTCCATCACCTGATTCAGTTGATACTGATTTTCCTGGATTTGGCCGCGCAAAGAATCGATATCGGACTGATTATCGGAGAGCTGCTGCTGAAGTTGGGTTAAAAGCTGGCTGTGAGCGTTAGAGATACGCTCAAGTTGAGTGACGCGGTCTTCGACCGAGCCTGAGCCGACACTACTGATTGGCGCCTGAGCAAAAGCGGCCCAGGGGGCCGCTATGCCAACCAGTAACGACAGACTCAACAGGTGATGTCTGAAGTTACTGCTCATGCAATTCTCTTAGTAAACCAGTACAGCGCGACGGTTCTTAGCGTAAGCCGCTTCGTCGTGGCCCAGTACGGCAGGTTTTTCTTTACCGTAAGAAACGATGGAGATCTGGTCAGCGGAAACGCCTTTACCCTGCAGATACATCTTAACAGCGTTCGCACGACGTTCGCCCAGGGAGATGTTGTACTCCGGAGTACCGCGTTCGTCCGCGTGACCTTCTACGGTGACTTTGTAAGACGGGTTGCTACGCAGGAAGTTAGCGTGCGCATCCAGCATTGCCGCGAAGTCAGAACGGATATCGTACTTGTCGAGATCGAAGTAAACGATGTTGTTCTGCTGCAGCTGCTGCATCTGCAGACGCGCTTGCTCTTCAGATGACATGTTGCCGTTGCCGTTAGCGTCCATACCAGTGCCGGCGCCGTTCAGCATGCCGCCTTCGCTACCGTCATTGCTGGCGTTCTTGTTGGAAGAACATGCCGCGATTGCCATAACAGGCAGGGCAATCATCAGGCCCTTCAGCACTTTGTTCAGTTGCATTTCTTTAATTCCTTTAGTAATCAATTAATTATTATCACAGATACGGCGACCAGGCAGGCGATTTCACCTGACCATCAGTTGCCGGAAGACGCGCTTTGAAACGCCCATCTGTAGAAACCAAATTCAGCACAGATCCCATCCCCTGAGAAGAGCTGTAGATTACCATCGTGCCGTTAGGTGCCAGACTTGGCGTTTCATCCAGGAACGTTGACGACAGAACCTGTACGCCACCCGTCACCAGATCTTGTTTGGCAATGTGCTGCTGCCCGTTATTTGAGCTTACCATTACCATAAATTTACCGTCGCTGCTGACATCCGCATCCTGGTTTTGCGAACCTTCCCAGGTAATACGCTGCGCCGCACCGCCGTTAATGTTCATTTTATACACTTGCGGACGTCCAGCCTGGTCAGAGGTAAAGGCCAGAGTCTGGCTGTCCGGGAACCAGGTCGGCTCCGTATTGTTGCTACGCCCGTCCGTTATCTGACGAATCTGGCCGGAGGCGAGATCCATAACGTACAGGTTCAGACTTCCGGTTTTCGATAACGCGAACGCCAGTTTCGTCCCATCCGGCGAGAAGGCCGGCGCGCCGTTGTGACGCGGGAAGGACGCAACCTGACGCACTGCGCCGTTTGCCAGCGTCTGGATAACCAGCGCGGAGCGACCGCTTTCAAATGTCACGTAAGCCAGTTTTGAGCCGTCCGGAGACCACGCCGGAGACATCAACGGCTGCGGAGAACGGTGCACTACGAACTGATTATAGCCATCGTAATCCGACACACGCAGTTCATACGGGAACTGACCGCCGTTAGTCTGTACCACATAGGCGATACGAGTACGGAACGCGCCCTTAATGCCCGTCAGTTTTTCAAAGACTTCGTCACTGGCAGTGTGGCCTGCATAACGCAGCCACTGCTTGTTCACTTTATAAGAGTTTTGCGCCAGTACAGTCCCCGGCGCGCCGCCAGTGTCAACCAGCTGATAAGCAACATTGTAGGAACCGTCCGGATTCGGCGTTACCTGCCCAACGACGACGGCATCAATACCCAGCGCAGACCATGCGGTAGGCTGAACTTCCTGAGCGGTGGCTGGCTGCTGCGGCAGTCGGGACCGGTCTAACGGATTAAATTTACCGCTATTGCGTAAATCTGCCGCCACGATGCCGCCGATATCTTCAGGCGCAGCGCCCGGCCCGGCCCATTTAAAAGGCACAACGCCAATCGGTCGCGCCGAGTCCACCCCCTGGGTGATCTCGATACGGACTTCTGCGTGCAGCACTGCCGCCCACAGCATCAGAAAACCAAATGCTACTCGTAATGCCTGCTTCATCATATCTCCCATACCTGGGCCTGCGACCCACGATAATTTAGCAGAATGTTAACAAACTCAAATACACAAAACCACCAGGACCAGTAACAACTCAACCGCTCCAACTTCCATAAAGAAAAGTATCTACAGTTTAAAGTCTAGTTTGGCATCCTTTATTTTCTCATAAACAGCCTGGCTTGGCGGTTTAGGAATTTTCGCGGTTTTTGCCGCCATTAACGCCGCCTGACAAAGCGCCGGATCGCCGCCCTCAGACGTAATGCTTTTTAATGAGCCATCCGGCGCCAGGCTAATATGCAAGACACATTGTTTGCCCTGATACAGGCTCGCATCATACAGACGGCTCTGAATGGCGACCTGAATCTGTTTCGCGTAGGCGCTGATATCAGCGCCTGTCGCCCCACCGTTAGCGCCCGATGTACCGCTATCTTTCGATGGCTGACCATTCCCTTTCGCGCCACCGCCGGTTTTTGGCGCATTCTTACCCGAGCTGAGATCGCCAAGCAGATCGTCGACGCCTTCTGCGGCGGCCGCTTTTTCGGCAGCCGCTTTCTTCTTAGCGTCCGCCGCTGCTTTCGCCGCCGCGGCATCCGCTTTCTTCTTCGCCTCCGCCGCCGCTTTCGCCGCCTCGGCATCCGCTTTCTTCTTCGCCTCCGCCGCTGCTTTCGCCGCTTCGGCCTCCGCTTTCTTCTTCGCCTCCACCGCTGCTTTCGCCGCTTCGGCCTCTGCTTTCTTCTTCGCGTCCGCCGCCGCTTTCGCCGCTTCGGCTTCCGCTTTCTTCTTCGCGTCCGCCGCCGCTTTTACCGCCTCGGCCTCTGCTTTCTTCTTCGCGTCCGCCGCCGCTTTCGCCGCCTCGGCCTCCGCTTTTTTCTTCGCGTCTGCCGCCGCTTTCGCCGCTTCTTCGGCCTGTTGCTGCTGCTGTTGCGCCAGTTTTGCCGCTTCTTCAGCCTGCTTTTGCTGCTCCTGAGCCGCTAAACGTTCTTTCTCAAGTTGTTTCAACCGCTCCTGTTCGGCAGCCTGCTTCTGCTGCAGCTCCTCTGCTTGCTGCTGTTGCAGCTTTTTACGCTCTTCTTCCGCGCGTCTGGCGCTGGCCTGTTGATCCTGCTGACGGTTGTACTGCTGCACAACGGCGCCAGGATCGACCATCACCGCGTCGATAGCGGAACCGCCGCCGCCGCCGGCAGAAGCCTCTATATGCTCATCAAACGAACTCCAGATCAGCACTGCAAATAAGATGATATGCAGCACGGCTGAAATAATTATCGCCCGTTTGAGCTTGTCGTTTTGTTCGGTTGCCTTTGACACTCTCGGTTCCCAAAAAACTGTTCGCCTGTTACTCGCCGTCTTTCAAGCCAACGGGACGCAGACTTCAGATTGGCTGCGTCATTAAGCCAACCGATTTTACGCCCGCGCTGTGTAACAAGTTCAGCGCTTTAATTATTTCATCGTACGGCACCTCTTTCGCGCCGCCGATTAAAAAGACTGTTTTCGGATTAGCCTGCAGATGACGCTTTACTTCTGCGATCACCTGTTCAGACGGCAGTTGATCCATTCGATCTTTATCAACCACTACGCTGTATTGCCCTACTCCGGAAACCTCAATAATGACCGGTGGATCGTCGTTACTACTGACCGCCTGCGACTGATTCGCCTCCGGCAAGTCGACTTCCACGCTCTGGGTAATGATCGGCGCGGTTGCCATAAAGATCAGCAGCAGCACCAACAGTACGTCGAGTAGCGGTACAATATTGATTTCGGACTTAAGTTCGCGACGACCTCGTCCACGCGTTCTGGCCATGGCTTACCCCTTGTTGCTTTCGCTTACGGTAAACGCCTGGCGGTGCAGAATCGCGGTGAACTCTTCCATAAAGTTGTCGTAATTCAGTTCCAGCTTGTTCACGCGCTGATTCAGTCGGTTGTAAGCCATAACCGCAGGGATGGCGGCAAACAGACCAATCGCCGTGGCAATCAATGCTTCGGCAATACCCGGCGCAACCATTTGCAGAGTCGCCTGTTTCACCGCGCCCAGGGCGATAAACGCATGCATAATCCCCCATACGGTGCCAAACAGACCGATATAAGGACTGATAGAGCCTACCGTGCCAAGAAACGGGATATGCGTTTCCAGCGTTTCCAGCTCTCGGTTCATGGAGATGCGCATCGCACGCGACGCCCCCTCTACCACTGCCTCCGGCGCATGGCTGTTGGCGCGATGGAGCCGGACAAACTCTTTGAACCCGCTATAAAAGATTTGCTCCGAGCCCGACAGACTATCGCGTCTCCCCTGGCTTTCCTGGTACAGACGCGATAGTTCGATTCCGGACCAGAATTTATCTTCAAACGCTTCCGCCTCACGCGCAGCGGCGTTCAGGATACGCGTTCGCTGGATAATGATGGCCCAGGATGCTATTGAAAAACCAATCAAAATCAACATGATAAGTTTAACCAGAAGGCTTGCCTTCAGGAACAAATCAAGGATATTCATGTCAGTCACTGCTTAAACTCCGCGACAATAGACTTAGGAAGCGCACGAGGCTTCATTTTGAGTGGATCAACGCAAACAATCAGAACCTCTGCTTCATTTAGCAGCGTGTTCTCTGCGTTGACAATGCGTTGCGTGAAAACCAAAGCGGTGCCACGCATTGACGTAATTTCTGTTTGAACTTCAAGCATATCGTCGAGCCGCGCAGGCGCATAGTATTCCAGCGTCATCTTGCGCACCACAAAGGCGACCCGCTCCGCCAGCAGCACCTGTTGGCTGAAGTGATGGTGACGCAGCATCTCCGTGCGCGCTCTTTCATAAAAAGCGACATAGCTGGCGTGATAAACCACACCGCCGGCGTCCGTGTCTTCGTAATAAACTCGAATTGGCCATCGAAACATATACTTATTCATCCCTGCAGCCTCTTTGTTGGCGTCATCCGCTTGCCGCCGTAATGCCTCAAGAATGCCGTTGTATATCGCCTTGTATTCACTTTACATCCCGGTAATGCAACAAAAGTAGAGCTTTTAAACGTTGCTACTATACGCGTGGGAATGAGGCTTGGGAATGGGGGGAAGTTAAGGGAGAGTAAAAATATATGGGCTTATGCAAGCCCCTATATTTTTAAGGAGGTTTCTTATTCACAAGAAGAAGAAAATCAGGCCGACGATAAGGACGATATCCGCAAGGAGCGGACAGAAAATCCCTTGCCAGTGTACGGATTCAGGGCGAAAACCCACACCGTGGATTATGCCTGCGCAAACCGCCCACATCAGCAATAATCCGTGCCAGATTTCAAGCGTGCTGGTCCTGGCGGCAAACCGTGACGGGTCCCAGAACATACATCCTGCCAGCACTATCGCCATCACGAAGGAAAGCGCCCTTAACGGGCGCTTGTCCATTACCGCATACAGTTTTGCGATAATATGGGTCATTAGCTTTCTTCTTGACCGGTTTTACCCGCTTCAACGTGCTCAAGCGCCAGGGCGGTAATGATCCCGAATGCACAGGCAAGAAGCGTTCCCAGAATCCATGCGAAATACCACATTTTAAGCTCCTTACTTAGTACAGAGAGTGGGTGTTGCTTTCAATATGTTCTTTAGTGATACGACCGAACATTTTCCAGTAACACCAGCTGGTGTAGATCAGAATGATCGGTACGAACACCGCCGCAACCCAGGTCATCAGGTTCAGCGTCATCTGGCTGGATGTCGCATCCCACATGGTCAGGCTGGCATTCATCATCGTGCTGGACGGCATCACAAATGGGAACATAGCGATACCCGCCGTCAGAATAATGCAGGCCAGGGTCAGCGAAGAGAACAGGAATGCCCACGCGCCTTTCTCCATACGGGAAGTCAGGATAGTCAGCAGCGGCAGAACCACGCCCAGAGCCGGAACCAACCACAGGATCGGAGCATTATTAAAGTTCACCAGCCAGGCGCCAGCTTCACGCGCCACTTCTTTAGTCAGCGGGTTAGAGGCGGCATGATGATCAATCGCGGATGTCACGACATAACCATCAATACCATACATTACCCAAACGCCCGCCAGCGCAAAGCACACTAATGTCACCAGCGCCGCAATCTGCGAGGTGGCGCGCGCGCGCAGGTGCAGTTCGCCAACGGTACGCATTTGCAGGTAAGTCGCCCCCTGCGTGATGATCATCCCTACGCTTACGATACCCGCCAGCAGACCAAACGGGTTCAGCAACTGGAAGAAGTTACCGGTGTAGTACAGACGCAGATACTCATCCACGTGGAACGGTACGCCCTGCAACAGGTTGCCAAAGGCCACGCCAATCACCAGCGGCGGCACAAAGCTACCGATGAACACGCCCCAGTCCCACATGTTGCGCCAGCGCGGGTCTTCAATCTTGGAACGGTAATCAAAACCGACCGGACGGAAGAACAACGACGCCAGCACCAGGATCATCGCCACATAGAAACCGGAGAACGCCGCAGCGTAAACCATCGGCCAGGCAGCAAACAACGCACCGCCCGCGGTGATCAACCACACCTGGTTACCGTCCCAGTGTGGGGCGATAGAGTTAATCATAATTCGACGTTCGGTGTCGTTACGACCGAGGAAACGGGTGAGCATCCCCACCCCCATGTCGAACCCATCGGTGACGGCGAAACCAATTAGCAAAATGCCAACCAGCAGCCACCAGATAAAACGTAGTACTTCATAATCGATCATTTGACGACTCCTGTCTTAGCGTGCCGGCTGAGAAGTCACGGTGGACTGCTCAAAGTGATAGCGACCGGTTTTCAGGCTGCTTGGGCCAAGGCGTGCAAATTTGAACATCAGGAACAATTCTGCCACCAGGAACAGGGTATACAGGCCGCAAATCAGGAACATGGAGAACAGCAGATCGCCCACGGTCAGCGATGAGTTCGCCACGGCTGTCGGCAACACTTCGCCGATCGCCCACGGCTGACGACCATACTCGGCGACGAACCAACCTGCTTCAACCGCAATCCACGGCAGTGGAATGCCGTACAGCGCCGCGCGCAACAGCCATTTTTTCTCACCGATGCGGTTACGAATCACGCTCCAGAAGGAAAGTGCGATAATCGCCAGCAGCAGGAAGCCGCACGCCACCATGATACGGAAAGCGAAGTACAGCGGCGCAACGCGAGGAATAGAATCTTTCGTCGCTTGCTGGATCTGCGCTTCGGTCGCGTCAGTCACATTAGGCGTATAGCGTTTCAGCAGCAGGCCGTAACCGAGATCTTTCTTCATGCTGTTAAACTGGTCGCGAACGGCCTGGTCGGTAGAACCGGCGCGCAGCTGCTCCAGCAGTTCATAGGCTTTCATCCCGTTACGGATACGCTCTTCATGCTGAACCATGAGATCTTTCAGGCCAATAACCGGCGTGTCCACGGAACGCGTAGCGATAATGCCGAGCGCATAAGGAATCTGAATCGCCAGATGGTTTTCCTGTTTGTCCTGGTCAGGAATGCCGAACAGGGTAAAGGAGGCCGGAGCAGGTTGCGTTTCCCATTCTGCTTCAATCGCAGCGAGCTTGGTTTTCTGCACGTCGCCCATTTCGTAACCGGATTCGTCACCGAGTACGATAACGGACAGTACGGCAGCCATACCGAAGCTGGCAGCAATAGCAAAGGAGCGTTTAGCAAAGGCGAAGTCACGACCTTTCAGCATGTAGTAAGCGCTGATACCGAGGATGAACATCGCGCCGGTGACATAGCCGGACGCCACAGTGTGAACAAATTTCACCTGTGCTACCGGGTTCAGTACCAGTTCAGAGAAGCTCACCATTTCCATACGCATGGTTTCGAAATTGAAATCCGCAGCGATTGGGTTTTGCATCCAGCCGTTCGCTACCAGAATCCACAACGCGGAGAGGTTGGACCCCAGAGCCACCAGCCAGGTGACGCACATATGCTGAACTTTACTCAGACGATCCCAGCCGAAGAAGAACAGACCTACAAAGGTGGATTCGAGGAAGAAGGCCATCAAACCTTCGATGGCCAGCGGCGCACCGAAGATGTCCCCAACATAGTGGGAGTAGTACGACCAGTTTGTCCCGAACTGGAACTCCATGGTCAAACCGGTAGCCACACCCAGAGCAAAGTTGATACCAAACAACTTGCCCCAGAACTTGGTCATATCTTTATAAATCTGTTTGCCGGAAAGGACGTATACCGTTTCCATAATGGCCAGCAGGAACGCCATACCGAGCGTTAGCGGCACAAACAGGAAGTGGTACATCGCGGTCAAGGCAAACTGTAAGCGCGACAGTTCGACTATATCTAACATCATGACTCCTTGCTCATCGCATGAAGACTCCGAGAGTGAACCCCGTTAGAAAGGGTCACACGCATGCCCCAATACAAATTTATTTGCGGCCTTCCATCGTACTATCCCCTCGGGAAGGAAACAGTAATGATGAAAAGTTACAAACATGTTAATAAAAAACCCAAATTGATCCCGCAAATATATTACGCCGTAAAACCCTTACAATAAACAGGTTTTTAGTGGGTCAGATTTGCTTTTTTCGACAGCGATCAATTTATGGCTAATCTATCGCTTTTCAGGGAATTTGATCACGGACAATTTAACCAGTTTTGATGCTCTTTTCCAACATTTAAATATTGATTAAAATCAATTTTTGAAGTTAATGTTAATAATGTTTATTCATTGAATGCATGGTGAATTTTTTGTTAACTTTTTGTTTTTGCAAAGAGTAATTTCAAACTCCCTGTAAAAAGAGGCTTATTCGGTAAGGCTAAACATTTTGTGCGTTTTTTACTGCCCCGCATCCCGTAAAAAACATTCCACATTGATGTTCAATTATTGCTAAATAGCTCACAGATTTTTTCTGTAGGTTATCAACACTTATTATTTTATACATTTAGTCTATTTTTATTTTACTTATAATTAACACCGCAAAGAAACTATCTCATTGCACACGCGCCATCATCCCACCGGGATTACCCTGCCCCAACTTCCCTTTCCCGACGACTAACGGCCAGGATCATCTTGCCAGGTTATCGCCTTAATTATCGCTAATAAGCTTTCCAGATAGCCAGAAACAAACATTTTATTCGCTAATTTTTCTTTATTTCAATAACACCGTATTTGCCTCTCTATAATTATTATAGTGAAGATTCTGTTATCACCTTCACAGATTTACCCTCAATATCTACGTCACTCATAGTGATAATTCTGTTTATTCGCAGCCATAAATACCCTTTAAACATGATTAATCACGAACGAATAGTGTCAATAAGTTCTTAATAATTTTTAAAGTTAACCTCTTTTAACCAGCAAAAGTTCATATGATTTATTAAACGATATCTTTAATACTTCATGGAAATAATGTCGGTACTCTTATGATTAAAATAGCTGTTTTATTCTGCCATTAAACAAGCAGTCTGTGTAAGCGCGATACATCTGAGGAGACATGTAGTTCGCGCTCAGGCAAACATGCGCGGCCACAGAGTCAAGCGTCAATTTACTATAGAGGTTAGCGTCAACATAGTGTAATGCTGCGATGCGTTTTTTTCATGGCGGAAAGCGCATAATCCGTCTCCAGTGAGGTCGGCAGGTCTTTCACTAAGACAGCATCTGTATTTGCTGAAAAAGAGTTAACCAGCAATCTGAGTAAATTTACTGCCGCTGCCAGACGGTTATTATCAATTATTTTTAGACTCCACCATGTTTTTTTAATGAGGCATCATTTTCCTATAGTTCAATATTTACAAAGCCAATAATTTTATATCCCGGATGCTTCACCCGTACTTTGCCACAAACAATAAAGCCATAAAAAAGGCCACCGTAAAGGTGGCCAACCATGTCGAAAACGGACATTTATCTGTTCCCGCAGGAACAGCGAGTTTTATTTTATAATTGCTTTCAGCGCTTCGCCGATATCGGCCAGGCTGCGAACGGTTTTCACGCCCGCGGCTTCCAGCGCGGCAAATTTTTCATCCGCAGTGCCTTTACCACCGGCAATGATGGCGCCCGCGTGGCCCATACGCTTGCCTTTCGGCGCGGTAACACCCGCGATATAGCCAACAACCGGCTTGGTCACGTGGTCTTTAATGTAAGCCGCCGCTTCTTCTTCTGCGCTACCGCCGATCTCGCCGATCATCACGATCGCTTCAGTCTGCGGATCTTCCTGGAACAGTTTCAGAATGTCGATGAAGTTAGAGCCCGGAATCGGGTCGCCGCCGATACCCACGCAGGTGGACTGGCCGAAACCGTAGTCGGTGGTCTGCTTAACCGCTTCATAGGTCAGCGTGCCGGAACGGGAAACGATACCCACTTTACCCGGCTTATGAATGTGACCCGGCATGATGCCGATTTTGCATTCGCCCGGGGTGATCACACCTGGGCAGTTCGGGCCGATCATGCGTACGCCCGCTTCGTCCAGCTTCACTTTCACGGTCAGCATATCCAGCGTCGGAATACCTTCGGTGATGGTGATAATCAGTTTGATGCCTGCGTCGATCGCTTCCAGAATGGAGTCTTTGCAGAACGGCGCCGGGACGTAGATAACGGATGCGGTCGCACCGGTAGCTTCTACTGCTTCGCGCACGGTGTTGAACACCGGCAGACCCAGATGCGTGGTGCCGCCTTTGCCCGGCGTTACGCCGCCGACCATTTGCGTACCGTAAGCAATCGCCTGTTCGGAGTGGAAAGTCCCCTGGCTACCGGTGAAGCCCTGGCAGATAACCTTGGTATCTTTATTAATTAAAACGGACATTATTTCCCCTCCACTGCGGCAACAACCTGCTGAGCTGCATCCGTCAGACTTTTCGCTGCAATAATATTCAGGCCACTGTCAGCCAGTTTCTTCGCGCCGAGTTCGGCGTTGTTGCCTTCCAGACGCACCACCACCGGAACGTTCACGCCCACTTCTTCCACCGCGCCGATGATACCGTCGGCAATCAGGTCACAACGGACGATACCGCCGAAGATGTTAACCAGAACCGCTTTCACGTTGTCATCCGAGAGGATAATTTTAAACGCTTCGGTGACGCGCTCTTTGGTTGCGCCGCCGCCTACGTCAAGGAAGTTAGCCGGTTCGCCGCCATGCAGCTTAACGATGTCCATGGTGCCCATCGCCAGGCCCGCGCCGTTCACCATGCAACCGATGTTGCCGTCCAGCGCGACGTAGTTCAGTTCCCACTGTGCCGCCTGCGCTTCACGCGGGTCTTCCTGAGACTGGTCGCGCATTTCGCGCAGATCCGGCTGGCGGAACAGCGCGTTGCCGTCAGCGCCCAGCTTGCCGTCGAGGCAAATCAGATCGCCCTGCTTAGTGATCACCAGCGGATTAATTTCGATTAGCGCCAGGTCGCGCTCAAGGAAAATGGTTGCCAGGCCCATAAAGATTTTGGTGAACTGCTGCACCAGTTTACCTTCCAGACCCAATTTGAACGCCAGTTCCCGTCCCTGATACGGCATCGGGCCGGTCAGCGGATCGAGCGCGACTTTATGGATCAGATGCGGGGTTTCCTCCGCAACTTTTTCGATCTCTACGCCGCCTTCGGTAGACGCCATAAAGACCACGCGACGAGAACTACGGTCAACTACCGCGCCGAGGTACAGTTCTTTGCCGATGTCGGTCGCCGCTTCAACCAGAATCTGGTTTACCGGTTGGCCATTAGCGTCTGTTTGATAGGTCACCAGACGTTTGCCCAGCCAGTTTTCCGCGAAGGCGCGAATCTCTTCTTTGCTTTTTACTACCTTCACACCGCCCGCTTTGCCGCGGCCGCCAGCGTGAACCTGACATTTCACTACCCACGGGCCGGCACCGATTTTAGACGCGGCTTCTTCGGCTTCACGCGGAGTAGTACAGGCATAACCCACCGGCGCCGGTAAGCCATAGCGGGCAAAAAGTTGTTTTGCCTGATATTCATGTAAGTTCATGTGTTCTGTCCATCCTTCAGGTAATCGTTATCTTTAGACCTGTAGGCCTGAAAGCTGCGCGCCATCAGGCATTACACCATCGCCGGATGGCGGCGTGAACGCCTTATCCGGCCTACAGGTAGCAGGTGATGCTCTTGCTGACTACACGTCCAACAGCAGACGGGTCGGATCTTCCAGCAACTCTTTGATGGTGACCAGGAAGCCCACGGATTCGCGACCATCGATCAGGCGATGATCGTAAGAGAGCGCCAGATACATCATCGGCAGGATTTCCACCTTGCCATCCACCGCCATCGGCCTGTCTTTAATAGCATGCATTCCCAGAATCGCGCTCTGCGGCGGGTTGATGATCGGGGTAGACATCAGCGAACCGAATACGCCGCCGTTGGTAATGGTAAAGTTACCGCCGGTCAGGTCTTCTACGGTCAGCTTGCCGTCGCGGCCTTTGACAGCCAGTTCTTTAATTTTTTTCTCAATGTCAGCCATGCCCAGCGTATCCACGTCACGCAGGACCGGCGTGACCAGGCCGCGCGGCGTAGACACCGCCATGCTGACGTCGAAGTAGTTGTGATACACCACGTCATCGCCGTCGATAGAGGCGTTCACTTCCGGATAACGCTTCAGCGCTTCTACTACCGCTTTCACGTAGAAGGACATAAAGCCCAGGCGGATACCATGACGTTTTTCAAACACTTCGCCATACTGCTTACGCAAATCCATAATCGGCTTCATGTTGACTTCATTGAAGGTCGTCAGCATGGCGGTGGAATTTTTCGCTTCCAGCAGACGCTCGGCCACGCGCTTACGCAGGCGGGTCATTGGCACGCGTTTTTCGCCGCGCGCGCCCAGAGCGGGTTGTGCTGCAGGTTCAACAGCGGGTGCTTTAGACTCGCCTTTCGCCAGATGTTTTTCCACATCTTCACGGGTCAGACGCCCACCCACACCAGTGCCTTTAATGGCGCTGGCTTCCAGATTGTGTTCAGCCAGCAGGCGACGGATCGCCGGGCTGAGCGCATCGTTGTTTTGTTCTTCCAGCGACGCCTGCTGGCGCTGTGCCGGCGTAGACGCTTTCTCTTCAGATTTCGCGCTGGTCTCTTTACCCGCGCTGTTGCCTTCACGCAGGCGACCCAGGATCTGGCGAGAGGTGACAGTCGTCCCCTCTTCTTCCAGAACCGCATCCAGAATGCCGTCCGCTGATGCCGGTACTTCCAGTACCACTTTGTCAGTTTCGATTTCTACCAGCACTTCGTCACGAACAACCGCATCGCCCGGTTTTTTATGCCAGGTGGCGACGGTCGCGTCCGCTACGGACTCAGGCAGGTCGGGAACAAGAATATCTACGCTACTCATTATTTATCCTTTATTTAATCGACGTTCAGCGCGTCATTAACCAGATCTTGTTGCTGTTTCTGGTGAACGGACATATACCCTACCGCCGGAGAGGCGGAGGCCGGGCGACCTGCATAACGCAGAGCGGCCCCAAACGGAATCACTTCACGGAAATGATGCTGACTGCAGTACCATGCGCCCTGGTTGAGCGGCTCTTCCTGGCACCAGACAAAATCATGGACGTGAGCGTATGGTTGCAGCGCTTCCTGCACCGCTTTATGCGGGAACGGATAGAGCTGTTCGATGCGCACGATAGCGACATCTTTCTGGTCGTTTTTGCGACGTTGTTCCAGCAGGTCGTAATAAACCTTACCAGAACACATTACCACGCGTTTTACGGCTTTAGGGTCCAGCTCGTCAATTTCGCCAATGGCCGGCTGGAAGGAACCGTTCGCCAGTTCATCAAGCGTGGAAACCGCCAGCGGGTGACGCAGCAGCGATTTCGGCGACATCACCACCAGCGGACGACGCATCCCGCGCAGCGCCTGACGGCGCAGCATATGGTAGACCTGCGCCGGGGTGGACGGCACGCAAACCTGCATATTCTGCTCGGCGCAAAGTTGCAGATAACGTTCCAGACGCGCGGAAGAGTGCTCCGGCCCCTGCCCTTCATAGCCGTGCGGCAACAGCATCACGAGGCCGCACATCCGGCCCCATTTCTGCTCGCCGGAGGAGATGAACTGGTCAATCACCACCTGCGCGCCGTTGGCAAAATCGCCAAACTGCGCTTCCCAGATAGTCAGGGTACGTGGTTCCGCCGTGGCATAACCGTATTCAAAAGCCAGTACCGCTTCTTCAGACAGCACGGAGTCCCAGACTTTAAACTGTCCCTGACCGCTGTGAATATGCTGCAACGGCGTATACGTTGAGCCGTTCGTCTGGTTGTGGATCACCGCATGACGATGGAAGAAGGTGCCGCGACCAGAGTCTTCCCCGGACAGGCGCACCGGAATGCCTTCATCGACCAGCGTGGCGTAAGCCAGATTTTCCGCGCCGCCCCAGTCAAACAATTTCTCGCCTGCCGCCATTGCCTGACGGTCGCCATAAATTTTCGCCACGCGAGACTGCATTTCAATGGCTTCCGGCACGGTGCTGATACGTTTTGCCAGCTCCTGCAGACGCTTCATTTCTACCTTGTTCGGGTATGCTTCATCCCATTCGTGGTTTAGATACGGCGACCAGGTGAACGAGTGCATATTCATCGGACGCCACTCTTTCACCACGCATTCGCCTGCATCCAGCGCATCGCGATAGAGGTTGACCATTTCAGTGGCATCTTCCAGCGTTGCGACCTTATCAGCTTCCAGTTTGTCGGCGTAGATTTTACGCGGCGTCGGATGCTTTTTGATTTTCTGGTACATCAGCGGCTGGGTTGCGCTTGGCTCGTCGGCTTCGTTGTGGCCGTGACGGCGGTAGCACACCAGATCGATGAACACATCACGTTTAAAGGTGTTACGGAAGTCCAGCGCCAGACGGGTCACAAAAGCGACGGCTTCCGGATCGTCCGCATTGACGTGGAAAATCGGCGCCTGGACCATTTTACCGATATCGGTGCAGTAAGGCGTTGAACGCGCATCCAGTGGGTTAGAGGTGGTGAAACCCACCTGGTTGTTGATAACGATACGTACCGTACCGCCCACTTCGTAACCGCGCGCTTTCGACATGTTCAGGGTTTCCTGAACCACGCCCTGGCCGGTCACCGCGGCGTCGCCGTGAATAGTGATCGGCAACACTTTGTTGCTGCTCGGTTCGTCCAGTCTGTCCAGACGGGCGCGCACGGAGCCCATCACCACCGGGCTCACAATTTCCAGATGCGATGGGTTAAACGCCAGCGCCAGGTGAACCAGACCGCCTTCGGTTTCGATATCTGACGAGAAGCCCATGTGATACTTCACGTCGCCGGTACCCAGATGTTCTTTATGCTTACCGGCAAATTCGTCGAACAGATCCTGCGGTTTTTTACCCAGTACGTTGATCAGCACGTTCAGGCGACCGCGGTGCGCCATCCCCAGCACCACTTCGCGAGTGCCGCTGTTACCCGCATGGCGAACCATCTCTTTCAGCATGGGTATCAGCGCATCTCCCCCCTCGAGCGAGAAACGTTTCGCACCCGGGAATTTGGCGCCCAGATAACGTTCCAGCCCTTCAGCGGCGGTCAGTTCGTTCAGGAAGCGTTTTTTCTCGTCAGCGCTAAAGGCCGCACGACCGGATTCGATGCGCTGTTGGATCCAGCGTTTCTCTTCGGTGCTGGTGATGTGCATATACTCAGCGCCAATCGGGCCACAGTAGGTCTGTTTGAGCGCGTCGAGCAGCTCGCCCAGCTTCATCGTCTCTTTGCCGCTGGCAAAGGAGCCGACATTGAAGGTTTCCTGGAAATCGGCCTCGGTCAAATCATGGAAAGAAGGGTCCAGATCCGCCACGCGTTCTTGTTTCCAAAGACCCAGCGGATCGAGGTTTGCATGCTGATGGCCACGGAAACGATAAGCGTTGATAAGCTGCAGGACTTTAACCTGCTTCACATTGGTGTCAGGGTCGGAAATCGTAGAAGAGTGACGTGAGCCAGCCAACGCCTGCCGCCGGAAATATTCACGTGTTTTTGAATGGAGTTGATCCGGTTTGACTCCGGTACCAGGTAACTGCTGGAACGTCAAACGCCAGTTAGCGTCTACCGAGTCAGGATCGGTTAAGAAGTCTTCATAGAGCTGTTCTATCCAGCTCTGATTCGAACCAGAGAGGTAAGAAGAGTCCAACCAGGCTTTCAAAGCGCTGTTCTGCATCGTGATCCCTTAAGCATCTTTTCTGCTTATTTAATACTCTAAATAGGTCACGTTTCAGGAAGGCGGCAAGCTTGCGAATCCCTGGGAGCTTACATCCAGTAAGTGACCGGGGTGAGCAAGTGCAGCCAACGCACATGCAACGTGAACTATGACGAGTATTTCGCCGTGGATACTAACCACGCATACGCTGTATGCGTGCCGGGGTTCACTTGTTGCGGACTGTCGTGTCATCTGCGTCCGCTAAGGAACCTTTAAAAACTGTCTAATAATCTTCGCTGTTCAGGCTACGACTGCGTTGCGGCCTTCGCTCACTCCGGTCACATAGTTAACTATGCTCCCGAAGATTCGTTCAGACCGCGCCTTGTCTCGCTCTGAACATCTCGATTATTACTAATCATATGGCAGTTTTTAGAGGTTTCCTGCACTTCTATTGCCCGATGGCGCCTGGCTTATCAGGCCTACAGAATACGTAACCCGTAGGCCGGATAAGACGGTACGTCGCCATCCGGCAACCACTACAACTACTTACGCACTACGCTGCAACAGCATCGACTTAATATGGCCGATAGCGCGCGTCGGGTTCAGTCCCTTAGGACATACACTGACGCAGTTCATAATGCTGTGACAGCGGAATACGCTGAATGCATCGCTCATCCCTTCCAGACGACTATCGGTCTCGGTATCACGACTATCGATCAGGAATCGATACGCCGCGAGCAGACCCGCCGGACCGATAAACTTATCCGGGTTCCACCAGAATGACGGGCAGGATGTTGAGCAACAGGCGCAAAGAATACATTCATACAGCCCATCGAGTTTTTCACGCTGCTCTGGCATCTGCAGATGCTCACGAGCCGGTGGATTTTGCCCATTATTCAATAAGTAAGGCTTAATCTTCTCATATTGTGCGTAGAATTGCCCCATGTCTACCACCAAATCGCGGATCACCGGCAAACCGGGTAGCGGGCGAATCACAATCTTCTTACCCGGCTGGTTCAGCGCCGAAATAGGGGTAATACAGGCCAGACCATTCTTACCGTTCATATTCAAACCATCAGAACCACACACACCTTCGCGGCAGGAACGGCGGAAAGAAAGGCTGGGATCTTTTTCTTTAAGCTGGATTAACGCATCCAGCAGCATCATGTCGCGCCCTTCTTCGCCTTCCAGGGTGTAATCCTGCATACGCGGAGCGTTATCGACATCCGGGTTATAACGATAAATCGAAAATTCGAGTTTCATCATCCTGTCTCCGCAATTAATAAGTACGAATCTTCGGCGGGAACGCCGGACGCAGTTTCGGTTCCATATTGACGCTTCGGCGCGTCATGGATTCCGTTTGCGGCTGATACAGGGTATGACACAACCAGTTGGCATCATCACGCTCCGGGAAATCGAAGCGGCTATGCGCGCCGCGGCTTTCCGTTCGGAAGTTGGCTGATACGGCAGTGGCGTAGGCGGTTTCCATCAGGTTATCCAGCTCCAGACACTCAACACGCTGGGTATTAAACTCGCTGGACGTGTCATCCAGACGGGCGTTTTTCAGACGCTCGCGGATCACTTTCAACTGCTCAAGCCCTTTCGCCATCGCGTCGCCTTCACGGAATACGGAGAAGTTATGCTGCATACACTCCTGCAACGCTTTGCGGATAGCCACCGGATCTTCGCCATTGCGGTTATTGTTCCAGCGATTCAGGCGCTCCAGAGAACCTTCAACGTCAGACTCGCTGGCGTCGCGCAGCACGCCCTGCTCGGCGATGGATTCCTGTAAATGCAGCCCCGCCGCACGGCCAAAGACCACCAGATCCAGCAGTGAGTTACCGCCCAGACGGTTGGCGCCGTGAACCGATACACAGGCGATTTCGCCTACCGCAAACAGCCCCGGAATCACCACATCTTCGCCCTGCTCGTTCACGGTCAGCGCCTGACCGGTCACTTTAGTCGGAATACCGCCCATCATGTAGTGGCAGGTCGGGATAACCGGAATCGGCTCTTTCACCGGGTCAACGTGGGCGAATGTGCGGGACAGCTCCAGGATACCCGGCAGGCGAGATTCCAGCACCTCTTTACCCAGGTGATCCAGTTTCAGTTTAGCGTGCGGCCCCCACGGACCATCACAGCCGCGACCTTCACGGATTTCGATCATGATGGAACGCGCCACCACGTCACGACCCGCCAGGTCTTTGGCGTTCGGCGCATAACGCTCCATAAAGCGCTCGCCGTGTTTGTTCAGCAGGTAACCGCCTTCGCCGCGGCAGCCTTCTGTCACCAGCACGCCCGCCCCGGCGATACCGGTCGGGTGGAACTGCCACATTTCCATGTCCTGCACCGGGACACCGGCACGCAGCGCCATACCGACACCATCACCAGTATTGATGTGAGCGTTGGTGGTGGACTGGTAGATACGGCCTGCGCCGCCGGTCGCCAGCACCGTCGCGCGGGCTTTGAAGTACACCACTTCACCGGTTTCGATGCACAGTGCGGTACACCCCACCACAGCGCCATCCTGGTTTTTCACCAGATCCAGCGCATACCATTCGGAGAAAATCGTGGTGTGGTTTTTCAAATTCTGTTGATACAGCGTATGTAGCAAGGCGTGACCGGTACGGTCAGCCGCTGCCGCGGTACGTGCCGCCTGCTCGCCGCCAAAGTTTTTCGACTGGCCGCCGAACGGGCGCTGATAGATACGTCCATCATCAAGACGGGAGAACGGTAGCCCCATGTGCTCCAGTTCCAGAATCGCTTCCGGTCCGGTCTTACACATATATTCGATGGCATCCTGGTCACCAATGTAGTCCGACCCTTTTACGGTGTCGTACATGTGCCATTCCCAGTTATCTTCATGGGTATTGCCGAGCGCCACGGTGATACCGCCCTGCGCGGAAACGGTATGGGAACGGGTCGGGAAGACTTTCGAGAGCAGCGCACAGGTTTGGCCGCTTTGGGAAATTTGCAGCGCCGCGCGCATACCTGCGCCACCGGCACCAATCACAACAGCATCAAATTCTCTGACTGGCAGTTTCATTACACACCCCACACCACAACAAATCCATAGATGACGTAAACCACCAGCGCAACAACAATAACGAGTTGCAGTATCAGACGCACTGCCAGTGGTTTAACGTAGTCGGTTAACACCTGCCACATGCCGATCCAGGCATGAATCAAGATGGAAAAAAGCGCCAGCAGGGTGAAGACTTTGGTGAAGGCCGATGAGAAGAAACCGGTCCAGGCTTCAAAGGTCAGTTCGCCGCTCGTGGCGAAAAAACCCACCATGTAGATGATGTATAACGTCAGAACGATAGCGGTAGCACGGACCAGGATGAAGTCATGTACGCCATTGCGTCCTAATGCGGAGGCGTTGCTTACCATACGAGGACTCCTGCGAGAAGTGAAAGCACGACAGTGATAACAAAAGAGATTTTGGCAGAGCGTTGACCCGCTTCGAATGTTTCTTCCAGATAGCCAAAATCCATTAACATGTGACGAATTCCCACGATGACGTGATACGCCAGCGCGGTAAGGATGCCCCACATGATAAATTTAACGATGAAGCCGTCCATGATGTCGGCGGCCTGCTGGAATCCTTCCGGAGAAGAGAGGCTGGTGCCCAGTAGCCACAGTAGTATGCCGACGGCGATGAAAGTAATCACACCGGATACGCGATGGAGAATGGACGCTATCGCTGTGATGGGGAACCGAATCGTTTGTAGATCCAGATTGACAGGTCTTTGTTTTTTCACATTTCTTATCATGAATAACGCCCACATGCTGTTCTTATTATTCCCTTAAGACTTCGGTTACAGAGATGAATCTACCTGTAGCCAGAAAGACGACGGGATTTCCTTCCTCCGGTCTGCGTGCGGGTCAGACAGCGTCCTTTCTATAACTGCGCGTCATGTAAAACACTGCTTCCAGTAGCTAAAACGACACGTTACAACGCTGGGTGGCTCGGGATTGCAGGGTATTCCGGAGACCTGGCGGCAGTATAGGACGTTCACAAAATCATTACAATTAACCTACATATAGTTTGTCGGGTTTTATCCTGAACAGTGACACAGGTCACGATAACAACATTTTTTTAATTTTCAATCATCTGATTTGACAAACATTAAACAAAATTGTTACAAACAACACCAGAAAAAGCATATAATGCGTAAAAGTTATGGGGTCACTCTTTCACCTGTTAATAAGTTATGCAACAGTACAATGATATTGACCCATTCTTTCAGGACAGTTATTAGTGATAGACAGGTTACATTACTCGGATTGCTACGTTCCTGATTTGCTGCTAATTCGAAATTAATCAAGCCGTTACCTGCAAGCGCCCATTGCTCTGTACCCAGGTCATCCCCTCTTTCACAGAGCGGCGAGCCAAATAACAAACTGGTAACGGTTGATTGATGCATACACAGAATCTTCCCTGCACTAACGACGAGGAAGATGACGTGTAGAAGGCAAGTCTGAGTTCCGGCAGTCTTAAGCAATAAGGCGCTAAGGAGACCGTAAATGGCTGATACAAAGGCAAAAATCACCCTTACTGGTGATACTGCTATTGAACTGGATGTGCTAAAAGGTACACTCGGTCAAGATGTTATTGATATTCGTAGTCTCGGTTCAAAAGGAGTTTTTACTTTTGACCCTGGTTTCACCTCTACCGCATCCTGCGAATCTAAAATCACCTTCATCGACGGCGACGAAGGCATTTTGTTGCATCGCGGTTTCCCGATTGACCAGCTTGCTACCGATTCCAACTATCTGGAAGTCTGTTACATCCTGCTGTACGGCGAAAAACCGACGCAGGAAGAGTATGACGAGTTCAGAACGACAGTCACCCGCCATACGATGATCCATGAGCAAATCACTCGCCTGTTCCATGCTTTCCGTCGCGACTCACATCCGATGGCGGTAATGTGCGGGATTACTGGCGCGCTGGCGGCGTTCTACCACGACTCGCTGGATGTGAACAATCCGCGCCACCGTGAAATCGCGGCGTTCCGCCTGCTGTCCAAAATGCCGACCATGGCGGCGATGTGTTACAAATATTCCATCGGCCAGCCGTTTGTTTATCCGCGCAACGACCTTTCCTACGCCGGTAACTTCCTGAACATGATGTTCTCCACGCCGTGTGAAACCTATGAAGTGAATCCGGTACTGGAGCGCGCGATGGACCGTATTCTGATCCTGCACGCTGACCATGAGCAGAACGCCTCTACGTCAACGGTACGTACCGCAGGTTCAAGCGGCGCCAACCCGTTCGCCTGCATTGCCGCCGGGATCGCCTCCCTGTGGGGACCCGCGCACGGCGGCGCCAACGAAGCCGCGCTGAAAATGCTGGAAGAAATCAGCTCTGTTAAACACATTCCGGAATTTGTTCGCCGTGCGAAAGACAAGAATGATTCTTTCCGCCTGATGGGCTTCGGTCACCGTGTTTACAAAAACTACGATCCGCGCGCCACCGTGATGCGTGAAACCTGCCACGAAGTGCTGAAAGAGCTGGGCACCAAAGACGATCTGCTGGAAGTGGCGATGGAGCTTGAGCACATTGCGCTCAACGACCCGTACTTCATCGAGAAGAAACTGTACCCGAACGTAGACTTCTACTCCGGCATCATTCTGAAAGCGATGGGCATTCCGTCCTCCATGTTCACCGTGATCTTCGCCATGGCGCGTACCGTTGGCTGGATTGCACACTGGAATGAAATGCACACTGACGGCATGAAAATCGCCCGTCCTCGTCAGCTGTATACCGGCTACGATAAACGCGATTTTAAATCGGCGCTGAAGCGTTAATTGACAACCGGATGGCGACGCAACCCTCGCCATCCGGTACATTTTCCCTTTTTTCTTATCCTCATTATTTTATTCTTACCCCGTTACTCTCTATGATTAATTAAGGTTTCGCTAAATATCATTCAGGGAGCATGGAATGCCGATTCTGCAGTGGTTTTTGTTGTTCCTGTTATCGCTGCTCATTTCCCTTATTTTTCTCTATCTGCACCTTCCGGCGGCAATGCTGCTCGGTCCAATGATTGCGGGTATCGTGTTGAGTTTGCGAGGTAGTACGCTACAACTTCCGCGCGGTATTTTTCTCGCCGCGCAGGCAATTCTCGGCTGTATGATCGCCCAAAATCTAACCGGTTCGATATTGACCACCCTCGCCTTCTACTGGCCGGTCGTGCTTTTAGTGTTGCTGGTGACGCTGCTTTCCAGCGCGGTAGTCGGCTGGCTGCTGGTACGTTACAGCTCGCTGCCCGGCAACACCGGCGCATGGGGGTCTTCGCCGGGCGGCGCGGCGGCAATGGTAGCGATGGCGCAAGATTACGGGGCGGATATCCGCCTGGTGGCGTTTATGCAGTATCTACGGGTACTGTTTGTGGCTGGCGCGGCGGTGCTGGTGACACGCCTGATACTCGGCGACAGCGCGGCAACGGTCAGCCAACAGGTGGTCTGGTTTCCGCCGCTTAGCGGTAATTTATTGACGACGCTGTTATTAGCGATCGTGGCGGGCATTGCCGGTCGCCTGATGCGTATCCCTTCCGGCACGATGCTGCTCCCCATGTTGGCAGGCGCGCTTCTCCATTCGCAAGGCATCATTGAGATTGAATTACCCGAATGGCTGCTGGCCGTGGCGTATATGGCGATAGGCTGGCGTATTGGGCTCGGTTTTGACAGACAGGTGTTTTTTATGGCGCTGCGGCCATTGCCGCAAATCTTATTGTCAATTTTCGCGCTGATGGCGATTTGCGCCGCGATGGCGTGGGGAATGGCTTACTACATGCAGATTGATTTTATGACGGCTTATCTCGCCACCAGTCCCGGTGGTCTGGATACGGTTGCCGCGATCGCGGCAGGAAGCAGTGCCGATATGGCGCTCATCATGGCAATGCAAACCCTACGGCTGTTCAGCATTCTGTTAACTGGGCCAGCAGTGGCCCGTTTTATATCAACCTATGCGCCCAGACAACCTTTGTAGGACTGATAAGCGTCGCGCCATCAGGCAATAGCCGCTCGCCGATGGCGGTTCCGGCTATTTCTGGCAATGCGGGCACCAGTAAAACGGGCGTGAGGACAGTGTTGTCTTTTCAATAATGCCGCCACACCGCTTGCACGCTTCGCCGTCACGGTGGAAAACCTTAAAGCGAAACAGTGCGCCATGATGCTTGTTTTCATCCGCCTGACCGCGAGTCGTGTAGGACAGGCGCGGAATATCCAACAGCGCGTGAGAAAGCGCATTCAGTTGCGCCTCGTTGAGATCTTTCGCTTTATGCTGTCCGGTTAACCCTACCTGCCAGAGGATTTCAACGCGCAGATAATTCCCCAATCCCGCCAGAAAGGCCTGATCCAGCAACAGTCCGGAAAATTGTCGGTTGCGAAAACGCGGCGACAGCAATCGAGCTTTAACCTCTTCCGAAGTGAGACGCGCGTCCAGCACATCCGGACCGACTCGCTGTAAAAAGGGGTGCGTCGTGAGCTGCTCTGCTGTCAGCATTTCGATATCAGACGCGCTATAAAGCAGAATAGTTTTATCCGCCGTTTGTAGCCTGACGCGCAATATACGCGTGGTCTGCGGTATTTCACCAGTATCGATCACCCGCCATACGCCATAGAGTTGGTTGTGGCTGTAGAGCGTCAGGCCATTTGAAAAGTGGGTCAATAACGCTTTTCCCCGCGTCTCTATCCGGGTAACAAGTTGACCGGTAAGCTGCGATTCATACGGTTTTAACTGTGCAAAGGCAAACCAGACATCGGTTAAGGGTTTGCCTTTGATTGCCGCCTCCAGATTATCCGCCGCACGACGAATTTCCGGGCCTTCAGGCATGATAATATCCTTTGTTAACAGTTGATTAATGGACTACACCGCCTCTGACTGTCTGGAATGCACATCGAACGCCATAATGAACATCCACAGCGGATGGACAAACAGGCGGTGGTATCCAGCGATAATAACATTATCGCAGCACGAGACCACTTCCCCGTCAGGGTTAACATGATCGCGCCAGGGCATAATCGACTCAACCCTTGTCGGGCGAGCGCCCAATAATGATTGTCTGCCTACCGGAATTAAATGACGCTTAGTTATATTTTGCCCAAAATTTTTTTCTGTTGATCCTTTTAAAGCCTTCTTTCCAATAACTGGCATTCAACTCTTTGATATAATTTTCTCCGGGAAAAAGTTTATCCTTTAAAGGCAGTTTCTTGGCTAGCACGATTCTTTCTGCGTTAGATCCCGCGGACTCTGAATGTGTGAGGGAAGATAAGGCGTCCAGTTGAGCGCTTGAGGGTCTGGCTATCAATTCAAAAAAAGGTTCTGACAATACAACACTACTAAGTGCTGCATAATTTCCTTTTTGTATGAGCGGTTTGACGTACTCAAAAAAAGAAATAATCCCTGATTGCAATCTTGCCGCTTTTTTTAAATACTCAATTTCAGAACCACTGCTATCTTCACGTACAGGAATTATTCCATTATCCGTTTTTTTATAGCCAATTGTTGACCCAGTATTATCAGCCATAGCGAACTCCATTATTTCCACCCCTCCTGATAAGAAAAGATCACACTTATCGTGGGGATGGCCATAGTTGGTTAGCCAACCAAACATCTTATTATAAATAGATCGGTTATCATTGGCGCCAGCAAAAGTTGCCAAATAAAACCCATGTATTTGTTTTTCTGCCCATTGCGCACCTAAAGAACGAGCAAATACTGATTGAATATTACCCATCCATCCTACATCGATAAGTGCTATATTTTTAAAACCTTCACAGGCCGTTTTAAAGTAATCAGCGTAAACTTCCCTGTGCTGAGTGTTTTTTAATAAAATATATGGAAATAATTTATTTATAAGCCAGTGAACCTTATGTTCCTCTCCTGAAACAGGAATATACTCCTCGTCAGGAAAACCAACATGATGTATATCTGAAATATGCTCACTCGCATCTAACCCCGCGATAGCAAGTATCTTTTTAATACTTTTCTTATTCTTACCACCAAAAAGATGCCAAATCCTGTGCATCGGCCAATCAGTCATCCCCACCATATAAGCTGATGCGCGGGATATATATAAATATTCACATTTTACATGTTCTTCTGAAAAGTATTCATTATAAATTTTATAGATTAAGTGAGCATCGCGTGCTAAAAAAAGCGCTTTATCAATTTTATGAATCTTTAACTGATTCGCTAACCAGGATACATAACCTAATAATAACGGACCAAATACTTTAAATCCTATCTCGTTTAAAGGATCATTTTGATGGAAAGCAGAAACTTGTTTAAGTAATAAAGTCTTACAAATAGATTCACCAATAATATCTTTAGCTTTCCAATGATTAGATATCCCATGATTATACTCTGACCAATCAGCATGGAGAGTATTTATGCCGAGTTTTTTAGCATTCAGAATATCAGCATGAACATTGTCGCCAACATGTATCCACGATGTAATATCTACATTTTCATTTTTCTTGACTATTGAAAATAATTTACCACTATTTTTAGAGTACCGCTCTTCGCCAGATGAATAAACTGGAATGTTACTGATATCATAGCCACATGATGTTAACAACTCCTTTAATATTGCTGATGGAAGGTACATATCACTAATTAAAATGACTTTGCAACCATCACTAATAGCCTTTTCAAACAAACAGCTTCCACGCGCATTTTTATATAAAACAATCTTCTCCATTTGTATTTCCAGATCGATTATCTTTTTTACTGTCGCTGGTGAAAGCTGCGGATGCTTTTTTAAAATTTCATCGTATATTTCAGATATGAGTATTTCCGGCTCGCCGCCAAAACGCCTGACCCTATTCTCTCTGGCACTTACTTCCGCCTGAACTCTTATCTCTGGGAAATTATCAACAATACCAATCTCGTACGCTGATATAAAAAAGTTCTCAGTTGCTAAAGTTGATTGCATTAATGAAAACAAATCTCTGGGACGGTAAATCCTCCGGCTAACCAATGTATCAAAGATATCAAAGCTTACGGTCTTGTATTTTTTAAAGTTCATATCCATATTTTATTTAATCTTATTTTCAATATAAGAAATTTTATGAAAAAGACTATTGTTAGCAATATTTGAAAGTAACACATTGAGCAATGATGAGTCATCAATACTTCTCATCATTTTATTTTCTGCAATTTTGCATTCTATATCAAATAACTCATTGTTAATTACGGTATAATTGCCAAATTCAAAGTCATCATTTTCTCTGAAATGATAAAATGCCAGTGCTTCAGGTAAGATCCAAACATCATTTTCTGCCAGGTAATGAATAAAAAAAGGCCAGAAAAATGCAGGAGAGGATAATTTATGACTTTCAATCACATCGATAACAGAATTTTTATCGAATAAACACGAGGAAAGTGGAATAGAATTCCTGTAATAAATAACATCAAAACTAACAGGGCCAGCATTTAAATAGTGGTTCCATGGTTGCGTTGAATTTATAATTATTCTATTATTTTCCGCAATCTCAGCAACTTTATTTGTATGGCATGCTATTGCATTTACAGATGAATACGTTGACTGTATATTCGCCAAAACACTGAGTAGCCTTGACACATATTCAGGGGCCCAGGAATCGTCATCATCCATAAAGCATAAATAATTAGATTCAGACATCTTAATAGCATTAAAGATACAGTTTTCGTCGTAGATAACACTATATATATTTGACAGTTCTTTCAGATAAAAATCATCCACATTGTGACATTTCAATTCTTCCTCCATGCAGAAAATGATGATATTTATTTTTTTGAACGTCTGGTCATTAATGGATTGCAAGGCCCGCATTAATAGACGAGTACGCCCAGGTTTATGTCGGACAATAACTAAAAGACTCTTTTCCATATTCTGATTTCGCGTTTTACGGTATATATAAAAATTAACACCCTATGAATGAATGCTGACATTGGGTAAGGATTATAATATTTTATTAGACTGACACCAGATAAGGTGTAGCAACAGAACCATACCTAAGATTATCATAGTCATATAATTAAAAAATCGGTATAATTCTCATCAACACCACTTACATCATGTTTAATATTTATCTTCAGATTTTTTATTGAATTTTTTATACCAAAAGAGCTTTGAGGTAAGATAGGGCAAACTATTTTTCATCTCTTTTTTTGCAGATTTAAACCGATAAAAATTTTTGACTGCCGTAAACAAACCATTAATAATAACTTTAAAAAACTCCATTTTTGAGTGGGTAAGTTTTAATAATTTGCCATTTTCTATATTTAAATGATAGATAGTAATTCTCCGGAATGAAAACTTAGTAGGGTGATAATGACGATAATCAACCACGATTGGTTTTTTAATTAAAAAGAAAGCTGGAATTAAGTGTCCATTAAGGGTTATGCATCTAAAAAATTTGTAGATGGCTTTTTCTTTACCAGAACATGGGTAATCAACACAACCATTAACAATATCAATACCTTCTACATTGAATTTTTCATTATGAGTTATTGCATTAATTCTTTTTCTTATCTCCAGAAGATCTACATTATCTTCCCAAAACTCCCGTCCAGAAAGACAATCGTTATATGACATAATCATTGCTCTGGCAAGTTCATAGCGGCATGAAAAACTCGCAAGAAAGACTTCCCGCACAAAGAAAACACTTAACAGTAGTGCAGCAAACTTTCTTTTACTAATTAATGCAGGTACAGCAACAGTCCTGAAGTTCAAATAGCTATTTAGAACCGATATTTTTCTTTCAAAATCCATTTGCCACGAAGCCACACCATTAAGTGTGACAATATTATGTTTTTTATGCATATATCCAAATAGCAGGTCATCACCACGAACAAAGAAAGGAAATGAGTAATATTCAATAGCGTTAATATTAAAGGCAAAAAACCACCATCCACCGTAGCCTATTTTTCTTTCATTATCAAAAGTATCTAAAGAATCTATTTCCCGAGCATCCAGATAATGTTTATCCGGGTAATGTAAAAAATCTCTATGCCATATGGCACCAGATTCATGTATGATTGCCGGGTTATCTTCAAAAAGCATACAGCCAGTAACAACTGTATTTTTGTCTTTAGCCATCAGTAAAAAAGCATGAGTTCGACAAATCGATTCAATTTCACATGAGCCGTCGTCATCCATAAATATGACATGTTTGACATCGTTGATTTTCCCTGCCTCTATCAAACCTCTCATAAACCCGCCTGACCCACCGAGGTTTTCATTATTGATAACCATAATGCCGTTTCCTGACGGGTGATTAATCGCCTCGCCATTATTAACGACAATCAATTTAAAACGATCTTTAAATTCGCTCTGGGTTAAGAGTGTTTTATTAATTCTATTGATTGTTTTAGTAACAGCTTCTTTTCTATTATAAGTTGTTATAACTAAAGCCATAGATGATTTACTAACATGATCTTTAGTCAGAAATTCAAATCCATTTAAAACAGAGTCTTCGTCTGATTGCCACTCCACATAGATATATCCAAAATTTATTTTTGATATATCAATTTCAATCTCATCACTAATATTACATGACGAGTTAAAATCAATTTGCTTTAATACTCTAATGACACCATTCTCTTTATGCCTTACAGTTATAGTTCCGCGACCAATTATATTAACCCGCAAAAAAAGTGATGTTAAGGTTGTATATTTTTTCCATTTCTTAATTGAGAATGCATTAAAAAAAGTATCAAAATATGCAACCTTATGACGCGGAACAAGTAAGTTACGTGAGGTATAGTTATACTTCCCGCCCTGAGTTCTGAAATAAAGCTGCTCTTCCGTGCATAGATCAATGTTTGGTAAAATTACTTTTTGAAGTAAAAAATACATAACGAACCTATAAATTTATATTATCTGGGGTAACGCTATTATAAAATAGTAAATTACTCACCGCGTAGTGATATAAATACTGCAATAAGAATATTAAAATCCGCCTTTGCTAACTATCTCACCGTGCTCAAGCCTGATGAATTTATTACATACAGATTTAGCCAGTTCATCATCGTGAGTGGCCATTACCATAATGCCCGCTTTAGAGATAAAGCTATTTAATCTCATCTCTGCTTTTCTTTTAAAATCACTATCACCCACGCTCATCCATTCATCCATCAGTAAAATTTCAGGATTAATTGCAGTAGAAATAGAAAAACCAAGCCTCAGAACCATACCACTAGAATACGTTCTAACGGGGATTTTAATAAAATCACCTAACTCGCTGAACTCGATGACATCTTCTGTAATATTTTTTATTTCATTTTTTGACAGACCGAGAAATAGTCCCCTCAGTTTTATATTTTCCAGGCCTGTAAGCTCACCATCCATTCCCATCATGGGATCAATGAGGCTGGTGACTCGACCGATACATTCATACTTCCCTGAAGTTGGTTTATAGGCCCCTGCAAGTACTCTCAGAAGAGTGGTTTTGCCCGAGCCATTGTGTCCGATAAGCGCAAGACGGTTACCTTCGGTAAGCGTAAAATCAATTTTTTTTAATGCCTCTACTTCAATAATCCCGGTATTCGATGAGCCAATTCGTCCACCTGAAGCAGCCTGTAGAAAAGTTTTTTTAAATGAACGGTGGCTGGAGTTAAATATAGGGAGTATTACGCCAACGTTTTTACAAGAGATTTTCATTAATTATAACCAGTATACGATTCTTGAGCGATATTTAGTCAACACTAAGGTTGAGACCATCAACATAATAATAGAGGTTATTATTGTGTAAAACCATATAGTTACATCTGGTACAGTTCCCATTAATGGTTTCCTGAGCATCTCCATAAAGTAATAAAAAATATTATAATCAACAAATTCCTTTCTTCCCTTTGGTAATTGTTCCGATGTCCAAATGATGGGAGTTATAAAAAAACACAACGTTACCACACTTTGAACAACCGGTCCCATATCACGATATCTTGTGCAAAAAATGGCGAGAATCATACCTGTAGAAATTAATGAGATGGATGTTATTACAATTGCAGGTATAAAAAGGAGAATATCAAGATTTACCGATGTATTGGTAAAAAAAATCACGAAAGGTATAATGATAAAATTATGCAACATAATCATAAACTGCCGATAGAAAACACGTAATATATATAAATATAGCGGAAGGTCAGATTGTTTAATAATTGATGCGGACTCATTAAATATTCCGCATGACTCATTAATAGTTGCTGATAGAAAGGCCCAAAAGATCATACCTAAAGTAAGATGCATGATAAAATTTTCGGAACCAGAACTGAACAGCGAACCGTAAAGAGGTCCCATCGCTGATATGGTGACCCCCATCGAAATCGTTATCCAAAAAGGCCCTAACACCGATCGCCGGTATCGTCCCAGGACATCATTCCAACCTAGCGAAATCCAAAGTTGGTGCCTGGCCAGAGCTTCTTTCAAATCATTCATTGTTTCCGTGTCACCTTTACCTGAAGAACTTATTCTTTAACGATATGAAAATATAACTTATTTATTTTCTATAATATTTACATACTATTTATCTAAACACTGACCTACTTCATAAGCACTTTATGGTGTTAGCAACCAATAGTGTCTTTATAAATTTGCAATGTCTTATTAATGACTAATATGCTGGAAAACAATTCCTTTACACGTTTTCTTCCATTCGCCCCCATCTCTAAGCGAATCTGTGGATTTTTTAACAAATACTCTAATTCTACCGCTAACTCCTGAGCTGAATTACTTTTCACGATCAACCCATTATAGTTATGAATAATTAAGCTATCACATCCGCCGGTATCATAAGCAATACATGCACGTCCTACAGATGATGCCTCTAATAAAAGCCGTGGTACTCCTTCCGGATAAATAGATGGTAATGCAACGATATTCGATTTCTGAATAAGCTCATATACATTCGAAGAGCGTCCCAGCCAGTTAATTAGTCCTTCATTATGCCAGTGATGAATGAGCTCCAAAGGGATAGCATCTTTATCGTCCTCGGCCAATATACCTGCAACATTTAAAACAAAATGAATATTTTTTTGTCTGAGGATCTTTTTTGCTTCAATGAGATCGCCAAGACCTTTACTCCATAACATTCGGCTTGCAAAAAGGACTATCGGTATCTCATGTTTTTTCTCTATAGAGAATTTATAAATATCCGGGTTAATTCCAGCACCTTCGATAACGATAGTTTTATGATAATCAATACCTACTAAACGCGATATTTTTCGTCGATCTTTATCATGTTCAAAAATAAAAACACCACGCTTATTACCGGCAATATATTTGTAAACCAAAACGGTTAACGCACGCAATATTCTCATTGGCACGGTATTATATAAAAAGATTCGACCAAGTCCGACAAAGCTGATAACAACTGGACTATTACTTCTTCTGGCGCTAACTCCACCAATCAGGCAAGGTTTGAGCGTAATACAATGCAATAAGTCAGGATTAATCTCCTTAATAATTTTCCGAGCGTTAAGGAATGCTCTAAAAAAAACAAACATATTAAATGACTGAGCAACAAGAGACACATTGTGACAAATAAAACCAAGCGTTTTGAATTTTTTTATAATCTCTTCACCAATAAAATGACTTATGATATGAATTTCATAACCCGCATCCCTTGCCGCTATCGCACGTTCTGTCCAGTGTAAATCAAAGTACCAGTCTGAATTCACAAAATAACATAACCTTTTCATCTCTTCGTCCTGCTAATGATATTTCCCACTAATACCTTTAAGTCCATGAAGTATTCCCTGCCAGATAAAATATAGATAACGAAATTTCTTACGCTGCCATGGTAATATGGCGAGATATTTAGAGAGGCGTAATACTATAGAAAGAACACTGAATATCCTGGGAACGGGTAAAAGTTTTCTCAGCAGCAACAAATTTCTACAAAGATAATATACTTTCCATTCGGGGCAGATACACCTTCCATGAATAGAGATATCATGAATAAATTTAATTTCTGGGGAGTAACGAATTTTCTGCCCGGACAATACTAGCTTATAACCAAAGAAAAAATCATCATAATAAAGGAAAAGTTCATCATGGATATCGTTAAGATGGTTATTCAATACCTTTCGATCAATAATCATACCAACGAATGACACAGTTTGAACATCAGTAACCTGAGTTCTTACTGGAGAAAACCTCTCTGGGCGCATCGCATAATAAATAGTCTCAAACACCGTAGATGGGACCCTAATGAAAGGCAAATTCATCCGACAAGACCGCCCATAGGTGTCCTGAACTCGCGACGCAAATATACGGTAACTTGATGTATCTAATAACGAGAAATGCTTTAAAATATTAATTTCCGGGTAAGCATCATCATCATAGAAAAATACCCAATCGGCATTACTATATGAGCATATATATTGACTACCTACTTTAAATCCGCCAGCACCACCAAGATTATCTTTAAGATTAAGTATCGTGATGCCAGGTTCACTTAATGAAGAAAGCCATTCCCTGGTACCGTCGCTTGAGCCATTATTAACGATAACAATAGAGGAAAAACCCGCCTTAACAGTCTCTCGCACACTTTTTTTTAATTTTTCAAGACGGTTAAAAGTTACGATTAGCGCTGTACACTTCATCAAACGGTAACTGTAAAAGCTGGCATTTCTTTTTGTTCATATAGCGACGTTAAGTATACGTCCGCCGTCTGTAATGCTTCAGCTATCGTGATGTCCATATCGAGATAACGATAAGTGCCAAGACGACCAATGAAAGTAATATTTTTTTCTTTTTTAGCCCGCGACAGATATTTATTCAGTAAATCCATTTTATCTGCCCTGCGAATAGGATAGTAGGGTATATCACCAGCTTCACATTCCCGACTATATTCTTGATAACATATTGAAGCTTCATGTTTCTCCCACGGAGAAAAATATTTGTGCTCAGTAATCCGAGTATAAGGAGTATCTATTGAACAATAATTCATTACTGCGCATCCTTGATAATCACTCTGGCAAATTATTTTTTTAAAGTCTAATGTACGATATTCCAGTCGGCCATATTGACAGGAGTAAAAGGCATCCAGCGCGCCGCTGAAAAAAACATGATCATAATCTGTCCGCATTTCCTGAGTGAAGGAGCGACATAGTTCAACAGCGATATTTTCGTGTTCGACAATGGACTTGACCATTTGTGTATAACCAAATTTTGGTATTCCCTGAAACTTATGATTGAAATAGTTATCATCATAATTAAAGCGAACAGGGATACGTTTCAATACAGAAGCGGGTAACGCGGAAGGATGAAGCCCCCATTGTTTAATGGTATAACCTTTAAAAAAGGCTTCATATAACTCTTCACCAATGAAACGCAAGGCCTGTTGCTCAAAATTTTGTGGTTCCAGAATGGTGCTATCACATTTTTGAAGCAGTAATTTCCTGGCATCATCAGGTGAGCAGGCGACACCAAAAAATTGATTGATGGTATGAAGATTGATAGGTAAAGAAAATACCTGACCATTTACTGTGGCCTTAACTTTATTGATATAAGGCATCATCTCAGCGTATTTATTTACATAATTCCATACAGTTTCATTATCAGTATGAAAAATATGAGGACCATAAACGTGCACCATAATACCCGTGTGCTCATCTCGGGCATCATAAGCGTTACCACCGATATGCGAACGTTGATCAATAATATTGACTACATGTCCCTGCTCGGCTAACTGGCGTGCTATTACTGCGCCTGAAAGGCCCGCACCTACAATTAGTATCTTTTTACGTTGCATTATTTTTGTCACTCTGTTCGCAGACACAGATAATATTAGATAGTTTATCCAGAACCATTTTCATTTATATCAGAAGGGTAAAGTGAAATTTACTCAACGCATCCAGATAATTCCACGCTACCGCCACAGCGCGTAAACCCTCGCACTGATTACAGATTCATTAATGTCACACGTTATGCGGTATTTCCGGACAACGATGATTGCCATATTTATTTTGTGAAGATAACTCATTCAGAACGCAACATTATGGGTCTGAATACCGCGCGGCATGATGTAAATATGCTGTCAGCATAAATCCGGTGCGTTACCGGCCCCAGTTTTTACCAACCCACTCTGTTGACTGATGTCCGGGCCGACGTCCGGTATCCTTATTCTTACCGCATCAGATAGCGGTACTCCTGTCGGGATATCCCAGCGTTGTTTCAGCGTCTGCTCCGCGAGCCAGACCTGCCTCACGCCGGTTCCCAGCATACGGGCCGTCATTTCCGGGCTACAGCCTGACAACAGTAATCCCAGCACCCGCCGTCCCTGTTTTGGCAGACGCTCTGACAGTAACCTGACCAGCGTGCGGCTGTTTATCTCCATCACCAGCTCCGGCACGCTCAACGCGCTTTTCATCTCCTCCTCGTAAGGCGATGTCTGTAGTGATGACCATATGGCAAGCTCAGCCATTCTGGCCAGAACCCTTACCGACATGGCGCGTTTAATCAGCCTCAGATGGCGGAAGTAACCTTCCACGCTGACGTCAACCGGTAAAAACGCGTTACTGCTGCAAAAAACCACTGTCCGCGGATAACGCTGAAAAACCTGTTGCCACAGCAGAAGCTGGGTTGATGGCCGTCCGGCGGATATCACCATCGCGCCGGGCCACCGACGCAACCGATCCAGCAGCCCTTCTGGTGTCCTGAGACGAACGCAGTCCTCCACGCAAAGGCCACCGGTATCCGGAAACTGCGCAGGATTTTCGCCTGACTGACAAAACATAATCAGCCGGAGAGGCGGCAGTACTCTGGTTAACGTCTGCATATCAGTACGTCAGAACCTGATACAGGCTGAACAACGCTGCGACGGTGGAGACCGCCAGCAGGAGCAAAAATATTTTCGCCCCCATACTGTACCGGCACTTACTGGTGCCCCCCCTTCCGGTGGATATTTCCGCATATTCTTGCGTCATCAGATTGTTCTCCTCTGGCCATTGCCGACCCGGCACTGCGCCAGCAACGGCAGCTTCGTGTTGTGGAAACAACATGTCCGCACCCTTTCGTGGACCGGGAGCCATTCCATGTCTGTATGAAAAATGACGTCTGGCCCTATCTAAACACAGCACTCTGACACCCTGTCCGGTTCTGCTTTTCGGCTGCACAGGCCGTCAGTCCCCCTGGTAGTAAATGCTCCTGCCGCAGGGTAATTCTGCCCTGTGCGGAGTACAAAATGACAAATAGAAAACACAGTAATCTATTGATTTATATGTTGATTATGTAAATCAGCTTTCCCTGAACAGATTTCTCTGTGATTTAACAATATGATTCAAAAAGTAAAATAAAGGATTTAATTCTTTGATATGATAATTAATCAGCATTAAATATTATTTAATACGTTTTTTTAACACTTAAAATTAACATTTTGTGCAGGCAGGACAAAAATGGATACAGCATAGTGCTGGTTGGACCAGGTGAATTTTCCCTTAGTTTTTTTATTGTTATATGGATAACTCCTTAATAAGCAAGAGATTACGATTGCATGACTCTTGTGTGGAAGGGGTAAATCTGAGAGGATGATGAAAGCGCGAAGCGGACTTAACTTTTTGAATCAGAACGTACGGTTATACTCGACGTTTTTTTCGCCATATTCCATGAAAACGCCCGGCGTTACTTGCGGTGTATCTTACGGTGTGCTGGATATTCCTGTGCCCCAGATAGTCCTGTATGAGTCGTGTATCAATCCCTTTATCAGCAAGGGCGTAGCCGCAGGCATGTCGCAGCATATGAGGATGTGGCGCTATCGTTAATTCGGCCAACCGCCCTGCCTCACGAAGTATGTAAAAAAATTGTTGCCTGCTGAGCGGATGCCGTCGTAGCGACAGGAACAGCCAGTCTCCGTCAGCCCCTTTCTCAAGATACTTCCTGGCCCTGAGCCAGCTTTTCAGTACGTTATACTCATCGGGAAGGAGGGGGTGACACGTTGAAAAGCCATTTTTGAGGCGCCGGATATAAAGCTGTCTTCCTGCAAGATCAATATCCGACAAGCGCAGCCCCAGCAGCTCACTGGCCCGGAAGCCGTGAATAAACGCCATCAGGATTAAGCAGCGGTTTCTTTCCGGGAAGGGCATTCTGTCGGTCGCTGACAGCAGTTTTTCAATCTCTTCTTGCGTAAGATATTTTCTTTTCACAAAACAAATCCATCATAACAAAATGAGTAATATACTAAAAAATCACTGATCAGATGAGTTTAATTTTCGCTAAAAAGTTGCTATGCGTAAACAGCTTAAAATCCATATAGCTGGCAATCTGGCACGCTATCCATGACGTGATAGTGAAACAGCGAATCAATCTGGCTTCAATCTCCTGATAAGTCGTCATGATGAGGAATATAAATGCTAAAAATGAGGCTATCGTGAGGTAAATCAATCAGAAAGGGGTAATAAAGAGTCAGGTAGTTTACCCGCCCCGGAGGTTTGATTAGATGGCGATAGCTAACAATATCATAATGATTTTCAAAAACTCTGCTGCTAACAGCAATAAGCTCATCATACTGGCTATTACAGCATCACTTGGTTATTTTTAAAATAATATATTATAAGGGGATTTATATAGTATTGAATAAATCCCTCTTCCTGACATTAAGAGAACAGAACACGATAATTTTTAGCAGCCGTAATATAATAGCTTCAATCGTCGGGCTCTCAGGCAATAACGTGTATATTACGCGCATTGAACGCGGCGCGTAACCTGCGAGCGAATGCAAGCGCATACTCGCCGTCGCCATGAATGCACACCGTTTGCGCCGTGACAGTCGTCCACACGCCAGTAACGCTTTTCACTCTCCCGGCTTGTACCATATCCAGCGTTTGCGCCAGCGCCTGCTCTTCGTCGTGAATCAGCGCGCCAGGTTGCATGCGCGGCACCAGGCTACCGTCGGCCTGATAGCCGCGATCGGCAAACACTTCCTGCCGCGTCACCAGGCGATGGCGCTCACCGGCCCGGATCAGCTCACTTCCCGCCAGTCCAACCAGTATCAGTGACGGATCATAGTCGTGTACCGCTTTCGCAATCGCCTGTGCCAGATGGGGATCTTTCGCCGCCTGGTTATAGAGCATACCGTGCGGTTTGACATGGCGCATCACGCCGCCTTGCGCCTGAACAATCGCCCCCAGCGCGCCGATTTGGTACAGCGTCTGGGCGTATACCGTTTCCGGCGGCAAAACCATCGCCGTCCGTCCAAAATTATCCCGATCCGGAAAGCTGGGATGCGCGCCGATCGCCACGCCGTTTTTCAGCGCCTCGCGCACGCAGGTCAGCATGGTTTGCGCATCACCGGCGTGAAAACCACAGGCGATATTGGCGGAGGAGACCAGCGTTAATAATTCGCTGTCGCTGGCGCAACCTTCGCCCACATCCGCATTTAAATCAATGTTCATGCTGAAGCCGCCAGGTAAGCTGTTCCAGATAGCGCTGACGCTCATGGCGCGCGTTGAGCGCCTCTTCCAGCGAACATTGCACAAAATGGATCGGTTGTCCTAGCGGGATCTGCGCCAGATGGTACATATCTGCCTCGATGATGCAGGCAATGCGCGGATAGCCGCCAGTTGTCTGGGCATCATTCATTAGCACAATAGGTTGGCCGTTGTAAGGCACCTGCACGACACCGGGCAGCAAACCGTGCGACAGCAGTTCGCGATCCGTTGTCCGCGTTAACGATTGTCCCTGCAAACGATAGCCCATGCGATTACTTTGCGGACTGAGCTGCCATGGCGAACGCCAGAACGCTTCTTGCGAGGCGCGATCGAATTCACGGTATTCCGGCCCCGGCAGCGCACGGATGCGATTCCCCCACAGTAACTGCTTCACGCCCTGCGGCCCGCTAAACTGTCGCGATGGTTTACCCGTCGCCAGCCGATCGCCATCTTTTAGCAGCCGCCCTTCCAGCCCACCGATACCGGACTTCAGATCGGTACTACACGATCCCATCACCTCCGGCACAGCAATACCGCCCGCCACCGCCAGATAGCTACGCATCCCGTGAAGCGGTCGATGCAGCGTAAGACGCTGACCCGCTTTTACCGGCAATCGCCAGCCGGTCCAGACCGGTTGATCATCCAACTGCGCCTCGCAGCCTGCGCCGGTAAGAGCGAACCAGGTCTCATTTTCAAATTCGACAACCAGTTGACCGAGAGTGATTTCCAGCGCCGGGGCATTCGCATCGTTCCCGACCAAGAGATTAGCGGTCTGAAAGGCGGGTTTATCCAGCGCACCGCAGTGACTCAGCCCCGACTGACGAAAGCCGTGACGCCCGCTATCCTGCACGGAGGTATAAATCCCCGCGCGAATAATATTCAGCATATTCCCTCCTTTTGCGGCACAAAGCGTACGCTATCGCCAGGGCGTAGCAAAACCGGAGGCTCCCGCATCGGATCGAATAACTTCAACGGCGTGAGGCCGATCAGCTGCCAGCCGCCCGGCGTGGATAATGGATAAATACCCGTCTGCGCGCCGCCGATGCCGACAGAACCGGCCGGAACCTGCAGGCGCGGCTCCGCGCGTCTGGGCATATGGAGCGGTTCTGGTAAATTCCCAAGATAGGGAAAGCCAGGCTGAAAGCCTAAAAACCAGACGACATACTCAACGGAGGCATGTAGCTCCACGACCTGCTTTTCACTCAAACCGCTGTGCCGTGCCACCGCCGCCAGATCCGGCCCGCCTGCGCCGCCATAGATCACCGGGATCTCAACCGAACGCGAGTCCGGCTCCAGCGCCTCGCTCTCTTCCCACCAGCGCTGCAGACGCTCAATCGCATCCAGCGCCAGGGTTTGCGGTTCCCGCAAGATCACGGTGATATTGTTCATCCCGGGAATGGCTTCCACCACGTTCGGCATATCAACCAGACGCTGCGTCAGACGCCAGATGCGTTTCTGGCTCGCCAGCGTAATCGGCGGTTCAAGTTCCAGGACGACCGCCGTTTCGCCTAACAGATAACAACGCGCTCGCTGCACTTTATTACCTCTCAGTTATGCCGGGTTAGGGATATCAATAAACGTCACATCCAACGCCGTGTTTTCGTTCAACCATTCGCTCAGGGCGCGAATACCGCCGCGTTCAGTGGCATGGTGCCCGGCGGCATAAAAATGCAGCCCCTGTTCGCGCGCGGAATGAATGGTCTGTTCAGACACCTCGCCGGTAATAAAAGCATCCACGCCGAAGCGGGCGGCGCTATCAATAAAACTTTGCCCGCCGCCGGTACACCAGGCGACACGCTGCACATTCTCTGGCCCGGTATCGCCGCACCATAGCGGTTTACGCCCCAGACGCGCTTCAATCCATGAGGCCAGTTCCAGCCCCGGCACCGGCATTGAGAGCTCTCCCCACGGCACCAGCGGCTCAATTTCTCCTTTCACGGTAATGCCCAATAGCGCCGCCAACTGCGCATTGTTGCCCAGCTCAGGGTGCGCATCCAGCGGCAGATGCCAACCGTAAAGGTTAATATCATTTGCCAGTAACGTTTTTAAGCGACGGCGTTTCATGCCGCGAATAACCGGAGACTCGCCTTTCCAGAAGTAACCATGATGAACAATGACCGCATCGGCCTGCAAACGCACCGCCTCATCGAGCAGCGCCTGACTTGCGGTCACGCCGGTAACGATTTTCTGTACCGTCTCTTTTCCTTCGACCTGTAAACCATTCGGCGCATAATCGCTTATTGCCGCACTGTTCAGCTTGTCGTTAATCAGTTGTTCCAGCTCGGTGTTTTTCATCATCGCTCCCTTTAACCCACGTTCTACTTTCCCGTTACGGGTTCAGTCTCCGTTAACATAGCCTCCCGTTGGCCGTTCGTCGATAAACATTTGTTTGACACATCAAGAAACAATCACCCCCGGGTTTGGCGCAAATTACTTAGCAAAACACGATCGGTTTCATGTATATTTATGCAATCAGAACGCATATTGCAGAAAAAATCAGTTCTGTATCATGTTGGTAACTTTAAGGAAACACGGCGATACGGCAGGCTTAATAAGCCCACAAAGAAAGGCATTATCTGAGAATGCCGCGTTCTTGCCGCAGCGTCTCTATCCCGGAAACACGATGAATAAACAAGCATCTCAACCCCGCGCTATTTACTACGTTGTCGCCCTGCAAATTTGGGAGTACTTCAGCTTTTATGGTATGCGCGCCCTACTGATTCTTTATCTCACCAATCAGCTAAAATACGACGATAACCACGCCTATGAGTTATTCAGCGCTTATTGTTCGCTGGTCTACGTAACGCCGATTCTTGGCGGCTATCTGGCGGATAAGGTGCTTGGCAACCGAATGGCAGTCATGCTGGGCGCATTTTTAATGGCTATAGGTCATTTAGTGCTGGGCGCCAGTGAGATCGCGCCGACATTCCTTTATCTGTCGCTGGCGATCATTGTCTGCGGCTACGGCCTGTTTAAATCGAATATTAGCTGCCTGCTGGGCGAACTGTACCAGCCGGAAGATCCGCGCCGCGACGGCGGGTTCTCGCTGCTTTACGCAGCGGGCAATATTGGTTCGATCGTGGCGCCTATCGCCTGCGGCTATGTGCAAGAGGAGTACAGTTGGGCGATGGGCTTTGCGCTCGCCGCCATTGGTATGCTTGCGGGGTTAGTGATCTTCCTGTGTGGAAATCGTCATTTCACCCACACCACCGGCGTGAATAAAGCCGTGTTGTGCGCCAGAAACTACCTGCTGCCGAACTGGGGCTGGCTGTTAATTTTGCTGGTAGCGGCGCCGTTGCTGATTACCGTTCTGTTCTGGAAAGAATGGTCTGTCTATGCCTTAATCGTGGCGACCGCGATCGGCCTGGTCGTGCTGGCAAAAATTTATCGTCAGGCGCAAACGGCCAAACAGCGCAAAGAACTGGGGCTGATTGTCACCCTGACCCTGTTCAGTATGCTGTTCTGGGCGTTTGCCCAGCAGGGCGGTAGCTCTATCAGCCTGTATATCGACCGCTTTGTGAACCGCGATATTCTGGGCTATTCCGTTCCTACCGCCATGTTCCAGTCGGTGAACGCCTTTGCCGTGATGCTGTGTGGGGTCGTCCTGGCCTGGCTGGTTAAAGAGAGCGTAAGCGGTAATCGCACCGTGCGTATCTGGGGCAAATTCGCGCTGGGTCTCGGTCTGATGAGCGCCGGATTCTGTATTCTGACCCTGAGCGCACGCTGGTCCGCCGCTTACGGACACTCTTCAATGCCGCTAATGGTGCTGGGACTGGCGGTGATGGGCTTTGCCGAGCTGTTTATCGACCCGGTCGCCATGTCGCAAATTACGCGCATTGATATCCCCGGCGTCACCGGCGTATTAACCGGAATTTATATGCTGCTGTCCGGCGCGATAGCTAACTATCTGGCAGGCGTCATCGCTGACCAGACCTCGCAAAGCGCCTTCGACGCCAGCGGCGCGGTTAATTACGCCATCAACGCCTATGTGGATGTTTTTGAACAGATCACCTGGGGCGCGCTAGCCTGCGTAGGGGTTGTCCTGCTGATTTGGCTGTATCAGTCCTTCAAATTCAAAAGCCGCGCGCTGGCCGTCGAATCCTGATAGCAGAATGCCCGGTAGTTTGCGCTACCGGGCCTGTATCACGCCCCTTTTCTCGCCGCCTCATAGGCGGAAAGCGTTGCGATTCTCGCCTGTTTGTGCTCCACAATAGGCCGAGGATAATCAAGCACGACTCCCGCTTTTTCCGCCCACCGCCACGGCTCGTGAATCGCTTTTCCAGGGATATCGCGTAATGCCGGTAGCCACTGGCGGATAAATTCGCCGTCGCGATCGAACCTCTCTCCCTGAGTCGTGGGATTAAAAATACGAAAATAAGGCGCGGCGTCAGTACCGGTTGAGGCGGCCCACTGCCAGCCGCCATTATTGGCGGCAAGATCGCCGTCAATAAGCTGCGACATGAAATAGCGCTCCCCCAACCGCCAGTCAATCAACAGATCTTTTACCAGAAAGCTGGCGGTAATCATGCGTAAACGGTTATGCATCCAGCCCGTCGCATTAAGCTGGCGCATCGCCGCATCGACAATGGGATAACCGGTTTCGCCTTTCTGCCATGCCTGAAAATAGTGCGGGTTTTCCTGCCACGCGACGCGTTTTGTCCAGCGGATAAACGGCTGGTGTTTGCATAATGCCGGATACCAGGTCATTAAATGACGGTAAAATTCCCGCCAGATGAGCTCATTCAACCAGACGCTTCCCGGCCCGCCGTCCAGCGCCTGCGGCTGCTCCGCCAGTAATCGGTGCAGGCACTGTCGCGGCGACAGGCCGCCCGTCGCCAGGCTGGCGGAAAGCCGACTGGTGCCGTCAACCGCAGGGAAATCGCGCCGTAACGCGTACTCGTCTGCGCCCTGCGCGCAAAACTGACGTAGCTGCGCGATGACCGCGTTTTCTTCCACCGGGAAAAGCGCGGCGTCAAACGCCTGTTGCGGGTAGTTAAGCGAGACTGGCGTTAAGGGTGTAGAAAGCGCGCCGCTCACCCGGATCTTCGGGGCCGGAACGCATGGCGGAATATCCTCTTTTAGCCGTTTCAACCAGGCGTTTTTAAACGGCGTAAAAACTTTATACATTTCATGATTGCCGGTCATCACCGCGCCGGGCGCCAGAATCACGCTATCGTCAAAGCCTTCGCAGATGACAGAGGGCAGCGTTTTTTCCACCGCCGCATCACGCTGACGCTCGTTAAACTCATACTGATAGTTATAAAACAGATGGCTGACGTCATGCTGTCGGCAAACATTTTTGACCGTTTCAATACTGGCGTTAAAATCCGCCACTTCATGAAACAGCAGCGGAATGCCTTTCTCTGCAAGGGCCGTCTGTAGCGCATTGAGCTGCGCGCTGATGAATGCCGCCTGCCGCGGCGCCATATCATGAGCCTGCCACTGGGCGGGGGTGGAAATATAAAGCGCCAGCACCCGCGCGGATGCATCGCGGCAGGCGGCGGCCAGCGCAAGGTTATCCTGTAAACGCAGATCGCGCCTGAACCAGACTAAATGGGTGGGCATACAACTCCTGAAAGATGAAACGTCACGGCGAATAGCGTTAAACAGTGTAGACCCTGGCGCATAAAAAAACCGCCAGCGTGGCGGCTGACGGTTTTTCAGGCTGGTCGCGATTAATAAAAGTCGCAGGTGGCTTTTTCAGCCTGCGCCATCCATACCGGCTTATCACTGGTTTTCGACCAGACACGGTGCAGATAACTATAAAAACGCGCGCGGTCTTTCCAGAAGAGCATCACCGGCAGCGCCAGCACGCCTGCGATCACCGCGAAAGCACGACGGACAAAAATGACATGCGCCGGATAGTCTTTATAGTGTTCCATACGTTTCCCCCCTTTATACCGACGCTACCCGCCCCGGTATAGATTGAATCGGTGAATAGCACCGAAAAATTGAACCTCGTTACCTGATTAAAATAGTACCGCTTTCGGTGTAATTTTACTACTCATCCGACCACTTATTTTCACGCTTTTCCAGCAGATTTACATTCAAAGCGTAAATTAGTTACAAAAAAGTTAAATTAATACTAATCATTAGTTAAATAATGGTCTTTGCCATTTTTATACTTTTTTTACACTCCGCCCGCCAATTTTTGCGAAATCTTTGCAGCCAAAAAATTACCTTTCTCAGGAGTAAAACAATGCCACTGGAGGTGCTCTGTGAGTGCAGGCGTGATAACCGGCATCGTGCTGGTTTTCTTACTTTTAGGTTATCTGGTCTATGCCCTGATTAATGCGGAGGCGTTCTGATGGCCGCGCAAGGATTTTTACTGATCGCCAGTTTTTTACTGATTTTATTAGTACTGGCGAAACCGTTGGGTTCGGGCCTGGCAAGGCTCATCGCCGCCGTTCCGTTGCCGGGCGTGGCTGGCATTGAGCGTATCCTCTGGCGGACTCTTGGCATTACCGACCACGAAATGAACTGGCGTCAGTATTTACTGGCGCTACTGACGCTCAATCTGCTGGGACTGGGCATCCTGTTTTGCCTGCTATTCTGGCAGGAGTGGCTGCCCTTAAATCCGCAGCGGCTACCGGGGCTGTCCTGGGATCTGGCGTTGAATACCGCCGTCAGCTTCGTCACCAATACCAACTGGCAAGCTTACAGCGGCGAAAGCACGCTGAGCTACTTTAGCCAGATGGCGGGGCTGACGGTGCAAAATTTCCTGTCGGCGGCGACCGGGATTGCGGTGGTTTTTGCGCTTATCCGCGCCTTTACGCGCCAGAATGTGCACACGCTGGGTAATGCCTGGCAGGATCTGGTACGCATTACGCTATGGATATTATTTCCTGTCGCGTTAATTATCGCGCTGTTTTTTATCCAACAGGGCGTACCGCAAAACCTGTCGGCTTATCAGCCCATCACCACTCTTGAAGGCGCTAAACAACTCTTGCCGATGGGTCCGGTTGCTTCGCAGGAGGCGATCAAAATGCTTGGCACTAACGGCGGCGGTTTCTTTAACGCCAACTCTTCGCATCCGTTCGAAAACCCCACCGCGCTCACTAATCTGGCGCAGATGCTGGCGATATTTTTGATTCCAGCCGCGCTCTGTTTCGCCTTTGGCGAAGCGGCGGGCGATCGCCGTCAGGGACGCGCACTACTGTGGGCAATGTCATTCATTTTTGTGGTCTGCGTAGCGGTAGTGATGTGGGCGGAAGTTCAGGGAAATCCACATCTGTTGGCGGCTGGCGCGGACAGTAGCGTCAACATGGAGGGTAAAGAAACACGCTTTGGCGTGCTGGCCAGCAGCCTGTTTGCCGTCGTCACGACCGCGGCGTCCTGCGGGGCGGTAAATGCCATGCACGACTCGTTTACCGCTCTGGGCGGTATGGTGCCGATGTGGCTGATGCAAATTGGCGAAGTGGTCTTTGGCGGCGTCGGTTCAGGGCTGTACGGCATGTTGCTGTTTGTCCTGCTGGCGGTGTTTATCGCGGGGCTGATGATCGGTCGCACGCCGGAGTATCTGGGGAAAAAAATCGACGTGCGCGAAATGAAAATGACCGCGCTGGCGATTCTGGTCACGCCGATGCTGGTCTTGTTGGGTTCGGCGCTGGCGATGATGACGGATGCCGGACGCAGCGCAATGCTGAACCCTGGCCCGCACGGTTTTAGCGAAGTGCTATATGCCGTCTCCTCTGCCGCCAACAATAACGGTAGCGCCTTTGCGGGTCTGAGCGCTAACTCGCCTTTCTGGAACTGTTTGCTGGCGTTCTGCATGTTCGTCGGACGTTTCGGCGTGATTATTCCTGTCATGGCCATCGCCGGATCGCTGGTCAGTAAAAAAGTACAGCCGGCCAGTCAGGGAACGCTGGCGACCCACGGCGCGCTATTTATTGGACTGCTCATCGGCACGGTACTGCTGGTCGGCGCGCTGACGTTTATTCCTGCCCTGGCGCTTGGCCCGGTAGCGGAACATTTCTCTTTACCTTGAGCGATGTGGAGTACATTGATATGAGTCGCAAGCAACTGGCGTTGTTTGAACCTGTTTTACTCGTACAGGCGCTAACGGATGCCGTAAAAAAATTAAGCCCACGCGCCCAGTGGCGTAACCCGGTGATGTTTGTGGTCTGGGCCGGCAGCGTGCTAACCACCTTGTTAACACTCGCTATGGTAACAGGACAAATAGCGGGAAGCGCCCTGTTTACAGGGGTGATCAGTCTGTGGTTATGGTTCACCGTACTGTTCGCCAATTTTGCCGAAGCGCTGGCGGAAGGCCGCAGCAAAGCCCAGGCAAACAGTCTGAAAGGGGTGAAAAAGACCGCGTTCGCTCGCCGCCTGCGCGCCCCGCGTCATGATGCGCAGGCCGATAACGTGCCCACCGCTGAACTGCGGAAAGGCGACATTGTCCTGGTCAAAGCGGGCGATATTATTCCCTGCGACGGCGAGGTCATCGAAGGCGGCGCCTCGGTGGATGAAAGTGCGATTACCGGCGAATCCGCGCCCGTGATCCGTGAGTCCGGCGGCGATTTCGCCTCTGTCACCGGCGGCACGCGAATTCTTTCCGACTGGCTGGTGATTGCCTGTAGCGTCAATCCTGGCGAAACCTTTCTTGACCGGATGATCGCGATGGTGGAAGGCGCGCAGCGGCGGAAAACGCCTAACGAGATTGCCCTGACGATTTTGCTCATCGCCCTGACCATTGTCTTTTTACTGGCGACCGCCACCCTGTGGCCCTTCTCCGCCTGGGGCGGTAACGCGGTCAGCGTCACCGTGTTGGTGGCGTTGCTGGTGTGCCTGATCCCTACCACCATCGGCGGGCTACTCTCCGCCATTGGCGTAGCCGGAATGAGCCGAATGTTGGGCGCGAACGTCATCGCCACCAGCGGCCGCGCCGTAGAAGCCGCGGGCGATGTCGACGTGTTACTGTTGGATAAAACCGGCACTATCACGCTCGGCAACCGCCAGGCGTCCGATTTTATACCCGCCCGAGGGGTGGACGAACGCACGCTGGCTGACGCCGCGCAGCTCGCTTCGCTGGCCGACGAAACGCCGGAAGGCCGCAGCATTGTGATCCTCGCCAAACAGCGCTTTAACCTGCGTGAACGCGATGTGCAGTCGCTTCATGCCACCTTTGTTCCGTTTACCGCGCAAAGCCGCATGAGCGGGATTAATATCGATAACCGGATGATCCGTAAAGGCTCGGTGGACGCGATTCGGCGTCATGTCGAGAGCAATGGCGGCCATTTTCCCGCCGATGTCGAGCAAAATGTCGAGAACGTAGCGCGTCTGGGCGCGACGCCGCTGGTGGTCGTGGAAGGCGCGCGCGTACTGGGTGTTATCGCCCTCAAGGATATCGTTAAAGGCGGCATTAAAGAACGTTTCGCCCAGCTACGAAAGATGGGTATTAAAACGGTGATGATCACTGGCGATAACCGCCTGACGGCGGCAGCGATTGCCGCCGAAGCCGGTGTGGACGATTTTCTTGCCGAAGCCACGCCGGAAGCCAAGCTGGCGCTGATCCGTCAATATCAGGCGGAAGGACGGCTGGTCGCCATGACCGGCGACGGCACTAACGATGCCCCGGCGCTGGCGCAGGCTGACGTCGCGGTGGCGATGAACTCCGGCACCCAGGCGGCAAAAGAAGCCGGTAATATGGTGGATCTGGACTCTAACCCGACCAAGTTGATTGAAGTGGTGCATATCGGTAAGCAGATGCTGATGACGCGCGGCTCGCTCACCACTTTCAGTATCGCGAATGATGTAGCGAAATATTTCGCCATTATTCCCGCCGCGTTTGCCGCTACCTATCCGCAGCTAAACGCGCTCAACGTGATGGGGCTGCATTCGCCGAACTCCGCCATTCTGAGCGCGGTGATCTTTAACGCCCTGATTATCATATTTCTGATCCCGCTGGCATTAAAAGGTGTGAGTTATAAGCCGCTTTCCGCATCGGCCATGCTGCGCCGTAATTTATGGATCTATGGTCTGGGTGGTCTGGTGGTGCCGTTTATTGGTATCAAAGTGATTGATGTGCTGCTGACCCTGCTGGGTCTGGCGTGAGGTGTATGATGATCGGTTTACGTCCTGCTTTTTCGACAATGTTATTTCTGCTGTTATTGACCGGCGGCGTGTATCCGCTTCTGACCACGACGCTGGGGCAGTGGTGGTTTCCCTGGCAGGCTAATGGCTCGCTGATTCATAAAGACAATGTGATACGCGGCTCAGCGCTTATCGGACAATCGTTTACCGCCGCGGGCTATTTTCATGGCCGGCCCTCCGCCACCGCCGATACGCCTTATAATCCACTGGCGTCGGGCGGAAGCAACCTGGCCGCCAGCAATCCCGAACTGGATGCGCAAATACAGGCCCGCGTCGCCGCGCTACGCGCCGCTAACCCCCAGGCGAGTTCCGCGGTTCCGGTTGAGCTGGCGACGGCGTCGGCAAGCGGGCTGGATAATAATCTGACACCCGGCGCCGCGGCATGGCAAATCCCCCGCGTGGCGGCGGCTCGCCAGCTTCCCGTTGAACAGGTCGCGCAACTGGTTGCAGAATATACGCACAGGCCGCTGGCGCGCTTTCTTGGGCAACCGGTGGTGAATATTGTTGAGCTTAATCTGGCGCTGGATGCGCTACAGGGACACAGAGCGAAATGAACGACGAACCCTTGCGTCCTGATCCGGATCGCTTGTTGGAACAAACGCCCCCGCCCCACCGGGGGAAGTTGAAAATTTTCTTCGGCGCCTGCGCAGGCGTCGGAAAAACCTGGGCGATGCTGGCGCAAGCGCAGCGGCTGCGAGCGCAGGGGCTGGATGTGGTGATCGGCGTGGTAGAGACGCACGGCCGTGAAGAGACCGCCGCGCTACTTGACGGGCTGACCATTCTGCCGCCAAAACGTCACTCGCACCGGGGGCGGCAAATTCGCGAATTTGACCTGGATGCCGCCCTCGCCCGGCGTCCGGCGCTGATTTTAATGGATGAGCTGGCGCACAGTAACGCGCCTGGCTCACGCCATCCTAAGCGCTGGCAGGATATTGAAGAGCTGCTGGAAGCGGGAATAGACGTTTTCACCACCGTGAACGTACAACATCTGGAAAGTCTGAATGATGTGGTGAGCGGCGTCACGGGGATTCAGGTGCGCGAAACCGTCCCCGATCCCTTTTTTGATGCCGCCGATGAAGTCGTACTGGTCGATCTGCCTCCCGACGATCTGCGCCAACGGCTCAACGAAGGTAAAGTGTATATCGCCGGCCAGGCGGAACGCGCTATTGAACATTTTTTCCGCAAGGGCAATCTGATCGCCCTCCGCGAGCTGGCGCTACGCCGGACAGCCGATCGCGTGGACGATCAGATGCGCGCCTGGCGCGCGCATCCGGGCGAAGAAAAAGTATGGCATACCCGCGATGCGATTTTACTGTGTATCGGGCATAACACCGGCAGCGAAAAACTGGTGCGTACCGCGGCGCGTCTGGCCTCCCGGCTCGGCAGCGTCTGGCACGCCGTCTATGTCGAAACGCCAACGTTACACCGCTTACCGGAAAAACAACGGCGGGCCATTTTAAGCGCGCTGCGCCTGGCGCAGGAGCTTGGCGCGGAAACCGCCACCCTGTCCGATCCCGCCGAAGAGAAAGCGGTCGTGCGCTATGCCCGCGAACATAATCTGGGGAAAATCGTCATGGGCCGCCCGGCGTCGCGACGCTGGTGGCGACGTGACGCTTTCGCCGACCGTCTTGCCAGGCGCGCGCCGGATCTCGATCAGGTGATCGTCGCGCTGGAAGAACCGCCTGCCCGCGCGTTGGCGCAAACGCCTGATAACCGACCTTTTAAAGAGAAATGGCGTGGGCAGATTCAGGGCTGTCTGGTCGCCGTGGCGCTTTGCGCCATCACCACGCTTATCGCTATGCAGTGGCTTGTCACCTTTGACGCCGCCAATCTGGTGATGCTCTATTTGCTGGGCGTAGTGGTGATTGCGCTGCTTTACGGACGCTGGCCGTCGGTGGTAGCGACGGTGATTAACGTGGCGAGTTTCGATCTCTTTTTTATCGCGCCACGCGGTACGCTCGCCGTTTCGGACGTGCAATATTTGCTGACCTTTGCCGTGATGCTGACGGTAGGTCTGGTGATTGGCAATCTTACTGCCGGGGTGCGCTATCAGGCGCGCGTCGCCCGTTATCGGGAACAGCGTACCCGCCATTTATATGAAATGTCTAAAGCGCTGGCCGTCGGGCGTAGCGAACATGATATCGCCGCGACCAGCGAGCGGTTTATCGCCTCGACGTTTCAGGCGCGCAGCCAAATTTTATTACCTGATGCTAACGGTAAGTTGCTGCCTCTCACCCACCAGCAAGGCATGACGCCGTGGGACGACGCAATTGCGCGCTGGAGTTTTGATAAAGGCCAGCCTGCCGGCGCAGGCACCGATACCCTCCCTGGCGTGCCTTATCAAATCCTGCCGCTGAAAAGCGCCGATAAAACGTACGGTCTGGCTATCGTCGAACCGGGTAATTTGCGTCAGTTAATGGTGCCGGAGCAGCAACGCCTGCTGGAAACATTCACTCTGCTTGTCGCCAACGCGCTGGAACGACTGACGCTGACCGCCAGCGAGGAACAGGCGCGTCTCGCCAGCGAGCGCGAAAGTATTCGCAACGCTCTGTTGGCGGCGCTGTCGCATGATTTACGCACGCCGCTGACGGTATTGTTCGGCCAGGCGGAAATTTTGACGCTGGATCTAGCCAGCGCAGGATCGCCCCACGCGCGTCAGGCCAGTGAAATTCGCCAGCATATTCTCAACACCACCCGGCTGGTGAATAATTTGCTGGATATGGCGCGTATTCAGTCCGGCGGGTTTAATCTTAAAAAAGAGTGGCTGACGCTGGAAGAGGTCGTCGGGAGCGCGTTACAGATGTTAGAGCCGGGTTTATTGCATCCGATTACATTGTCGCTGCCGCAACAGTTAACGCTTATCCATGTCGATGGCCCCTTATTTGAGCGCGTCCTGATCAACTTGCTGGAAAACGCCGTTAAGTACGCCGGGCCGCAGGCCAGTATCGGCATTGATGCTGCGGTTAAGGACGATCGTTTACAACTGGATGTCTGGGATAACGGGCCGGGTATTCCTGCGGGGCAAGAACAGAAGATTTTCGATAAGTTCGCCCGCGGCAACAAAGAGTCCGCCGTCCCCGGCGTGGGGCTGGGGCTGGCGATTTGCCATGCTATCGTAGAGGTACACGGCGGCACGCTTACCGCCTATAATCGACCGCAGGGCGGCGCCTGTTTCCGTGTGACGCTGCCGCAAGGAAAGCCACCTGAACTTGATGATTTTCATGAGGATATGTGACAAACGTTCTGATTGTTGAAGATGAACAGGCCATCCGCCGCTTTCTGCGCGCCGCGCTGGAAGGCGACGGCCTGCGCGTGTATGAAGCTGAAACATTACAACGTGGTTTACTGGAAGCCGCCACGCGAAAGCCCGATCTGATTATTCTCGATCTCGGCCTGCCGGACGGCGATGGAATCGATTTTATTCGTGACCTGCGTCAGTGGAGCGCAATACCGGTGATTGTCCTTTCCGCCCGCAGCGAAGAAAGCGATAAGATTGCCGCGCTTGACGCCGGAGCTGATGATTACCTGAGCAAGCCATTCGGCATTGGCGAATTGCAGGCGCGTTTGCGTGTCGCGCTGCGACGGCACGCCGCCAGCCCTTGCGCCGATCCGATCGTCCGCTTTTCCGGCGTGACGGTCGATCTCGCCGCACGGTTGATCCACCGTGGCGACGAAGAAATCCATCTGACGCCGATTGAGTTCCGCCTGCTGGCGGTATTACTCAATAATACCGGCAAAGTATTAACCCAACGGCAGTTATTAAACCAGGTCTGGGGCCCTAACGCCGTGGAGCATAGCCACTATTTGCGCATCTATATGGGACATTTACGCCAGAAACTGGAACAAGATCCCACCCGCCCACGCCATTTTATTACCGAAACCGGAATTGGCTATCGCTTTATGCCGTGAATAGCTATTCATTATTTTTAAATAACTTCTAATTTTTGTGTCATTTATTTTCGGCGTCGCGAATAATTATTTTCGCGGCGATATTATATTTTATGGAGAATATAAAAAACATATAATTAACATTTAAGAAACAATCAGTTATTTCACAGCACGATATGCATAATCGCCGACTAATTATTTTTCAAATGATCGTTTTTTGTTGATCTGGTTCACAGATTGCTGGCGCTTCCTGGATAAAATATCCATGCTTTCAATAAATCAATGAAAGGACCTCAAAATGGAAAATAATAATCGTTTTATGCCCCATATAAGGCGGACAACGCATATTATGATGTTTGCCCACCGTAATAGTTTCGACTTTCATTTCTTTAATGCCCGGTAGTTTTTCTGCTACGGGTACTTCAGCATACAGGTCTTTCCGACCCTTATGTCATTCAGGTCTATTGCCTAAATAACTCGAATTGTTAAAAGCGACAGTACGGTAATTCCTTTACGCCCAGCCAGCTAACTATGTGGTTTGACAGAAGAAATTCCGACTCAGCGCAATTTTAGTTATCGCGGTTTCTGCCTGTATATCGTAGTACTCAACTCCTTAAATCCTGAATTTCCTGCAACCGGACGGGTTGGGATTTATTACATCTAAAATAAAGCTAATTTACTGATTTTTTTATCAGCGGGATAGCTTTGATTTTTTCCGGAAGAATCAGTTTCTCATGCGAGAAATTGAGGGCCTGCTATTACCTGAAATAAAGAGATGAAAAATGTCAGAATTAAAAATTGCCGTTAGCCGTCATTGCCCGGATTGTTTTTCTACACACCGTAATATTGTAAATGTTGATGAGAGTCGTTTCATCGACGTGGCTGCCATCGTGTTATCCATCGACGACATTGAACACGGAAAACTCGATGAAATCGACGCAACGGGTTACGGTATTCCCGTGTTTGTCGCGACTCATGACGAAGGGCGCGTACCGCCTGAGTATTTGTCGCGTATCTCTGGTGTATTCGAATATAATGAATCCCGTACTGCCTTCTATGGTCGCCAGTTGGAAACCGCAGCAAGCCACTACGAAACGCAGTTACGTCCGCCGTTTTTCCGCGCGCTGGTGGATTATGTCAACCAGGGCAACAGCGCATTTGACTGCCCGGGGCATCAGGGCGGCGAATTCTTCCGCCGTCATCCTGCCGGTAATCAGTTCGTGGAATACTTTGGCGAAACGCTCTTCCGCTCCGACCTATGCAACGCGGACGTGGCGATGGGCGATCTGCTGATTCACGAAGGCGCGCCTTGCATTGCGCAGCAACATGCGGCGAAAGTCTTTAACGCCGATAAGACCTACTTTGTGCTGAACGGGACCTCCTCCTCTAACAAAGTCGTACTCAACGCGCTGTTAACGCCGGGCGATCTGGTACTGTTTGACCGTAACAACCACAAATCTAACCACCACGGCGCATTATTGCAGGCGGGCGCAACGCCAGTTTATCTGGAAACCGCACGTAACCCGTATGGTTTTATCGGCGGGATCGACGCTCACTGCTTCGAAGAAGATTACCTGCGCGAGCTGATTAGCGAAGTCACGCCGCAGCGTGCCCGCGAAGCACGTCCATTCCGTCTGGCCGTCATCCAGTTAGGCACCTATGACGGTACCATTTATAACGCCCGTCAGGTCGTCGATAAAATTGGTCATCTGTGCGACTACATCCTGTTTGACTCCGCCTGGGTCGGCTATGAACAATTTATTCCGATGATGGCCGATTGTTCGCCGCTGCTGCTGGAACTGAACGAAAACGATCCGGGTATTCTGGTGACGCAGTCCGTTCACAAACAACAAGCCGGTTTCTCCCAGACCTCGCAGATCCATAAAAAAGATAGCCATATCAAAGGGCAATCGCGCTACGTTCCGCATAAGCGCATGAACAACGCCTTTATGATGCACGCCTCCACCAGCCCGTTCTATCCGCTGTTCGCCGCGCTGGACGTTAACGCCAAAATGCACGAAGGCGTCAGCGGTCGCAATATGTGGATGGATTGCGTGGTTAACGGCATCGATGCCCGTAAATTGATCCTCGAAAACTGTCATCACATCCGTCCGTTCGTACCAGAACTGATTGATGGTAAGCCGTGGCAGTCATACCCGACATCAGAGATCGCCAGCGATCTACGCTTCTTCCACTTCGTTCCGGGAGAACACTGGCATGCGTTTGAAGGCTATGCCGAACATCAGTACTTTGTCGACCCTTGCAAACTGCTGCTCACCACACCGGGCATTAATGCAGCAAGCGGCGAATATGAAGACTTTGGCGTTCCTGCCACGATCCTCGCCAACTTCCTGCGCGAGAACGGCGTTGTGCCGGAAAAATGCGACCTCAACTCCATTCTGTTCCTGCTGACGCCGGCAGAAGACATGGCGAAGTTACAACAGCTTGTCGCCCTGCTGGCTCGTTTCGAAAAACTGCTGGAAGCTGATGCGCCGTTAGCGGAAGTATTACCGTCCATCTACAAACAGCATGAAGCGCGTTATGCCGGCTACACCCTGCGTCAGCTTTGCCAGGAGATGCACGATCTCTATGCACGGCACAACGTGAAACAGCTGCAAAAAGAGATGTTCCGTAAATCGCATTTCCCGAAAGTCAGTATGAATCCGCAAGAGGCCAACTATGCCTATCTGCGCGGCGAGGTCGAACTGGTTCGCCTGCCGGAAGCGGAAGGTCGTATCGCGGCTGAAGGCGCTCTGCCTTACCCGCCGGGAGTGCTGTGTGTAGTTCCGGGTGAAATCTGGGGCGGTTCTGTCCTGCGTTACTTCAGCGCCCTGGAAGAAGGGATCAACCTGCTGCCGGGCTTTGCGCCTGAACTGCAGGGCGTTTATATCGAAGAACACGACGGCCGTAAGCAGGTCTGGTGCTACGTCATTAAACCTCGTGACGCGCAGCGCTCCCTGCTGAAGGAGGAAAAATTATGAGTAAACCTAAATCCAATAAAATGGGTGTCGTGCAGCTCACAATTCTGACTATGGTCAACATGATGGGCTCCGGGATCATCATGCTACCGACCAAACTGTCTGAAGTCGGCACGATATCCATTATCTCCTGGCTGGTCACCGCCGTCGGCTCGATGGCGCTGGCCTGGGCGTTTGCGAAATGCGGTATGTTTAGCCGTAAATCCGGCGGCATGGGCGGTTACGCCGAATATGCCTTCGGTAAATCCGGCAACTTTATGGCGAACTATACCTACGGCGTCTCGCTGCTGATCGCCAACGTGGCTATCGCCATCTCTGCTGTCGGCTATGGCACCGAACTGTTCGGCGCCGCGCTGACGCCGCTCCAGATCGGCCTGGCGACTATCGCCGTATTGTGGGTTTGTACTATCGCAAACTTTGGCGGCGCGCGTATTACCGGACAGATCAGTAGCGTTACCGTTTGGGGCGTCATCATTCCGGTTGTCGGCCTGTGCATCATTGGCTGGTTCTGGTTTAGCCCCAGCATGTACGTAGCGTCATGGAACCCGCACCATGTTCCGTTCTTTAGCGCGGTCGGTTCTTCCATCGCCATGACGTTGTGGGCATTTCTTGGACTGGAATCCGCCTGCGCCAACGCAGACGTGGTCGAGAATCCGGAAAAGAACGTCCCCATCGCGGTACTGGGCGGTACGCTGGGCGCGGCGGTCATCTATATCGTTTCGACTAACGTGATTGCCGGGATTGTGCCGAACATGGATCTGGCGAACTCCACGGCGCCGTTTGGTCTGGCGTTTGCCCAGATGTTCACGCCTGCGGTAGGTAAAGTGATCATGGCGCTGATGGTAATGTCCTGCTGCGGCTCGCTGCTGGGCTGGCAGTTCACTATCGCTCAGGTCTTTAAATCCTCCGCTGACGAAGGCTATTTCCCGAAAGTCTTCTCTCGTGTAACGAAAGTCGACGCGCCGGTTCAGGGGATGTTGATTATTGTGATTATTCAGACTGGCCTGTCGCTGATGACCATTAGCCCGTCGCTGAATAGTCAGTTTAACGTCCTGGTTAACCTGGCGGTGGTGACGAACATTATTCCGTATATTCTGTCGATGGCCGCGCTGGTTATCATTCAGAAAATGGCGAATGTGCCGTCATCAAAAGCGAAAGTCGCTAACTTCGTGGCCTTCGTTGGCGCCATGTATAGCTTCTACGCGCTATATTCCTCCGGTGAAGAAGCCATGCTGTACGGCTCAATTGTGACCTTCCTCGGCTGGACGTTATACGGCCTGGTCTCACCGCGTTTTGAATTGAAAAATAAACACGGCTGATGGCGCGCCCGGGCTGCGGTAACGGTAGTCCGGGCATTTTCACTCTTTGAATAAGATAATAGAAATGAGTAATCCAGAACGGGAAGTCACTGATATAGCAGAAATACTGGCTATTCTCAATAAACACGAAGTGTGTCGGATAGGGTTTAACGACAATCTCTGTCCGTATGTTGTCCCCGTAAATTTTGGCTACGAGTATCAGAACGGACGCTGGATATTTTATTTTCACGGCGCACGCACCGGGAAAAAGATGCGTCTGTTACGTAAGAACCCGGCAGTATGCATTGAAATGGACGGCGACCATGCATTACTACGTGCCGATGACCCCTGTGATTATAGCTACGCCTACACCAGCGTTTTCGCCACCGGACTGGCATCGATATTGCAAACACGCGATGAGATGCGCTACGGCCTGGACGTCATTATGCGTCAGACCGATCCTGGAAAAACCTTCAGTTATCGGGAAGATATGATGAAAGCGGTTTGCGTGGTGCGTATTGAATGCGACGCCCTCACCTGCCGCCGACATCTGGCGACTCAGAGCGAATAAGTCTGATATCACAAGCGCCCTATCCGGCCTGGAGGCGATTTACAGGCCTGATAAGCGCAGCGCCGTTAATACAAAAAAGGAGCCGTAAGGCTCCTTTTTCTTCCATATCGCCCATCAGGCGTTTTTCAATACTTCGCTAACGATTTCAACGGCTTCTTTCTCAATCTGCTTGCGATGTTCTTCCCCCAGGAAGCTTTCGCAATAGATCTTGTAAGCGTCTTCCGTACCGGATGGACGCGCGGCGAACCAGCCGTTATCGGTCATTACCTTCAGGCCGCCAATCGATGCGCCATTACCCGGCGCTGCGGTAAGACGCGCGGTAATCGGGTCGCCTGCCAGCGTGCTGGCGCTCACCATTTCCGGAGACAGTTTAGACAATGCCGCTTTCTGGGCCGAGGTCGCTGCCGCCTGCAGACGGTTATAGCTCGGCGCGCCAAAACGCGCTGCCAGTTCATTGTAATGCTCTTGCGGGTTTTTCCCGGTAACGGCGGTGATTTCCGCCGCCAGCAGGCACATGATGATCCCGTCTTTATCGGTAGACCACGGCGTACCGTCGAAACGCAGGAACGAAGCGCCCGCGCTCTCTTCCCCGCCGAAACCAAAGCTGCCGTCGAACAAACCGTCAACAAACCATTTGAAGCCTACCGGCACTTCCACCAGCTTGCGTCCCAAGTCATTCACCACGCGGTCAATCATCGCGGAAGAGACCAGCGTTTTACCGACAGCCACGTCTTTGCCCCACAGCGGACGATGCTGGAACAGATAGTTAATGGCGACCGCCAGATAATGGTTCGGGTTCATCAGCCCTGCAGGCGTCACGATGCCATGACGGTCGTAGTCCGGGTCGTTGGCGAAGGCCAGGTCAAACTTGTCACGCAGCGCCAGCAAACCCGCCATCGCACATTCGGAGGAGCAATCCATACGGATCGCGCCATCTTTATCAAGGTGCATAAAGCGGAAGGTTTGATCAACCTGATCGTTAACTAACGTCAGGTTAAGTTTGTAATGCTCAGCGATACGTTTCCAGTATTCAATACCGGAGCCGCCCAGCGGATCAACGCCCAGCGTCAGACCGGCTTTCTGAATCGCCGCCATATCAACGATATCCGCCAGCCCTTCGACAAACGGCTGTACCAGATCTACCGCTTTAACGTGGCCCGAGGCCATTGCCGCATCCAGAGAGATGCGCTTAACGCCTTGCAGGCCATCCGCCAGCAGCGCATTGGCGCGATCTTCTACCACTTTAGTGACGTTGGTGTCCGCCGGGCCGCCATTGGGCGGATTATATTTAATACCGCCATCTTCCGGCGGGTTGTGCGACGGCGTAATGACAATACCATCAGCCAGCGGGCCGCCTTTTTTGTTATGGACCAGGATAGCATTTGACACGGCAGGCGTTGGCGTAAAGCCATTATTTTCCTGCACGATAACGTCTACGCCGTTTGCCGCCAGCACTTCCAGCACGGAAATGAAGGCCGGTTCCGAGAGCGCATGGGTGTCTTTCCCCACATAGCAGGGGCCGGTAATGCCATTTTTCGCCCGCTCTTCAGCAATCGCCTGGGCGATCGCCAGAATATGCGGTTCGTTGAAACTGTGACGACCTGCGCTGCCGCGATGGCCGGAAGTGCCAAATTTCACGGCATGTTCTGCATTCCCTGCCTCCGGTTTCAGTACATAATACTGCGCCGTCAGTTGGGCGACGTTAATCAAATCACTCTGTTGCGCGGGTTGTCCTGCGCGGTTGTGGATTGCCATTGCCTGGTCCTTCTAATGCAAGGATTAAATTGTTCCGCAAACCTTTTCAATCAATTCCGCCGGGAATTGCATTGACTGCATGATGTGTTCGATCATGCTGCATTTACGGCCGGTGTTGGTGTTGGTGATCACCCAGTACGGCGTGCCGGGAACGTGCTTAGGTTTAGTTTGATTCCCATTTTTCAGCAGCGTTTGTTCATCCGCCGCAAAATAGACGCGCGTGCGGCCATGCAACGACCCCGTCGCCTCCGCAAACGCGTGGTGATCCAGTGAATAGAGTGTAGTCAGAATCAGCATAAAGCGGTTGACCGCTTTTTTCTGCTCGGCATATTCGTCAGACAACAACAGCTCACGCATCGCGCGAACTTTGTCTTTTACCGGGTTGACCGGTTTCGCTTCGGCAACGGGTTGCGCCGCAGGCGTCCCCTTCACCGCTGAAGCCGTTGGCTGTGTCGTGGCGGAAAACTTCAACATACGCCGTAAAATGTCGGATGCGCTCTCGCCGATATGCTTGGTGTGGCTGGCAATATAGCTATAGAGTTCATCATCAACTTCAATCGTTTTCATCTTAATCCAGTGCGATGTCTTTGCTGAATACAAGTCATTGGGATTATAGGAACAAATCCCAACAGCGGATAGCGTTAAGCCCGGCTGACAAAAAAACTCGGAGTAAACCTTAGAGGTTGCAGCCCAGTGGCAGAATGGTCAACATAATACCCTAACCCGACAGAGCGAAAAAAAGAACTTTGCCATGAAATTAAACATCCGAGCGCAATCTGCACAAAACCTGCACAATAATTCCCCCATCGTTCTCGTTCATGGCCTGTTTGGCAGCCTGGACAACCTCGGCGTACTGGCGCGCGATCTGGTGACCGATCACGACATTATTCAGGTCGATATGCGCAATCATGGTTTATCGCCGCGCGATCCGGTCATGGATTATCCGGCAATGGCCCAGGATCTTCTGGATACGCTTGACGCGCAGCAGATTGAAAAAGCGACGTTTATTGGTCATTCCATGGGCGGAAAAGCGGTAATGGCGCTGACGGCGCTGGCGCCCGATCGCATCGATCGTCTGGTCGCGATTGATATCGCCCCCGTGGATTATCACGTTCGCCGCCACGATCGCATTTTCGCGGCCATTAATGCCGTCAGCGAATCCGACGCGACATCCCGCCAACAGGCGGCAGGGATTATGCGCCAACACCTCAACGAAGAAGGCGTGATCCAGTTTCTGTTAAAATCCTGGGCTGAAGGCGAATGGCGTTTTAATGTTCCGGTATTATGGGAGCAGTATCCGCATATCGTCGGCTGGGAAACCATTCCGCCCTGGGAACATCCGGCGCTGTTTATTCCAGGCGGTAACTCGCCGTACGTGACCGAAGCGTACCGCGACGCGCTGCTGGCGCAATTCCCTCTGGCGCGCGCGCATGTGATCGCCGGCGCGGGCCACTGGGTACATGCTGAAAAACCAGAGGCGGTTCTGCGCGCCATCCGCCGTTATCTGCACGATAAACGCTAACTGATTAAAAACTCATCGCCTGTGCGCGATTACGCGCGCGGGCGTTGGCGTCGCTTCCTCGCTGATGTATGATGGCGCGCTATCCATCCGGGCATAAGCCTGGCTGATTGTTTCCCCCGAAGTCACCAAAATCATGGCCAAAGAACAAACGGACCGTACGACATTAGATCTGTTCGCGCACGAGCGTCGCCCGGGACGACCTAAAACGAATCCGCTTTCGCGCGATGAACAGTTACGCATCAACAAGCGCAACCAGTTAAAACGCGACAAAGTTCGTGGCCTCAAGCGTGTCGAATTAAAACTCAACGCACAAGCGGTTGACGCGCTGAATGAGCTGGCCGAAGCGCGCAACATTAGCCGCAGCGAGCTCATTGAAGAAATATTAATGAAGCAGCTTATGGCGCTGCGCGGCCAGGGTTTAGTCTGAAAATAAGTTTTGTTTCATATTTCGTGTAGCAGAGCGTGCAGTCCCGCGTGATTGCTGTTTCCGCATATCTGCCTGTTCTGCTATGATTGCCCTTATCCGTGGGCAATTCGCCACCACCATTTCAATAAGTTTCAAGAGGTTATTTTACTCATGGCAATCACTGGCATCTTTTTCGGCAGCGACACCGGTAATACCGAAAATATCGCAAAAATGATTCAAAAACAGCTTGGTAAAGACGTTGCCGATGTGCATGACATTGCAAAAAGCAGTAAAGAAGACCTGGAAGGGTATGACATTCTGCTGCTGGGCATCCCAACCTGGTACTATGGCGAAGCGCAATGTGACTGGGATGACTTCTTCCCGACTCTCGAAGAGATTGACTTTAACGGTAAGCTGGTGGCGCTGTTTGGCTGTGGCGATCAGGAAGACTACGCGGAATACTTCTGTGATGCGCTGGGCACGATTCGCGACATTATTGAGCCGCGCGGCGCCACGATTGTGGGTCACTGGCCAACTGCAGGCTATCATTTTGAAGCCTCTAAAGGTCTGGCTGACGACGATCATTTTGTCGGTCTGGCGATTGACGAAGACCGTCAGCCTGAACTGACCGCCGAGCGTGTTGAAAAATGGGTTAAGCAAGTTTCGGCTGAATTGCACCTCGACGACATCCTCAACGCCTAATCTTATGCGGCGCAGCGTTATATCTGCGCCGCATCAATAGACAAGACCAATCAAAATAATTGCTACAAATTTGTAACTTTCGCACCCATCCCTGTACAATGTCCGGGTGTAATCAGGTGGCGCCAGAATTTGCAGGCAAAACCACAGTTTTATTAATATCTGCGAGAGACTTGCGGTTTTCATTTCGGCATGGCAGTCCTATAATGATACGCATTATCTTGAGTGCAATTTCTGTCACTTCTCTAATGAAGTGAATCGTTTAGCAACAGGACAGATTCCGCATGACTGACAACAATACCGCATTAAAGAAGGCTGGCCTGAAAGTAACGCTTCCTCGTTTAAAAATTCTGGAAGTTCTTCAGGAACCAGATAACCATCACGTCAGTGCGGAAGATTTATACAAACGCCTGATCGACATGGGTGAAGAAATCGGTCTGGCAACCGTATACCGTGTGCTGAACCAGTTTGACGATGCCGGTATCGTGACCCGCCATAATTTTGAAGGCGGTAAATCCGTTTTTGAACTGACGCAACAGCATCATCACGACCATCTTATCTGCCTTGACTGCGGAAAAGTGATTGAATTTAGTGATGACTCTATTGAAGCGCGCCAGCGTGAAATTGCGGCGAAACACGGTATTCGTTTAACTAATCACAGCCTCTATCTTTACGGCCACTGCGCTGAAGGCGACTGCCGCGAAGACGAGCACGCGCACGATGACGCGACTAAATAAGTGTAAATCTTTCGAAGAGCCAACCGCCCGGTTGGCTTTTTTATATCCTCCCCTTTCCTGCCGCTTGATGTTGATTTAATGTAAAAAACGCTATCGCATCTCAGGAGAGCAGGAATGGAGCTTCGCCAGTTACGCTATTTCGTGCGTATTATTGAAACCGGCAGTATGGGCAGCGCCGCACAGGATCTTGATATTGGCGTTTCAGCCTTAAGTCAACAGATGTCCCGTCTGGAAAACGAGCTTGCTATCCGTCTGCTGCAGCGCACCTCGCGCGGCGTAACGCCAACCAACGCCGGGCTGGCCTTTTATTCACAGGCGCAACTCGCCCTGCGTCATGCCGACGACGCGATTCTCGCCGCCAGAGAAGCGCGCCTTTCCGGTCATGTGAGCGTAGGAATGGCCCCCAGTACCGCCTCCATACTGGGTATACCGTTTATCCATGCCATGCAGGAAAACTATGCCGATGTCCGACTGCATGTGGTGGAAAGCTTGTCCGGTAATCTGGAAAGAATGATCAATACCCGCCAGATTGATTTAGCCGTTGTCTTTCAAAAAGATAAAATCCTGCGCTGGAGCGCCAGACCGATCCTTGAAGAACAGCTTTTTCTGATTGGCTCCCATGCCCTGCTGGCGGCGCTTCCTGATAACCCGATCACACCTGAACAACTGGCAGGCATTCCGCTCATTATGCCAAGCCAGGGACATGGGCTGCGCGGCAGGCTGGACGCTGTCTGCCAGGAACATGCGCTTAACGTTGAAATCGTCGCGGAAATTGACGGCCTGGCGTTGTTGATGCGCGCCGTGCGCGACGGTCTTGGCGCCACATTGCAGCCCGGCGCGGCGATTTCTCATCTGGATAACGACGCGCTACGCGTGATCGGCGTCCATAATCCGGTACTCAGCCGCCCCAATTTTTTAGTCAGCCTGTCGGATGATGAACTGACGCCCGCCGGCCTTGCCGCCAGAGTAGTCCTTACCAAAGTTATGCGTCAGTTAGTCGACGCCGGTGAATGGCCAGGCGCAACCCTTTACGCTTACTAAACCCCTGTTTAGCGCTACCTGATAGCGCGCCGCTTATTTATCCGTATACATTTCAATTACAAATTTAACAAATAGTTAAATGGTACGGGAGTATAAGATGGTTGATGTACTGGTGATAGGCGGAGGCAATGCCGCATTATGCGCCGCCCTGACCGCACGGGAAGCGGGCGCATCGGTTCTGCTGCTGGAGGCTGCCCCGCGGGAATGGCGCGGCGGAAATTCTCAGCACACACGAAACCTGCGCTGTATGCATGATGCGCCGCAGGATGTGCTGGTAGAAAGCTATCCTGAAGAGGAATTCTGGCAGGATCTGTGGCGAGTCACCGACGGCAACACCAACGAGGCGCTGGCGCGGCTGGTCATTCGCACCTCTTCGCAATGCCGCGACTGGATGCGCAAACATGGCGTTAACTTTCAACCGCCACTATCTGGGGCGCTCCACGTTGCGCGCACCAATGCGTTTTTTATGGGCGGAGGGAAAGCGCTCGTCAATGCCTATTACCGTAGCGCCGAACGGCTGGGCGTACAGATTCGCTATAACACGCCGGTTCACGCGCTTGAACTTCATGACGGCGAATTCGTGGCAGCGCTGGCGGGTAGCGAACGTATTACCGCCAAAGCCTGCGTATTAGCGGCTGGCGGTTTCGAATCAAACCGTGAATGGCTGCGGGAGGCCTGGGGAGAAAACGCCCGCGGCGAATGGCCCGCGGATAATTTCCTGATTCGCGGCACGCGTTTTAACCAGGGCGTATTACTCAAATTTATGATGGATGCCGGCGCGGATATCATTGGCGATCCGTCCCAGTCGCACTGCGTAGCGATTGATGCCAGGGCGCCGCTGTACGACGGCGGTATTTGTACTCGCGTGGATTGCGTATCGCTGGGTATTGTCGTGAATCGCGACGCCGAACGTTTTTATGATGAAGGCGAAGATTTCTGGCCGAAGCGTTACGCCATTTGGGGGCGGCTGGTGGCTCAACAGCCAGGACAAATTGGCTATTCGATTATTGACAGCAAAGCCATCGGCCACTTTATGCCGCCGGTTTTTCCTGGCGCGCAGGCCAATACGCTGGCTGAGCTGGCCTGCCAGTTGGGGCTGGACGCGGAAAAATTTACCCATACCGTCACGCAATATAACCAGGCCTGCCAACCCGGTCATTTTGATCATACCTTGCTTGATGACTGCGCTACTAAAAACCTGACGCCGGCGAAAACCCACTGGGCGCGCCCGCTTGATGCGCCGCCCTACTACGGTTATGCGCTGCGACCCGGCATCACGTTTACCTACCTGGGTCTGAAAGTCAATGAACGTGCCGCGGTGCATTTTGCCGGTCATCCAAGCCGCAACCTGTTTGTTGCTGGCGAGATGATGGCAGGAAATGTTCTGGGCAAGGGGTATACCGCAGGCGTCGGCATGTCTATCGGCACAACCTTTGGCCGCATTGCGGGAATAGAAGCCGCTCGCGCGGCGCACAAGGAGGCGCAGCATGAAACAGCTTGAAAAATTAATCATTGAGGCCACCGTGCTTACCGAACCGGAAGCCGAGGTCGAACGCGTCATGCAAGTGTGTAACGCGTGTCGCTACTGCGAAGGTTTTTGCGCGGTATTTCCGGCGATGACCCAGCGGCTCGAATTCGGTAAAGCCGATATTCATTATCTGGCGAATTTATGTCATAACTGCGGCGCCTGCCTGCACGCGTGCCAGTATGCGCCGCCCCATGAATTTGCCATTAACGTGCCGAAAGCGATGGCGCAAGCCCGCCTGGAGACATATCAACAGTATGCCCAGCCCGCCGCTTTTGGCGCGTTATACCGTCGGGCGGGGATTACCGTCGCGCTGGCGCTGATAGTCGGTCTGACGCTCTTTTTATTACTGACGATGGCGCTGAAAGGGTCGCTGATTCATCCGCCGCTGGCCGGTGACTTCTATCAAATTTTTCCGCATAGCCTGCTGGCATGGATGTTTGGCTCAGTTTTTGTGCTGGCAATCGGTTTGCTTATGGCGGGCGTAATCCGCTTCTGGCGTGAGATCTCGCCGGGTGTACCGCGTTCGGCGGAGATTGCGGAAGCGTCGCACAATGCGTTAACGCTGAAATATCTCGACGGCGGTCACGGCAAAGGCTGTAACGAAGCGGACGATGCGTTCACGCTGCTGCGCCGTCGCTTTCATCACTTTACCTTCTACGGTTTTATGCTCTGTTTTGCCGCCACGGTCGTGGCGACGGGCTATCACTACGTCGCCGGTTGGGAAGCGCCCTACCCGTTCTTTAGCCTGCCGGTCATGCTCGGCACGCTGGGCGGTATCGGTCTGCTTATCGGCCCGGCCGGGCTACTGTGGCTCAATCTGCGGCGGTCGCCGTTACATGGCGATGCGCGCCAGAACCCCATGGATCGCGGCTTTATTCTGCTGCTGTTCTTAACCAGCCTTACCGGGCTGGCGCTGCTGGCAGGCAGAGACACCAGCGGAATGGGCATACTGCTGGCGCTCCATTTAGGCGTGGTGATGGCGCTCTTTCTTACCCTTCCCTACGGAAAATTCGCCCACGGATTTTTCCGCTGCGCGGCCTTACTCAAATGGGCAGTTGAGAAGCGACGCGGAAAACATGCGGGGGATACAGGCAACTGACCCGCAACATCTTACCCATAAAACAATAAAGACAGTGGAGAGCAAACCCTATGGCACAACACACACCTGCAACATCGCGCGCCGGCACGTTCGGCGCAATACTGCGCGTGACAAGCGGCAATTTTCTTGAACAGTTTGATTTTTTCTTGTTCGGATTTTACGCCACCTATATCGCCAGAACGTTTTTTCCGGCGGAAAGCGAATTTGCCTCATTAATGTTGACCTTTGCCGTCTTTGGCTCCGGTTTTTTAATGCGCCCCGTCGGCGCGATTGTGCTTGGCGCCTATATTGACAGAATCGGACGTCGTAAAGGGCTGATGGTGACGCTGGCGATTATGGGCTGCGGTACGTTGCTCATCGCCCTCGTCCCCGGCTACCAAACGATCGGCCTGGCAGCGCCTGCATTGGTGCTGCTGGGCCGGTTATTACAAGGATTTTCTGCGGGCGTTGAGTTAGGCGGCGTCTCGGTCTATCTGTCCGAAATCGCAACGCCAGGCAATAAAGGGTTTTATACCAGCTGGCAATCCGCCAGTCAGCAGGTCGCGATCGTTGTCGCCGCGTTGATTGGTTATAGCCTGAATATCACGCTGGGACACGACGCGATATCGGAGTGGGGCTGGCGAATTCCGTTCTTTATCGGCTGTATGATCATTCCGCTGATTTTTGTTTTACGTCGTTCATTACAAGAAACAGAAGCGTTTTTACAACGCAAGCATCGCCCCGACACCAGGGAAATTTTTGCAACTATCGCCAAAAACTGGCGCATTATTACAGCCGGAACGCTGCTGGTGGCGATGACCACCACAACATTTTATTTTATCACCGTTTATACGCCGACCTATGGCAGAACCGTGCTTAATCTCAGCGCGCGGGACAGTTTGATCGTCACCATGTTGGTGGGGGTATCCAATTTTATCTGGTTACCCATTGGCGGCGCGATTTCCGACCGGATTGGCCGTCGCGCCGTGTTAATGGGCATTACGTTGCTGGCGCTGATCACCACCTGGCCCGTCATGCAGTGGCTGACCGCCGCGCCCGACTTTACCCGCATGACGCTGGTACTGCTGTGGTTCTCTTTCTTTTTTGGCATGTATAACGGCGCAATGGTCGCGGCGTTAACCGAAGTGATGCCAGTCTATGTGCGTACCGTTGGTTTCTCGCTGGCCTTTAGCCTGGCGACGGCAATTTTTGGCGGCCTGACGCCGGCCATCTCTACCGCGCTGGTGAAGTTAACCGGCGATAAAAGCTCGCCCGGCTGGTGGCTGATGTGCGCAGCGTTATGTGGACTTGCCGCGACGGCGATGCTGTTTGTACGTCTGAGTCGCGGCTATATCGCGGCAGAAAATAAAGCCTGAAAAAACCACGGGCGGAAAACATTCGCCCGTGGGTGGCAAGGCAGGGTTTTATTGCACATTATTATGACTGCGAATTTCCTGCCAGACCTTATCGCAGTCAGCCTTGACCGCCTGATCGTTACCCGTGCGCGTCGCCTGAATGCACTGCTGATAGTCCAGTACCCGCACGCTTTCTTCGTTAGCAAATTGCTGATGTTTGCGCTCTTTTTTAAGGACATTCAGTACGCTTTGGCAGGCCTCTATCTTCTCAGGCGAGCCCTGTGCGGTATTGATACAGGCGCTGTACGCCTCTTTCAGCCGGCTATCTTCTTCCGGCGCGGGTGATGACGCGCAGGCCGTCAAACCGGCGGTCATGCTGGCGATGAGTAAAATTTTTTTCATAGGTCGTTCCTCAACAGCGCGGCAGACCGGCAGCCTGCCGCATCTGACATCAGAAAATAGTGAATGGCGCAATAACGATAAATTTCACGTCACGTTCATCCTGGAAGATGTTGCCGTAACCACCGCCCCAGCTTGGAATATTGGAGTGGTTGTCATATTCGGTGAAGTGCAGTTTGAACATGGTGCCTTTGGCACGCCCCTCCTGCAGGGTATAGACCGCATCCAGACTGTATGAGGACTCTTCGATAGTGCGGTTTTTGTCGTAGTAAGCATCCGGGTTACTTTGCCAGGTTGCCGGTTTAGCATCCCAGGCGTAAACGTAAGACGCGCCCACAGCCCAGCCCGGCAGATTCCAGTTTTTCAGGTCATACATCGCGCCGAAGAAAACCGCCTTTTCACCGTTAGCGTTAAAGTCGGAGCGGTTATCCCACCAGATATCCAGACGACCGTTTGAAGAGGCGTAGGTTGGCGTCATACGTTGCAGAAAATAGCCCTGCTGACCGTCCGCTTTCACCCAGGTACCTTCCAGACGCAGGTCAACCACTTCCGCGACTTTGTAGCCGAAGGTCAACGCCTGCAGCCAGGCCGTACCGTCGTAAATATCATTCACGCTGCGATCGTCTACTTTGTCGCGCGCGCCGTAGAACTGGTAACTGGTGGTGAACGGATTGCCGCCTAAATCAAATTTATAGCTGGCCTTTGCGAAATATTGATCGACATAGCCTTCGGACTGACCAAACGCCGCTTCCAGCACCAGATCATTTTTGAAGTCGTACTTCGCGCCGATGGAGTGGAGGTAGTCCACATTGGTTTTTTTATCCGCCTGATAAAACTTATCCATTTCGGTATGCCACGGCGCTTTATATTCGTTAGTCCACATGTAGGAAAAACTTAACGCGCCCGCATCGCCATAGTCAAAACTGGCGCCGGCTTCCGCACCCTGATAAGTACCCGGCATAAAACTCCAGTGCGGCGCTAACAGCGTCTGACCGGTAGGCTGAATATAACCGGCGCGCGCCCAGACCGGGCCATATTTAAATTTCGCGGCGGCTTTATAAAGACTGATACCGCTCTTATCGCCGGAATAGTCTTCGTCGTAGCCTTTATTCTTTTTCGAGAAGGCAATTTCGTTTGGATGACCACTGTCGCCGTTTTCTGCCATTTCAATCGCGGTAAACGCCGCGATATCCAGACCGAACATATCCGCAGCGTAGCCAGACTGAAAATCCAGGTTAGCGTTCCAGGTCGCATGAGAAAGGTTAGTTTTATATTTGTCGCCGTCGGTCACATCTTTGCGATCGCGTTCACGCTGCCAATAATAGATGCCGCCCGTTAACGTGGAGTCGTCGAAAAAGCCGGAGGCTTGCGCCTGCGGAACAACGATCCACCCCGACATTGCTGTGATACCGGCGATAGCCAGAGCCAGCGTACTACGTTTGCCACTAAACGTACGCATAAGTTAATCCTCTTTGACGTATAAATTGCTGCCGACAAAAGCGAACAGCGAAAAAATAAAAATAAAAAGTAGCGCTGAGAAACCTCATTTACTACGTTAAATAGACTATTTTTCGCGATGCGAATTATCAATCTCTTTCTGTAACCAGTATGTAATAATATGAGCAACCGCACATATTTAATTGCTTTCTGTTACATTCAACTGCTGGTGAGGGAAGCAGACCGCCAGAAAGAAAATTGACTTGTTTTCCATAGGCATGAAAATAATTGTCTCCTGTTGACCTGAAGCTTATAACATTTAGATTAATAATCATTTATCAGATCAATAATTTTCAGAAAATAATTAATTCGCCTCGCAAAAAAGAGAATCGACTTAGAAATGCAGAGAAAAAACGCCGCAGAACGCGGCGTTGACAAGGTATTTTTACAGCATTCGCCTGTTGGCGCAGTGCTTACTCGCCCGCTTTCGCCCAGGTATCACGCAGGCCCACGGTGCGGTTAAAGACCAGCTTATCGGCCGTTGCATAGCGGCTGTCGAGGCAGAAGTAGCCTTCACGTTCAAACTGGAAAGCTTTCCCTGCTACCGCCGCTTTCAGCGACGGCTCGCCATACCCCTGCTTAATCACTAATGATTCGGGGTTGATAACAGACAGGAAGTCCTCCGCGGCGCCTGGATTCGGCACGCTGAACAGACGGTCGTAGAGACGAATTTCAATCGGCAGCGCATGTGCTGCGCTAACCCAGTGGATTACGCCTTTCACTTTACGCCCGTCAGCCGGATCTTTACTCAGCGTATCGGCATCATAGGTACAGAAGATGGTGGTGATATTCCCTTCGGCATCCTTCTCTACGCGCTCCGCTTTAATGACGTAGGCATTACGCAGACGCACTTCTTTGCCCATCACCAGACGCTTGTACTGCTTGTTCGCTTCTTCGCGGAAATCTGCGCGATCGATCCAGATCTCACCGCTAAACGGCACTTCACGGCTGCCCATCTCCGGTTTATTCGGATGGTTAGGCATGGTAACCATTTCGCTCTCACCCTGCGGGTAGTTTTCGATAACCAGTTTTACCGGATCGATTACCGCCATTGCGCGCGGCGCGTTTTCGTTCAGATCTTCGCGAATGCAGGATTCCAACGACGCCATCTCAATGGTGTTGTCCTGCTTGGTGACGCCGATGCGTTTGCAGAACTCACGAATAGAAGCCGCGGTATAGCCGCGACGGCGCAGACCGGAAATAGTCGGCATACGCGGATCATCCCAGCCTTCGACGTGTTTGTCGGTCACCAGCAGGTTCAGCTTACGCTTGGACATCACGGTGTATTCCAGATTCAGCCGCGAGAATTCGTACTGGCGCGGGTGAACCGGAATGGTGATGTTGTCCAGCACCCAGTCGTACAGACGACGGTTATCCTGGAACTCCAGCGTACACAGAGAATGAGTAATGCCTTCCAGCGCATCGCTGATGCAGTGAGTAAAGTCGTACATCGGATAGATGCACCACTTCGTGCCGGTCTGATGATGCTCGGCGAATTTAATGCGATATAGCACCGGATCGCGCATCACGATAAACGGCGACGCCATGTCGATTTTAGCGCGCAGACAGGCTTTACCCTCTTCAAAACCGCCGGTACGCATTTTTTCAAATAGCGCGAGGTTCTCTTCGACGCTGCGATCGCGGAACGGGCTGTTTTTACCCGGCGCGGTCAGCGTACCGCGGTATTCGCGGATCTGCTCCGGCGTCAGCTCATCAACGTAGGCCAGGCCTTTATTGATGAGCTCGACCGCATAGGCGTGCAGTTGGTCAAAGTAATCGGAGGAGTAGCGAATATCGCCAGACCAGTGAAAGCCTAACCACTCGACGTCGTTTTTGATCGAATCAACGTACTCGATATCTTCTTTTACCGGGTTGGTGTCATCGAAACGCAGGTTGCACTGGCCCTGATAATCTTGCGCGATGCCAAAGTTCAGGCAGATAGATTTCGCGTGGCCGATGTGCAGATAGCCATTCGGCTCCGGCGGAAAACGGGTATGGACAGTGGTATGTTTACCACTCGCCAGATCTTCATCAATAATCTGACGAATAAAGTTAGTCGGGCGGGCTTCAGCCTCACTCATCGTGGATTCCTCAAAGCGTAAACAACGTATAACGGCATATGATCTTATAAGCCGGACAGACTGACAACCTTTAGTTACTTAAAAAGTGGCTTTGCAGAAAATATTGGGGCTAATTGCGGTAAAAAAAGCGGCGAAGGTTTCCCTCTGCCGCTTATGTTTTCTGTGATATCGCCGGATGGCGTCTTACGCCTTATCCGGCCAGGAAGCGATTATTTGCTCTTGATCTCGTACAGTGGCGTTTGACCCGCTACCACGTGACCATCCGCTTTGATGACCAGAGCGCTGAAGTCATCGCTGTTGCTGCAAACAACCGGGCTTATCATGGAGCGCGCATTGGCATTCAGGAAATCCAGATCCAGTTCCAGAACCGGCTGACCCGCCGTGACTTCCGCACCCTCTTCTACCAGACGCTTGAAGCCCTGACCGTTCAGCGCGACGGTATCGATACCCATATGGACAACGATCTCCGCGCCTTTTTCGGTTTCCAGACAGAACGCGTGGTTAGTGTTGAAGATTTTCACGATAGTACCCGCCGCCGGAGAAACCACGGTTTTATCGGTGGGTTTCACCGCCACGCCGTCGCCGACCGCTTTGCTGGCGAAAGCTTCATCCGGTACCTGATCCAGCGCCACTACCTCACCGGTAATCGGAGAGACCAGTTCAGCGATAGTCACCGCATTCGGCACCGCCTGGGGTTTGGCCGCCGGAGCAGGTGTTGCAACGTGAGCCGCATCAGCAGACGCTGCCGCGACCGGCCCCCGCGCCACCACTTTCTTCATTTCATCGCCAATCGATTCCGCTTTCGCGCCGACAATAACCTGAATGGTCTGTTTGTTCAGTTTCACCACGCCGGAAGCGCCGAGGCGTTTGCAGGCCGCATCGTTGACGCGAGCAGAGTCATTCACGGTCAGGCGCAGACGGGTAATACACGCATCGATCGCTTTCAGGTTGTCCGTACCGCCAACCGCAGCAATATAGCTGGTCGCCAGTTGCGTTAACCCTTCTTCGGTGTTGCTATTGGCTTCTTCCGTTACCATCTCATCAACTTTATCTTCGCGGCCCGGCGTTTTCAGGTTAAACATACGAATAACCGCGCTGAACAGCAGGAAGTAGATGATAAAGAATACAACGCCCATCACCAGCAACATCCAGACGTTATTGCTGGCCGCTGGCAGGTTATACATCAGAACATAGTCGATCGCGCCTGCCGAGAAAGAGAAGCCCGCATGGATACCCAGCAACGTCGCGACGAACAGGCTGATACCGGTCAAAATGGCGTGCAGGAGGTACAGCAGCGGCGCCAGGAACATAAACAGGAATTCCAGCGGCTCGGTTACGCCGGTCAGAAACGCGGTGATCGCGACAGACAGCAGCATACCGCCCACCATCGGACGACGTTCTTTCGGCGCGGCGAAATACATCGCCAGAGCGGCGCCCGGCAGACCAAACATCATGATCGGGAAGAAGCCGGACATAAACATCCCCGCCGTGCCGTCGCCAGCATAGAAGCGGTTGATATCGCCGTGGAATACAGTGCCTGCGGCATTGGTGAATTCGCCAATCTGGAACCAGGCGATGGTGTTCAGTACCTGATGCAGACCGGTGGGGATCAGCAGACGGTTGATGAAGCCAAAGATACCGGAACCCAGCGCGCCTGCGGAAACGATCCATTCACCGCCCGCATGGATGCCATGCTGGACCGGCGGCCAGACGTAACCGAAAATAGCGGCCAGCACCAGACAGAAAAAGCCCGTTGCGATCGGCACAAAACGTTTTCCACCGAAGAAACTGAGAAAATCAGGCAGTTTGATACCAGACCAGCGATTATAAACCGCGCCGCCAACCAGACCGGTAATAATCCCCGCCAGCACGCCCATGTTGATTTCCGGGTTAATCGTCACCATCGCTTTGGTCATGACGAAGTAACCCACGGCTCCCGCCAGCGCTGCCGCGCCCGCGCTATCTTTAGACCAACTGGAGGCCACGCCGATAGCGAAAACCAGCGCCAGGTTATCGAAAATAGACCCGCCCGCTTGCGCGATAAACGGCATATTCAGCAAATCTGGTTGGCCGAATCGCAGCAACAACGCTGCCACCGGCAACACGGCGATAGGGAGCTGCAACGCCCTACCCAGCCGCTGGAAAAAACCTAAAATATTCATCTTATTCCCCCTACGAGACGCCGATATGGCTTCTTTGAAGCCGTTTTTTATTGTGCTGCAAACGTTAAAAACGTGATGTTCTGTAATCGAACGGTGAGATCATCTTCTGCAGAGTGTGTGGAAAATTAATTCGCCTCGCAAATTAAACGGGTGTTTTTTGTGATTATAATCACTAAATATCGTAATCACCCCCACCATCCACTGGCTAACACGGAAAACTTATTTTATGATTCAAAAAATCAGGACGGATTGAACACGAACCCTGGATATCCAGGTTACGCTTAATACGATCCGCCAAATTTTGACATTGATTATTGAGGTGAAGAATGAGACTGATCCCCCTGAGTACCGCAGAACAGGTTGGCAAATGGGCCGCTCGCCATATCGTTAACCGTATTAATGCGTTCAAACCGACAGCCGATCGTCCGTTTGTCCTTGGACTGCCTACCGGCGGCACGCCGCTAACGGCGTACAAAGCGCTGGTTGAGATGCACAAAGCGGGCGAGGTCAGCTTTAAGCATGTGGTCACCTTTAATATGGACGAATATGTTGGCCTGCCGAAAGAGCACCCGGAAAGCTACCACAGCTTTATGCATCGTAACTTTTTCGATCACGTTGATATTCCAGCAAAAAACATCAATCTTCTCAACGGTAACGCACCGGATATCGATGCAGAATGCCGTCAATATGAAGAAAAAATTCGTTCTTACGGTAAAATCCATCTGTTTATGGGCGGCGTCGGCAACGACGGTCACATCGCCTTTAACGAACCGGCGTCTTCCCTGGCTTCCCGTACCCGTATCAAAACGTTAACCCATGATACTCGCGTAGCGAACTCCCGCTTCTTTGACGGCGACGTAAACCAGGTGCCGAAATACGCGCTGACGGTAGGCGTAGGCACGCTGCTGGATGCGGAAGAAGTGATGATTCTGGTGCTGGGCCATCAGAAAGCCCAGGCGCTGCAGGCGGCGGTTGAAGGCAACGTCAACCACATGTGGACCATTAGCTGCCTGCAACTCCATCCGAAAGCGGTTGTGGTATGCGATGAGCCGTCCACAATGGAACTTAAAGTTAAAACATTGAAATATTTCAATGAATTAGAAGCAGAAAATATTAAAGGTCTGTAATGTTGTCTCCGCCCCGCCAGTCAATGCGGGGCGGTAAATTTTTGATATCGGGGGTCGGAATGTATGCTTTAACCCAGGGCCGGATCTTTACCGGTCACGAAATTCTTGATGACCATGCGCTTGTTGTCGCTAATGGCCTGATTGACCGCGTTTGTCCGATGGCTGAACTGCCGCCGGGAATAGAACAACGCTCATTGAATGGGGCCATTCTCTCCCCCGGTTTTATTGATGTGCAGCTAAACGGCTGCGGCGGCGTGCAGTTTAACGATACCGCAGAAGCCGTCAGCGTTGAAACGCTGGAAATTATGCAGAAAGCCAATGAAAAATCGGGCTGTACTAACTTTCTGCCAACGCTTATCACTACCAGCGACGAATTGATGAAACAGGGCATTCGCGTCATGCGCGAATACCTGGAAAAACATCCGCACCAGGCGCTGGGTCTCCACCTGGAAGGCCCCTGGCTTAATTTGGTAAAAAAAGGCACCCATAATCCTGATTTCGTACGTAAACCAGACGCTGCGCTGGTTGATTTCTTGTGCGATAATGCCGACGTCATCACCAAAGTTACACTCGCGCCGGAAATGGTGCCTGCTGACGTAATCGCTAAACTGGCGAATGCGGGCATTGTGGTTTCCGCAGGCCACTCCAACGCGACGTTAAAAGAGGCAAAAGCGGGCTTCCGCGCCGGGATTACCTTTGCGACTCACCTGTTTAACGCGATGCCGTACATTACAGGGCGTGAGCCGGGCCTTGCTGGCGCCGTTCTGGACGAAGCGGATATTTATTGCGGCGTTATCGCCGATGGTCTGCATGTCGACTACGCCAACATTCGCAATGCCAAACGCCTGAAAGGCGACAAACTTTGTCTGGTGACAGACGCCACCGCACCGGCGGGGGCCAATATTGAGCAGTTCATTTTCGCAGGTAAAACAATATACTACCGCAATGGACTGTGTGTGGATGAAAACGGTACGTTGAGCGGTTCGTCCTTAACCATGATTGAAGGCGTACGCAACCTGGTCGCGCATTGCGGCATCGCGCTGGATGAAGTGCTGCGCATGGCAACGCTCTATCCAGCTCGCGCTATCGGCGTTGATAAACATCTCGGTAGCATTGCGCCGGGTAAAGTCGCCAACCTGACCGCGTTCACCCACGATTTTAAAATTATCAAGACCATCGTTAATGGTGACGAGGTCGTTGACTTGAGTAAGTGAGAATATGACACCAGGCGGACAAGCTCAGATAGGTAACGTTGATCTCGTAAAACAGCTTAACAGCGCGGCCGTTTACCGCCTGATTGACCAGCATGGTCCTATCTCGCGCATACAAATTGCCGAGCAAAGCCAGCTTGCTCCCGCCAGCGTAACGAAAATTACGCGTCAACTCATTGAACGCGGGCTGATCAAAGAAGTCGATCAGCAGGCCTCTACCGGAGGCCGCCGCGCTATCTCTATCGTCACGGAAACCCGTAACTTCCACGCCATTGGCGTTCGCCTGGGCCGTCATGACACCACTTTAACGCTCTACGATCTGAGCAGTAAAGTGATCGCTGAGGAGCATTATCCGCTACCGGAGCGCACCCAGGAGACGCTGGAACATGCGCTGCTCAACACCATCGCCGTCTTTATTGATAGCTGTCAGCGTAAAATTCGTGAATTGATCGCTATCTCGGTGATCCTGCCAGGGCTTGTCGATCCGGAAAGCGGCGTGATTCGTTACATGCCGCACATTCAGGTTGAAAACTGGGGACTGGTCGAAGCGCTGGAAAAACGGTTTCACGTTACCTGTTTCGTGGGACACGATATCCGTAGCCTGGCGCTGGCGGAACACTACTTCGGCGCCAGTCAGGATTGCGAGGACTCGATTCTGGTGCGCGTTCATCGTGGTACAGGCGCCGGGATTATCTCCAACGGACGCATCTTCATTGGCCGTAACGGCAACGTCGGCGAAATTGGGCATATTCAGGTGGAGCCGTTGGGCGAACGCTGCCACTGCGGTAATTTCGGCTGTCTGGAAACCATTGCCGCCAATGCGGCGATTGAACAACGGGTGCTGAATTTGCTTAAACAAGGGTATCAAAGCCGTGTTCCGCTTGACGACTGCACGATTAAAACCATCTGTAAGGCGGCAAACCGGGGCGACAGCCTGGCCTCGGAAGTCATTGAGCATGTTGGCCGCCATTTGGGCAAAACGATCGCCATTGCTATCAACCTGTTTAATCCGCAAAAAATCGTCATTGCCGGCGAGATCATTGAAGCCGATAAAGTCCTGTTGCCCGCTATCGAAAGCTGTATCAATACGCAGGCGTTAAAGGCATTTCGCAAAAATTTGCCGGTGGTTCGCTCCACGCTGGATCACCGTTCTGCTATCGGCGCTTTTGCCTTAGTTAAACGCGCCATGCTCAACGGAACATTGCTGCAACGTTTGCTGGAAAGTTGATGCGCTCTTATAGTATCGGATTATTCACAAATTCCCTGGGTAGTTCATGACCATCAAGAATGTAATCTGCGATATCGACGGCGTGCTGATGCACGACAACGTAGCCGTACCCGGTGCGGCGGAATTTCTGACGGGGATTCTGGAAAAAGGTCTGCCGCTGGTGCTGCTGACCAATTACCCGTCGCAAACCGGCCAGGATCTGGCGAACCGTTTTGCTACCGCTGGCGTTAACGTGCCGGACAGCGTGTTTTATACGTCAGCAATGGCGACAGCCGATTTTCTGCGCCGTCAGGAAGGTAAGAAAGCGTATGTCGTGGGCGAAGGCGCGCTCATTCACGAGCTCTATAAAGCGGGTTTTACCATTACCGATGTGAACCCTGATTTTGTCATCGTTGGAGAAACCCGCTCCTACAACTGGGACATGATGCATAAAGCAGCATTTTTCGTCGCCAATGGCGCGCGCTTTATCGCCACCAACCCGGATACCCACGGTCGCGGCTTTTATCCGGCCTGCGGCGCGCTGTGCGCAGGCATTGAAAAAATTTCCGGCCGGAAGCCGTTTTATGTCGGCAAACCCAGCCCGTGGATCATCCGCGCGGCATTAAACAAAATGCAGGCGCACTCGGAAGAGACCGTTATCGTCGGCGACAACCTGCGCACTGACATTCTGGCGGGGTTCCAGGCCGGTCTGGAGACCATTCTGGTGCTTTCAGGCGTATCAACAATCAATGATATTGACAGTATGCCGTTCCGCCCAAGCTGGATTTACCCTTCCGTCGCTGAGATCGACGTTATCTAAACCTGTCCTCTGCCTGATGACGCATAGCTTTCAGGCCTACGGTTCGAACAACATTGTAGGTCTGATAAGCGAAACGTCATCAGGAAAAACATAATTCAATTAATCCACGATAAAACTGAAGATCCATCAATAAATCCGCGCAATATGTAATCATTTTTCACTAATCAACAATGACGATTGCATTTTTCATTTTTCAGACCGTAATCCCCTTGCGCCTTCCACGCCTTTGCGGCATTTTTTAGTCAAGCAAACACAAAAAGTACGACGCAACAGATTAACGGAGAAGGCTATGTGTTCTATTTTCGGCGTATTCGATATCAAAACAGATGCAGCGGAACTGCGTAAAAAAGCCCTTGAGCTGTCACGCCTGATGCGCCATCGCGGCCCGGACTGGTCCGGCATCTATGCTTGCGATAACGCGATTCTCGCACATGAACGCTTGTCGATTGTTGATGTTAACGCCGGCGCCCAGCCCCTGTATAACGCCAGGAAAACCCACGTGCTGGCGGTGAACGGTGAAATTTATAACCATCAGACGTTACGCGCGGAGTATGGCGATCGTTACGCGTTCCAGACAGGCTCCGACTGCGAAGTTATCCTCGCGCTGTATCAGGAAAAAGGGCCGGATTTCCTTGACGATTTACAGGGGATGTTCGCCTTCGCCCTGTATGACAGCGAAAAAGACGCTTATCTGATTGGTCGTGACCATATCGGTATTATTCCGCTCTATATGGGCTATGACGAATTCGGCAACTTCTACGTAGCGTCAGAAATGAAAGCGCTGACCCCGGTCTGCCGCACCATTAAAGAGTTCCCGGCGGGCAGCTACCTGTGGAGCAAAGACGGCGAAATTCGTCAGTACTATCAGCGCGACTGGTTCGATTACGATGCGGTAAAAGACAACGTTACCGACAAAAACGCGCTGCGTCAGGCGCTGGAAGAATCCGTGAAAAGCCACCTGATGTCCGACGTCCCTTACGGCGTGCTGCTCTCCGGCGGTCTGGACTCGTCGATTATCTCGGCTATCACCAAAAAATTCGCCGCCCGTCGCGTCGAAGATCAGGAGCGCTCCGAAGCCTGGTGGCCACAGTTGCACTCTTTTGCGGTCGGTCTGGAAGGTTCGCCTGACCTGAAGGCGGCCCAGGAAGTGGCTAACCACCTCGGCACCGTGCACCATGAAATTCACTTCACCGTGCAGGAAGGCCTTGATGCCATTCGTGATGTTATCTACCACATCGAAACCTATGACGTGACCACTATCCGCGCCTCAACGCCGATGTATCTGATGTCGCGTAAGATCAAAGCGATGGGCATCAAAATGGTGCTCTCCGGCGAAGGTTCCGATGAGGTGTTTGGCGGCTACCTGTACTTCCATAAAGCGCCGAACGCCAAAGAGTTACATGAAGAGACGGTCCGTAAGCTACAGGCGCTGCATATGTATGACTGCGCCCGCGCCAACAAAGCGATGTCCGCCTGGGGCGTGGAAGCGCGCGTACCGTTCCTGGATAAAAAATTCCTCGACGTGGCGATGCGTATCAACCCACAGGATAAAATGTGCGGTAACGGCAAGATGGAAAAACACGTGCTGCGCGAGTGCTTCGAGTCTTATCTGCCAGCAAGCGTGGCGTGGCGTCAGAAAGAGCAGTTCTCTGACGGCGTAGGCTACAGCTGGATTGATACGCTGAAAGAGGTGGCGGCGAAACAGATTTCCGATCAACAACTGGAAACCGCCCGCTTCCGCTTTCCATACAACACGCCGTCGTCTAAAGAGGCGTACTTGTACCGCGAAATTTTTGAAGAGCTGTTCCCGGTGCCGAGCGCGGCGGAATGCGTACCCGGCGGCCCGTCCGTGGCCTGTTCTTCCGCCAAAGCCATTGAGTGGGATGAAGCATTCAAAACGATGGATGACCCGTCAGGCCGCGCGGTCGGCGTGCATCAGTCGGCGTACCAGTAAATTAACGATGACGAAAGAGCCCTTAGGGGCTCTTTTTTTATAGCAAACCACTTTCGGAAAAACGATTAATAACCAATAATTGCCGAATATTGCGCCACGCTGTTCGCAACCTAACCAAACAGACACTTTCCGACGTTTTTCGATGAAAAAGAGGTTGACGCTTCAAGGCTCAATACGCATAATGCGCCCCGCAACGCCGATAAGGTAACGCGAAAAAAGATGGCTACGTAGCTCAGTTGGTTAGAGCACATCACTCATAATGATGGGGTCACAGGTTCGAATCCCGTCGTAGCCACCATCTTTTTTGCGGGAGTGGCGAAATTGGTAGACGCACCAGATTTAGGTTCTGGCGCCGCAAGGTGTGCGAGTTCAAGTCTCGCCTCCCGCACCATTCACCGATAAGCGTTGTACGGATGGGGTATCGCCAAGCGGTAAGGCACCGGTTTTTGATACCGGCATTCCCTGGTTCGAATCCAGGTACCCCAGCCATATTTCTTCGAGTTTGCGGTTCACCGCGACGGTATTGGGGTATCGCCAAGCGGTAAGGCACCGGTTTTTGATACCGGCATTCCCTGGTTCGAATCCAGGTACCCCAGCCATCGAAGAAATCATCTGGCTACGTAGCTCAGTTGGTTAGAGCACATCACTCATAATGATGGGGTCACAGGTTCGAATCCCGTCGTAGCCACCATATTCAGAACGCGTCGAGGTATTCGACCGGTTCGAAAATAATTTGTTGGGGTATCGCCAAGCGGTAAGGCACCGGATTCTGATTCCGGCATTCCGAGGTTCGAATCCTCGTACCCCAGCCAGTTTTAAAGACGCTCTGCTAACGAGCGCAAGAAGTACGACAATTGGGGTATCGCCAAGCGGTAAGGCACCGGATTCTGATTCCGGCATTCCGAGGTTCGAATCCTCGTACCCCAGCCACCTTTAAAAAGCTCGCTTCGGCGAGCTTTTTGCTTTTCTGGCAATTCGGACTGCCTGATGGCGCTACGCTTATCAGGCCTACGGGCGAATACAGGCCGGGTAAGGTATTGCCGCCACCCGGCATAACACAAACTACAACCCCAACGCATATTTCAGCGCCTGACGTTTTAGCACGCCTGCGCGCTGCGCCGCCATCAGCCCCATATTGCGTAAAATACGCAGCGGCGGCAGTTCATTGCTGAACCCGGCATAAAACAGATCCATTCCACTTTGCATCATAAAATTATCTGCCATACGCCGCGTCTGATAGCGTTTCAACACCGAATGGCTGGCCCAGGACTCGCCACAGCTACGGGCACTCGCCAGCACATCAATCAACGCATCAACATCCCGATACCCCAGGTTGACGCCCTGCCCGGCCAGCGGATGAATGGTATGCGCCGCGTCGCCTACCAGCGCCAGCCCCGGTTGCGCATACTGCAACGCGTGACGACGGGTTAGCGGAAACGCGCCCACCGCGACAGGCATCACCGCCCCCAGACGCGCCGGAAAGTGCTGGTTAATTTCCACCTGCAATTGCGTCATCGATAAACTCTGTAGCTGGCGAATACGTGCCGGAGCGTCATACCACACCAGCGACGCCCAATCGTCGAACAGCGGCAAAAAGGCGCGCGGCCCCGTTGGCGTAAACTGCTGCCAGGTGCTGTCGCCTGGCGCATTTTCACACTTGACGGTGATAAGCATACACGACTGCGCATATTGCCAGGCATGAATGCCAATTCCCGCCATTTGCCGAACCTGCGAATTCGCGCCGTCGGCGCCAATCACTAACTTCGGCGTTACCCATTCGCCGTCGGCCAGTTCCAGCGCATAACCATCGCGGCGGCGGTGCAATGCCGCCAGTGAAGCCGGAACGCGCAGCGTCACGCCGGGGTGCGCTTCCAGCGCCTGCCACAGCGCCTGTTGCAGGACGTTGTTCTCTACCATATAGCCTAACAGCGGCAGCTTGAGTTCAGCGGCGTCGAACACCACATGGGCGTTTTCCCACTCCCAGGTCTCCAGTCGCCGATAAGGATGGCTACGCATCCCCTGCACCGCCTCCCAAACGCCCAGCCCCTTGAGCAGCGCCACGGATGCCGCGCTAATGGCCGAAATCCGCACGTCAGGCTGGCTGTCAGCCACAAACGGCGCAGGCGCGGCATGTTCTATTACCATCACCGTAAACCCTTGCTGCGCCAGACCCAGCGCCAGCGCGCCGCCGACCATTCCCCCGCCGACAATGGCAATTTCCGTTGGTTGATTTGTCATGGTCATTCATCCTGTTACGTTTTAGACAAGTTTACAGGATTTTTTACCCATTAGGGCTGACGTCAGTCATACTGGTCACAACCGCGCCAAAGCATTACACTATGCGCCCTGCTTTTCAGCCACTATTTCGCAAGAGCAAGTCGATGACTAAAAAACTCCATATTAAAACCTGGGGCTGTCAGATGAACGAGTACGATTCATCGAAGATGGCCGATCTGCTGGACGCCACCCACGGCTATCAACTGACCGACGTGGCGGAAGAGGCGGATGTGCTGCTGTTGAATACCTGCTCAATCCGCGAGAAGGCTCAGGAAAAAGTCTTCCATCAATTAGGTCGCTGGAGACTGTTAAAAGAGAAAAATCCCGATCTGATTATCGGCGTCGGCGGCTGCGTGGCCTCCCAGGAAGGCGAGCACATTCGTCAACGCGCCCATTACGTCGACATTATTTTTGGTCCGCAAACCTTACACCGCCTGCCGGAGATGATTAACTCCGTGCGTGGCGACCGCAGCCCGGTGGTCGATATCAGCTTCCCGGAAATCGAGAAGTTCGATCGTTTGCCGGAGCCGCGCGCCGAAGGCCCGACCGCTTTCGTTTCTATCATGGAAGGCTGCAATAAATATTGTACTTACTGCGTGGTACCGTATACCCGCGGTGAAGAAGTCAGCCGTCCCTCAGACGATATCCTGTTCGAAATCGCCCAGTTAGCGGCGCAGGGCGTGCGTGAGGTCAACCTGCTGGGCCAGAACGTTAACGCCTGGCGCGGAGAAAACTACGACGGCACCACCGGCACCTTTGCCGATCTGCTGCGTCTGGTTGCCGCCATCGACGGCATTGACCGTATTCGCTTTACCACCAGCCATCCGATTGAGTTCACCGACGATATTATCGAGGTGTACCGCGATACGCCGGAGCTGGTCAGTTTCCTGCATCTGCCGGTACAGAGCGGTTCCGATCGCGTGTTGAATCTGATGGGGCGCACCCACACTGCGCTGGAATATAAAGCAATCATCCGTAAACTGCGCGCGGCGCGGCCGGACATTCAGATAAGCTCTGACTTTATCGTCGGTTTCCCAGGCGAAACTACCGATGATTTCGAAAAAACCATGAAGCTTATCGCCGACGTCAACTTTGATATGAGCTACAGCTTTATCTTCTCTGCGCGTCCGGGAACGCCGGCTGCCGATATGGTTGATGACGTACCGGAAGAAGAGAAAAAGCAGCGTCTGTATATTCTGCAAGAGCGTATCAATCAGCAGGCGATGGCATGGAGCCGCCGTATGCTCGGCACGACACAGCGCATTCTGGTGGAAGGCACGTCGCGTAAAAACATTATGGAACTGTCTGGCCGTACCGAAAACAATCGGGTGGTGAACTTTGAAGGCACGCCGGAGATGATTGGTAAGTTTGTCGATGTGGAAATTACTGACGTCTATCCGAACTCCCTGCGCGGAAAAGTGGTGCGTACCGAAGATGAAATGGGTCTGCGCGTCGCCGAAACGCCGGAGTCCGTCATTGCCCGTACCCGTAAAGAAAATGAGCTGGGCGTAGGATTCTACCAGCCTTAATCCTGCAGGAAAGGCAATAATGCCCGATGGCGCTACGCCTGTCGGGCTTCCTGGTCATGGCCTGTCGCCCGACGGGCCTTGCAATTTTCTCTCTTCATCCCCATCTTCATTGCAATGCTTGCGCCTTTTCCCTATGGCGTGAATAATTTCCTTAGATGCCGGTAAATGTTCAGCGTCCGGCGATACAGACACAAGAGGAACAGTTTGAATATAGACACTCGCGAAATTACCCTTGAGCCTGCAGACAACGCCCGTCTGTTGAGCCTTTGCGGGCCGTTTGATGACAATATTAAACAGCTCGAACGTCGTCTCGGTATTGAAATCAACCGCCGTGACAATCACTTTAAACTGACCGGTCGTCCGATTTGCGTGACCGCGGCGACAGATATTTTGCGAAGTCTGTATGTCGATACCGCACCGATGCGCGGCCAGACTCAGGATATCGAACCGGAACAAATTCATCTGGCGATCAAAGAAGCGCGGGTGCTGGAACAGAGCGCGGAAAGCGTGCCTGACTATGGCAAAGCTATTAATATCAAAACCAAGCGCGGCGTGATTAAACCGCGTACCCCGAACCAGGCGCAGTACATCGCCAATATTCTCGATCATGATATTACCTTTGGCGTCGGCCCGGCGGGTACCGGTAAAACGTATCTTGCGGTCGCTGCTGCGGTAGACGCCCTGGAGCGCCAGGAGATTCGCCGTATTCTGCTGACCCGTCCGGCGGTTGAAGCGGGCGAAAAACTCGGCTTTCTGCCAGGCGATTTAAGTCAGAAAGTGGACCCGTACCTGCGTCCGCTGTATGACGCGCTGTTCGAAATGCTCGGCTTTGAAAAAGTCGAGAAGCTGATTGAACGCAATGTGATTGAAGTCGCGCCGCTGGCCTATATGCGCGGACGCACATTAAACGACGCCTTTATCATTCTGGATGAAAGCCAGAACACCACTATCGAACAGATGAAGATGTTCCTGACACGTATCGGCTTTAACTCGAAAGCGGTGATCACCGGCGACGTGACGCAGATTGACCTGCCACGCAACACCAAATCCGGCTTGCGTCATGCTATTGAAGTGCTGGCGGAAGTCGATGAAATCAGCTTTAACTTCTTCCACAGCGAAGACGTGGTGCGCCATCCGGTCGTTGCCCGCATTGTTAACGCCTATGAAGCCTGGGAAGAGGCCGAACAAAAACGCAAAGCGGCGTTGGCGGCGGAGCGTAAGCGTGAAGCCCAGGAGCAGGAACAGAAATGAGCCAGGTGATCCTCGATTTACAGTTGGCCTGTGAAAACCACGCGGGCCTGCCGGATGAAGCTCAGTTTCAACGCTGGCTGGACGGCGTTATTCCGCAGTTTCAGGAAGAGGCAGAAGTCACAATCCGTCTGGTGGATGAGGCCGAAAGCCATGACCTTAATTTGACGTACCGCGGGAAAGATAAACCCACTAATGTTCTCTCCTTCCCGTTTGAAGCGCCCCCCGGCATTGAAATGCCGCTACTGGGCGATCTGATTATTTGCCGTCAGGTCGTGGAGCAGGAAGCGCAAGAACAGAGCAAGCCGCTGGAGGCGCACTGGGCGCACATGGTCGTGCACGGTAGCCTGCATTTGCTGGGTTACGATCATATCGACGATGACGAAGCGGAAGAGATGGAGTCTCTCGAAACGGAGATTATGCTTGCTATGGGCTATGAGGATCCGTACATTGCCGAGAAGATTGCAGAATAGTAGCTTGCCGGATGGCGGCGCTTGCGCCTTATCCGGCCTACATTCATGCCTTTTGTAGGCCTGATAAGCGTAGCGCCATCAGGCAAAACATGCCGTCACAGCTGAGTATACGCATGACGAGCTTTGTATTAACTAACATGAGAACCCATACGACGCCATGAGCGACGACAATTCACACAGTAGTGACACAGTAAACAGTAAAAAGGGATTTTTTTCCCTGCTACTCAGCCAGCTTTTCCACGGTGAACCTAAAAACCGTGATGAGTTGCTGGCGCTGATCCGTGATTCCGGGCAGAACGAGCTTATCGATGAAGATACGCGCGATATGCTCGAAGGCGTAATGGACATCGCCGACCAGCGCGTTCGCGATATTATGATCCCGCGCTCCCAGATGATTACCCTAAAACGCAACCAGACGCTGGACGAATGTCTTGATGTTATCATCGAGTCCGCCCACTCGCGTTTTCCGGTGATCAGCGAAGATAAAGATCACATTGAAGGGATTCTGATGGCCAAAGATTTGCTGCCGTTTATGCGCAGCGATGCCGAAGCCTTCAGCATGGACAAAGTGTTACGCACCGCGGTTGTCGTACCGGAAAGCAAACGGGTTGACCGTATGCTCAAGGAATTCCGCTCCCAGCGCTACCATATGGCCATCGTTATCGATGAGTTTGGCGGCGTTTCCGGCCTGGTAACTATCGAAGACATCCTCGAACTGATTGTCGGTGAAATTGAAGATGAGTATGACGAAGAAGACGATATCGACTTCCGTCAGCTTAGCCGCCATACCTGGACGATTCGCGCGCTGGCGTCGATTGAAGACTTCAACGACGCTTTCGGCACCCACTTCAGCGATGAAGAAGTCGATACCATCGGCGGGCTGGTGATGCAGGCGTTCGGCCATTTACCGGCCCGCGGCGAAACCATTGACATTGATGGTTACCAGTTCAAAGTGGCGATGGCCGATAGTCGTCGTATTATTCAGGTGCATGTCAGGATCCCGGATGACTCGCCCCAGCCAAAACTGGACGAATAACAGCAATAGTGGACTAAAAATGGCATTTGCCTCGTTAATTGAACGCCAGCGTATTCGCCTGCTGCTGGCGTTATTATTCGGCGCCTGCGGAACACTGGCTTTCTCTCCGTATGACGTCTGGCCCGCAGCGATAGTGTCGCTTATCGGGCTGCAGGCCTTAACGTTTAATCGCCGCCCGCTCCAGTCTGCCGCCATCGGCTATTGCTGGGGACTCGGACTTTTCGGTAGCGGGATTAACTGGGTTTATGTCAGTATCGCGCAGTTTGGCGGCATGCCGGGCCCGGTTAACGTTTTTCTGGTGGTGCTGCTTGCAGCTTATCTCTCGCTGTATACCGGACTGTTTGCCGGGATTTTGTCGCGCCTGTGGCCAAAAACCAACTGGCTGCGCGTCGCTATCGCCGCGCCTGCAGTATGGCAAATCACCGAATTTTTACGCGGCTGGGTGCTGACCGGCTTCCCCTGGCTGCAATTTGGCTATAGTCAGGTCGATGGCCCGCTAAAAGGCCTGGCGCCGGTAATGGGCGTCGAAGCGATCAACTTCCTGCTGATGATGGTCAGCGGCCTGTTAGCGCTGGCACTGGCGACGCGGAACTGGCGTCCGCTGGCTGTCGCCGTGATTCTGTTTGCTTTGCCCTTTCCGCTACGTTATATCCAGTGGTTTACGCTGGAACCGGCCAAAGCGACCCAGGTATCGCTGGTGCAGGGCGATATCCCGCAGTCGCTGAAGTGGGACGAAAACCAGCTACTGAATACGCTAAAAATTTATCTCAACGAAACCCGCCCAGAGTTAGGCAAATCACAGATTATTATCTGGCCTGAGTCGGCGATTCCGGATCTCGAAATCAATCAGCAGCCTTTCCTTCGTTCGCTGGACGAGATGTTACGCGAAAAAAATAGCACGCTGATCACCGGTATTGTCGATGCGCGTCTCAATAAACAGAATCGATACGACACCTACAATACGATTATTACGTTGGGCAAGGATAATCCATACAGTTATGACTCGCCCAATCGCTACAATAAAAATCACCTTGTACCCTTTGGCGAGTTCGTTCCGCTGGAGTCTATCCTGCGTCCGCTGGCGCCGTTCTTCGATCTGCCCATGTCCTCCTTTAGCCGCGGCCCTTATATCCAGCCGCAGTTACATGCGCACGACTATAAGCTGACGGCGGCAATCTGTTATGAAATTATTCTTGGCGAACAGGTGCGGGATAACTTCCGCCCGGACACCGACTATCTGCTGACGATTTCTAACGACGCCTGGTTTGGTAAGTCCATTGGCCCGTGGCAACATTTCCAGATGGCGCGGATGCGTTCGTTGGAGCTGGCGCGTCCGTTACTGCGCAGTACTAATAACGGTATTACGGCGGTGATTGGCCCGCAGGGCGAAATTCAGGCGATGATCCCGCAGTTCACACGCCAGGTGCTAACTACCAAAGTCACGCCGACCACCGGCCTGACGCCGTACGCACGAACCGGCGACTGGACGGTGTGGTTGATTACCGTACTGTTCGGCTTTGGCGCGCTGGTGATGAGCCTGCGTCAACGCCGCAAATAAAACATTGCACTATCCAATGTAGGCCGGATAAGGCGTTACGCCGCCATCCGGCAGTTGTATCGCACCGTGCCTGATGGCGCTACGCTTATCAGGCCTACAACCTCTCACCGCCACCAAAATCTCATTCTGGCACGCCAATTGCTTAATATAATCAAGAGGCTGCACACTCCCTACCGGCGCAACCAGGTTGCACCACAACACAGCATCGGTAGCACCATTATTGTGCAAACTGCGATTTTTGCCTCTGAACGGTGCGGCGCACTTCGCAAAAATAAACAATATCGCAGCAAAATATTTACAACAAGCCACACTAAATGTTAACAAACGCACATAACACTGCACGCGCAAGTTGCAGGCAATAACAACATCACAATAGCTATCAATGCGTCGACGGCGCAGATGATAAAGGAGTTGGATATGCAATTACGTAAGCTAACCACAGCAATGCTGGTCATGGGACTGTCTGCGGGCCTTGCGCACGCAGAAGATGGCGCGCCTGCCGCTGGTAGCACCCTGGACAAGATCGCTAAAAATGGCGTGATCGTCGTCGGGCATCGCGAATCTTCTGTGCCCTTTTCTTATTACGACAACCAGCAGAAAGTGGTCGGCTATTCCCAGGACTACTCCAACGCCATTGTGGAAGCGGTAAAAAAGAAACTTAACAAGCCCGATCTGCAGGTGAAGCTGATCCCGATCACCTCGCAAAACCGTATTCCGCTGTTGCAAAACGGAACCTTCGATTTTGAATGTGGTTCAACGACTAACAACCTTGAGCGCCAGAAACAGGCCGCCTTCTCCGATACGATTTTCGTCGTCGGGACGCGACTGCTGACTAAAAAAGGCGGCGATATTAAAGATTTCCCGGATCTGAAAGGCAAAGCGGTCGTCGTCACCTCCGGGACGACCTCTGAAATTCTGCTGCATAAGCTTAACGAAGAGCAAAAGATGGGGATGCGTATTATTAGCGCGAAAGACCACGGTGACTCGTTCCGCACCCTGGAAAGCGGTCGCGCCGTCGCCTTTATGATGGATGACGCGCTGCTGGCCGGCGAGCGCGCCAAAGCCAAGAAACCGGATAACTGGGAGATTGTCGGTAAACCGCAGTCCCAGGAAGCCTACGGCTGTATGCTGCGTAAAAACGACCCTGAGTTTAAAAAGCTGATGGACGATACCATCGCCCAGGCGCAAACCTCCGGCGAAGCGGAAAAGTGGTTTGATAAGTGGTTTAAAAATCCGATCCCACCGAAAAACCTGAACATGAATTTCGAGTTATCTGACGAGATGAAAGCCCTGTTCAAAGCACCGAATGATAAAGCGCTTAACTAACTAAAACTAAATGGGACGGGACTCCTGTCCTCTCGATTGTCGCTCAGCACGGACAGACTATAAGCCTGATGGTCGTTCCCCATCGGGCCTGAAGCCGCAAATCGCCGGGCAACAATCTTCGAGGGTAGCGCTGCTACCCTTTTTTTTCGGAGTAGATGTATGTCAATAGACTGGAACTGGGGTATTTTTTTACAGGAAGCCCCCTTCGGCAATACCACCTATCTCGGCTGGCTATGGAGTGGTTTTCAGGTCACCGTAGCCCTTTCGATTACCGCCTGGATTATCGCTTTCCTGGTAGGATCTATTTTCGGCATTTTACGTACCGTTCCCAACCGTTTCCTCTCCGGACTGGGCACGTTGTACGTAGAACTGTTCCGTAACGTGCCGCTGATCGTGCAATTCTTCACCTGGTACCTGGTGGTGCCTGAACTGTTGCCGGAAGATCTTGGCATGTGGTTTAAGGCGGAACTCGATCCCAATATTCAGTTTTTCCTCTCCTCAATGATTTGTCTGGGACTGTTTACCGCCGCCCGCGTTTGCGAACAGGTACGCGCTGCGATTCAGTCTTTGCCTCGCGGGCAGAAGAACGCGGCGCTGGCGATGGGGCTAACGCTGCCGCAGGCTTATCGCTATGTCCTGCTGCCGAATGCCTATCGCGTTATCGTGCCGCCAATGACGTCAGAGATGATGAACCTGGTGAAAAACTCGGCTATTGCCTCAACCATCGGCCTGGTGGATATGGCGGCGCAGGCAGGCAAACTGTTGGATTACTCGGCGCACGCCTGGGAATCCTTCACCGCCATTACGCTGGCCTATGTGCTGATTAACGCCGTTATCATGCTGGTCATGAGCCTGGTTGAACGCAAAGTCCGCCTGCCGGGCAACGTGGGGAGCAAATAATGTACGAATTTGACTGGAGTTCGATTATCCCCTCACTGCCTTACCTACTGGCCGGGTTGGTCATCACGCTGAAGATCACCGTCACCGCCGTTATCGTGGGGATAGTCTGGGGAACCATTCTGGCCGTCATGCGCCTCTCAAGCTTCGCCCCTATCGCCTGGTTTGCTAAAGCGTATGTTAACGTTTTCCGTTCCATCCCGTTGGTGATGGTGCTGCTGTGGTTCTATCTGATTGTACCCGGCTTTCTGCAAAACGTGCTGGGACTATCGCCGAAAACCGATATCCGCCTGATCTCCGCGATGGTGGCATTCTCTATGTTTGAAGCGGCCTACTATTCCGAGATTATTCGCGCCGGTATTCAAAGTATTTCCCGCGGGCAGTCCAGCGCCGCGCTGGCGTTGGGGATGACCCACTGGCAGTCGATGAAGCTCATTATTCTGCCGCAGGCGTTTCGGGCGATGGTGCCGCTGTTGCTTACGCAGGGCATCGTGCTATTTCAGGACACCTCTTTAGTTTATGTACTCAGCCTGGCGGACTTCTTCCGCACCGCGTCGACTATCGGCGAGCGTGACGGTACTCAGGTCGAAATGATTCTGTTCGCCGGCGCCGTTTATTTTGTTATCAGCCTGAGCGCGTCGTTGCTGGTCAGCTATTTGAAGAAAAGGACAGTTTAATGATTACCCTGAAAAATGTTTCAAAATGGTATGGTCACTTTCAGGTGCTGACCGATTGTTCAACAGAAGTGAAAAAAGGTGAGGTGGTGGTAGTCTGCGGACCATCGGGTTCCGGTAAATCCACGCTGATTAAGACCGTCAATGGTCTGGAACCGGTGCAAAAAGGCGAAATTACCGTTAACGGCATTATTGTGAACGACAAAAAAACCGATCTGGCGAAACTGCGTTCCCGCGTGGGCATGGTATTCCAGCACTTCGAGCTGTTTCCCCACCTGTCGATCATCGAAAACCTGACGCTGGCGCAGGTGAAAGTGCTGAAACGCGATAAGGCCGCCGCCCGCGATAAAGGCCTGAAGCTGCTGGAGCGCGTTGGCCTGTCTGCGCATGCCAACAAGTTCCCGGCGCAGCTTTCCGGCGGTCAGCAGCAGCGTGTCGCCATCGCCCGTGCGCTGTGCATGGACCCCATTGCCATGTTATTCGATGAACCGACTTCCGCGCTCGATCCGGAAATGATCAACGAGGTGCTGGACGTGATGGTCGAACTGGCGAACGAAGGGATGACCATGATGGTGGTGACGCACGAAATGGGCTTTGCCCGTAAAGTGGCTAACCGGGTGATCTTTATGGATGAAGGTAAAATCGTCGAAGATTCGCCAAAAGAGGAGTTCTTCGCTAACCCCAGTTCCGATCGCGCAAAAGACTTCCTTGCGAAAATCCTGCACTAATCTTCCCGGCGCGCACGTCAGAGTGCGCGCTATCTCACGCTTTACCGCTTCGCTTCTCGAAACGTATCCAGCCGGGCGTTAACCTTGTCACAAAGTACCGCTTACAAGGAGCCACAATGGCACTGCCCATTATTATTGATTGCGATCCGGGTCATGATGACGCGATCGCCCTCGTTCTCGCCCTCGCCTCCCCTGAACTGGAAGTGAAAGCGATCACCTCTTCCGCCGGTAACCAGACGCCGGAGAAGACCCTGCGCAACGTGCTGCGGATGCTGACACTGCTCAAACGCCCGGATATTCCGGTGGCGGGCGGCGCGGTGAAACCTCTCATGCGCGAACTGATTATCGCCGATAACGTTCACGGCGAAAGCGGCCTCGACGGCCCGGCGCTGCCCGAGCCGTCATTCGCCCCGCAAAGCGGCACTGCCGTTGAGCTGATGGCAAAAACGCTGCGCGAGAGCGCACAACCGGTCACCATCGTCTCCACTGGCCCACAGACCAACGTGGCGCTGCTGCTGAATAGCCATCCGGAACTGCATACGAAAATCGCCCGCATTGTGATCATGGGCGGCGCGATGGCGCTGGGTAACTGGACGCCCGCTGCGGAATTTAATATTTACGTCGACCCGGAAGCGGCAGAAATTGTCTTCCAGTCAGGCATTCCGGTGGTGATGGCCGGGCTGGACGTCACTCATAAGGCACAGATTCACGCCGCCGATATCGAACGCTTTCGCGCCATCGGTAACCCGATTTCCACCATCGTCGCCGAACTGCTGGACTTCTTTATGGAGTACCACAAAGACGAAAAATGGGGATTTGTCGGCGCACCGCTGCACGACCCGTGCACCATCGCCTGGCTGCTCAAGCCCGAGATTTTCACCACCGTTGAGCGTTGGGTCGGCGTGGAAACCCAGGGGAAATACACCCAGGGGATGACGGTGGTGGATTATTATTTCCTGACGGGGAATAAGCCGAATGCGACGGTGATGGTCGATGTAGACCGCCAGGGATTTGTCGATTTGCTGGCGGAACGGCTGCAATACTACGCATAAAGCGCAAAGTAGAATCCAGGGATGAATAGCGATGTTTTGGCGTAACAATAGACCTGAAATTCGCCTGCTACAGCACGACGTAGCCCATATTACGTTTTCAGTACGTAACGGAAAAGCATTGCTTCGTCCCTGCGTTATCCACGATCCCGACTCTGACGCCGGTATTCATACGCTCTCCTGGCATGGCTCGCCGCTGATTCGTTTTTACACTGAAGCCTGGTGCCCAACCTGCGCAGAATTTGTTTATGCCGGTTTTAGCAATGATGATGAAGGCGCCGCGCAGTTTTTATCCTCACTTGCCGAATGGAATCAGCCAGGAGTCGGGTTGAACGAAGCATTTACCTCCCTGACGCCGCTATTTTCACTCTTTGCCGATGGCTATTACCGGCTGGAAGAACGCGAACTTTATCCCACAGATGGCAACGGACATTTTTTCTGGGCGGTGGGTAACGAAAAACAACCGAATCCCGCGACCACAGGGCAGTGGATTGCTGACGTGGACTATCACTACCAGTCCGGCGAACCCTGTTTTTTACTGCCAGGCCAGCCCCCATCGCGATTTAACCCACAACGCGCCGGGTATTACCGCGATAAGCCAGAGAGCCACGCGCTGGCCTGGTATATGAATGACAGCTGGCTTTGCGTCCTGCTTGATGGTCACCATAAAGCCACCGCCGCCGCGCTGGAAGGCCGGCCCGTGAAGACCTGGGTCATCAGCCAGCCGGTGGCGATGACATGCTACGAGACGCGACAGCAATACCTGCGATTTTATGACGGCGCGCGCCTGGAAGAAGCCCAGTTTCAGCGCCGCATCCCCCCGAAAATACAGTACGAAAAACTACCGCCATCCCTTTGGGAGGATTACTTTACTCGCCATGACGAACGTTATACCCGCGTCAACTGGCCGAACGCATTGGCTAACTGCGCAACGCATTATCCCGATCTTGCGGCCTGCGCAGATATTATTGCCGCAGGCGATCTGAGCGAAGCCGGCCTCAATAAAATCATGGCGCAAGGGATCACCGAAGAGGGATTTCCCGCCGTACTGTTACGCGCGCTGTTTTATACCCATTCCCCCTTGTTGATTGATTTTGTCCGTTTTCTGACTCGCATCCCCGATTATGCTTGCCACTACCCGCTGGCGTTTCGTTTACTGGCCCAGAAACGCACGCCACAGGCCGATGCTTTTTTCCTCGATTTCGCCATCAATGATGACGGCGAGCGCCCGGAGTTGACGAACATTATGGATGAATACTTTCGCCAGGCGTGACATTGATAAAGATCACCACGCCAGAGGGTGGTGTTCTTTATTCTATAAACTCTCTTTCCCGATAAATTAAACGCAATGGATAATGCAACGTTAGCGATTGGTATCGATCTCGGCACCACTAATAGTTTAATCGCCGTCTGGCAAGACGGAGCCGCACAATTAATACCTAATAAATTTGGTGAATATTTAACACCATCCATAATTAGTATGGATGAAAATAAACAAATTCTGGTGGGAAAACCTGCCGCAGCTCGTAAAACATCTCATCCAGATAAAACCGCTGCCTTATTTAAACGCGCAATGGGCAGTAATACTCACTGGCATTTGGGTGAAGAGTCGTTTAATGCGCCGGAATTATCTTCGCTGGTTTTACGCTCGCTGAAAGAAGATGCGGAAGACTACCTTCAGCAGCCAATCAAGGACGTCGTGATCTCGGTTCCGGCTTATTTCAGCGATGAGCAGCGTAAGCATACACGCCTTGCCGCTGAGCTTGCGGGGTTAAACGCCGTGCGCTTGATCAATGAACCCACGGCGGCGGCAATGGCTTATGGTCTGCATACGCAGCAAAATAGCCGTTCGCTGGTTTTCGATCTGGGGGGCGGAACCTTTGATGTGACCGTTCTGGAATACGCTACGCCGATTATCGAAGTTCACGCCTCCGCTGGCGATAACTACCTCGGCGGCGAAGATTTCACGCATTTGTTACTTGATGAAGTGCTGAAACGCTGGAATCTCGATAAATCAGCGCTGACGGATAGCGATCTGGCTGCGCTGTATGCCTGTGTTGAAGCCGCAAAATGCGCCAGCGGCTCCCCGCTGCGCATGAGCTGGCTTTATCAGGAGCGCGCGCTGGAAAGCACGTTTTATGACGATGAGCTGGAAGCCCTGTGGCTACCGTTGCTCAACCGGCTGCGCACGCCCATTGAGCAGGCGCTGCGCGATTCCCGACTCAAACCGGAGCAAATTGACAGCCTGGTGCTGGTCGGCGGCGCGTCACAGATGCCGCTGGTGCAACGCATCGCGGTGCGCTTATTCGGTAAATTGCCCTATCAAAGTTACGATCCCAGCACCATCGTGGCGCTTGGCGCCGCAACTCAGGCCGCCTGTCGCCTGCGCCATGAAGACGTTGAAGAGGTGATCCTCACGGATATCTGCCCCTACTCGCTGGGCGTGGAAGTCAACCGACAGGGCGTGCCTGGTATTTTCTCGCCCATCATTGAACGCAATACCACCGTTCCGGTGTCAAAAGTGGAAACGTACTCCACCATGCACCCTGAGCAGGACTCTATTTGCGTCAGGGTATACCAGGGCGAAAGCCATAAGGTGAAAAATAATATCCTGATCGATTCTTTTGACGTCATGCTGAAGCCGAACGGGCACATTCAGGCCATTGATATTCGTTTTAGCTACGATATTAATGGTCTGCTGGAAGTTGACGTGCTGCTGGAAGACGGCAAGAGTGAATCCAGAATCATCAGCCACAATGCCACCTCACTGACGACGCAGCAAATCGACGCCAGCCGCGAGCGCCTGCAGGCGCTGAAAATTTATCCCCGCGATATGCTGATTAACCGGACGTTTAAAGCACAGTTAGAGGAGCAGTGGTCACGCGCGTTAGGCGATGAGCGCGAAATGCTGGGGGAGATTATTACCGATTTCGACGCGGCGCTGCTGTCTAATGATATGCAGCGCGTCGATGATGTGCGCCGTCGCGCCTGTGAATATCTGGGTATTGACGAGCCGAAAGCGCCGTAACGGCGCTTTCACTGCCCCTGTTCAGAAAAAATGGAAGAATCGATTTAACGCGCAGACAATCAACGCGATCAAACCGACAATCTTCATGATTTTCATCACCCCGCCAGATTCCGCCTGACGGGGTGCTTCGGTTTTCGCTTCAGAAGACAATTTTTTCTCAGCCGCCAGCCTGAGCTCTTCCGCCAGCTCCTTTTTGTCGCGAATATCGCCTGGCTTCATGGCAATTTTAGATGACAATGCCTGCGTTATCAGCGCCTCCAGCGGACAGGCTTGCCCCTCCTCCAGCCGGATCAGCAGGCGAAAAAAGGGCTTTTCTTTGGGAAACGCTTCCAGCACCACCTGCTCCGCCGTCCGGTACAGATCCAACAGCGGCGTTTCGGGTTCCCCCTGGGTACTCAGCCGTGAATTTGCCCACGCCATCGCTTTTCGCTTATAAAACAGGGAGTCAACAAATGAACGCCCCAGCGGTGATAACCTACCGCTGTGCAAAATGTCGGCCCACAGTAAACGCGTGCGCGCGCTTTCACCGGGCACATATTCGGCATCCACCATACAGCGCGCTTCGACCGCCATCACCGCCAGCGGGAAGAAATCAGGCCGATGCTGGCGGCACCAGCCCAGCAACAGGTCGTCCGCCTGCGTGGAGGGATAACGCTGCCAGAAATCGCAAAGGTCGGCCAACAGGCTTTCCCCTTCACCGCAGAGCAAACGCTGTTTGCACAGGTAATAGTGCGCATCTTCGTTATCCGGCTCCGCGGCCTGCCAGCGACGAGCAATATCGGCCAGTTCCGCCATGCCCCACTGCTCGGCGCTAAACCAGTGTAATAGTTTACGATGCAGCTGTTTATCATCGGGAATTATCCAGGCTCCCTGAACCTGCAGAGCGTCGGCAAAATGTTCGGGATAAAAGCGCCAGATACGCTCAAGCTTAAAAAAGTAGGCGTCAGTTTGGTCTTGAACAACAAGAGGCAATTTGGTCAGACTTAGCAGATCAAACGCATCGCCCCGCTTTACGGTCTCCAGAAATGCTTCCAGCTCTTCTCCCTCAGCATCATCGTCTGCTTCCTGCGGCTGCCAGTTCAGACGCTGCGCCAACAATGCCAGGCAAGACAGCGAGATCGTTTCCGTTTTCATGGCGATGTCGCACAACTGCCAGCGCAGCTTATCTATCTCATCCATTGAACACTGGTTCAATTGCTGAATAAATTTCTGCCATGCCGAGGGCTGAAAGCGATCGCGCTCTGATGCCAGCAATTCCCTGAACGCCACCAGTATTTCATGTTCGTCGCCCACCTCTTCCGTTTTTACATCTTCCGCAGGCGAGGCGGCCCAGTGCTGCGCTTCTTCATAGGCCTGGCGCAATCGCTTAAAACCCTGCGGATCGCTCTCAGGGTGGAATGAGGGCAACAGGGCAAGATAAGCCTGACGGATACATTCCAGATCGGTGGTGGGTTCAATGCCCAGGATTTCCCAACAGATATTCATAAATCGCTCACTCCTTTAAGCGTTTCCGGGCATGTCGGTTGTTCGTTGAGCGGACGCCACGGTAGCTGCGCATAATAACTCTCTGTCGTAGAGGCCAGTTCATTAAACATCCGCGCGCCTGAAGCGTCGTACTTTAGGTGAGCGAAATATGCCTGTATGGTGTCCCCTTTAGCCTGCCAGTACAGCCGACCCAACGAATAGGCGGCAAAATATTGCGTCCAACCGTCGTAAAAATAGTACGCCCGCGCATAGATACGCGATTGCAGCCACAGGCTTTCCTCTTCCGTCAGCCATTGATTCAACACCCCCATCCGGCATAAAAACCCCATACGCACATAGTCCCAGGCTTTAATGCCGCCACGCCCGCAGCATAGTGCGGTTTCGGCAACAAATCGCGCATAAATCTGGCCCTGCTCGCCAAACTGCGCGGTAAATTCGCGCCAGTGACGCGGAGATAGCGTAAACCAGCGGATATAAAAGGGAGCCAAATCTGCCGCATGGCCATCGTCCGTCATCCGATAGATGGTTTGAATAAGATCTTCACGGTTATCAATCCCCCATGAATCGGAGAGATCAAAGTGTGTTTTCCCGGTATACATTGCCGGGGAGAAGTGCGAAGGTTTCGCGCCAATGGCACGACTGTTTAGCACCTCCATCGGCGTGGAGAGCGCAAAAAGTAAATATTGTTCTTCCTTGTCCATATTCGATATCCCTAATGCATAAACTGGCGTAATACATGGCCGACAACGCCAATAAATAAAATGATTTTAATCATCTGCCAGAGGCCAAAGCCGCCGCCAGATTCCTCCGTACTCGGCGAAGTCACCGTCGTCACCGGTTCCTCATCTGCGACTACAGCTTCACACGGTGTGGCAACAGCCGCAGCCCGCCCCAGCAACCCGCGAATAACCAGCGCTTCCAGCGGGCAGATATCCGGCGCATCAAGCTTCGTCACCAGCCTCTGTAACAATGTCGCTGACGGCTCCTCGGCGCACGCCAGGCTATCCGCCACCTGATACAACAGCCAGTATGGATGCTGGCTATGCGCCTCACTCATCGCTGGTGCGCCATAATTCAAACGCCGCGCAATAAAACTTTCGCTTAGCGGCGATAATGCGCCGCTGTGCAGCGCCTCGGCCCACAGCAAACAGGAACGGGCGCTGGAGCCGGGAATATACAGCAGCTGTTCAGCGTTAATATCCACCTGCTCACGCCCCTCAACTGCCATCACCAGCAGCGGGAAAAAGTCCGGCCGATGCTGGCGGCACCAGCGCAGCAACAGATCGTCAAGCTGGGTAGAAGGATGCGCCCACCACTGCGCGTAAAGTTCCGGCAGCAGACTATCGCCTTCACCGCAGAATACGCGCTGGGCTAAGTAGTAATAACCCGGCGTCTGGCTATCGGATTCGGCTTCCTGCCATGTCAGGGCAACAGGCAGCAGCTCCGCGACGCCAAGATGCAGGGTGCTGAACCAGCGTAACAAGCGTCGGTGAAAGCGCAGATCGTCCGGGACAATCCACGGGCCGTGCTGGGCCATAAGTTGGGCGAAATAGAGAGGATGCTCGAAAAAGGTGCTGTCCAGGGCATCATAAAACGCCAGAGTCTGATTCTGCACCTCCGGCGGTATATTGAGCAGTAGCGCATAGTCAAACATATCGCCGTGCTCAACATAGGACAGAAAATTATCCAGCCTTTCGCGATCCATCTCCTCATTGCAGTCCCGTTGCTCCCAGCTCAACCGCTGCGATAGCAGGTTCATACAACTATAGGAGACTGGAAACGTCTGCATCGCGATATCGCACAATAGCCAGCGCGCTTTTTCGGCCTGTGTAATCGATAATTTATTGATCTGTTGGATAAACTCCTGCCATGCCTGCGGCTGAAAGCGCCGTTCGCCATCCGCCAGCAAGTCACGGAAAATCTCTCCGAGATAATTCACCCACGGGCTATCGGGATCCTCTTCAACCACCGTAATGACGGGCGATTTTGTCCCCTGCAATGCATTCTCATAGGCTTCTCGCAATTGCTTAAAACCCTGCGGATCGGTTTCCGGATGAAATGACGGCAGCAGCGCCAGATAAGCCTGACGAATGGCGTCAGTATCCGTGGTGGCCTCAATACCAAGGACTTGCCAACAGGTTTTCATAGATCACTCACCTCCTGAAGCGTGTCCGGGCATTCAGGGTAATGGGGCAGGTAGCGCCACGGCAGCGTGGCGTAAAAACTGTCTTTCCCGGCGATCAGCTTATTCATCATACGTCGCCCCGCGTCATCAAACTCCTTACGGGCGAATGTCTCGCGTAGCAGCGGTAGGTTATCGCCATTCCGTAACTGCCAGTACAAACGCCCGGTGTAATAGGCGCTGAAATATTGCAACCAGCCGGAATAATAGCTGAGCGCACGAAGCTGTATCCGCGACTGCAGCCACAGGCTCTCCTCTTCCGTCAGCCATTCATTGAGCACGCCCATGCGGCAGAGAAACCCCATCCGCACATAATCCCAGCTACGAATACCACCTTCGCCGCAACACACGGCGGTATCAGCGACGAATCGGGCATAAATGCGATCTCCCTCATCCAGCGCGTCGGTATACTCCTGCCACTCCTGCGGCGCATACCTAAACCAGCGGCGATATAGCCATTCCAGTTGTGTGGCATGACCGTCATCCGTCATGCGGGAAATGGTCTGAAGCAGTTCATCGCGATTTTCAATACCCCACGACGATTCAAGATCGAAACGTTTTACACCTAAATACATTTTCGGTGACGAATGTGAAGGTAAACAGTCCTCGTTCAATACTTCCATCGGCGAGGAAAGTGCAAAGAGTAAATATTGTGATTCTTTATCCATAATAAATCGCCAAAATATATTCACACCACAAATAAAAACGCAATTGAAAACTAAAATAGAGTACAACAAAGCCAAATCGCAATATATTATTAATCTAAAAAACAATGGCGGGATAAATTAAAAAATGAATCATTCCATAACCAGTCATCCCTGCGACAACGTATCTTTAGCACAATTAACCGAACTGGCGCAGTCAGGAAATAGTGAAGCTCAATATATATTAGGCCGTTTATATAATGACGAACGTATAGATGGCAGCGAAGAGGATAAGCTCTCTTTTTATTGGCTACAGCAGGCGGCCGAGCAAGGGCATTGCGAGGCGCAATATTGGCTCGGCTTACGATATTCAGACACGCCTACCAGCATGAAAGATAATGCCAAAGCCTCATACTGGTTGGAAAAAGCAGCAAAGCAAGGGCATAAGCTTGCGCCTAACGACCTGGGGTGGGTCCTGGAAGGAGAAACAGGAAGTGAACCAGATTACGCTCAGGCAGTATTCTGGTATCGCGTCGGTACGGAACGCGGGCACAGCTATGCGCAAAATAATCTCGGCAAAATGTATGAAGGAGGTGACGGTGTTGAGAAGAATCATCAACTGGCCTTTTATTGGTACAAACAGGCGGCCTTACAAGGTGACGCTACCGCCCAGGAGAATCTGGCAGATATGTATTGGGACGGTCGCGGCACGACAAAAAACCTACGCCTGGCTACCTTATGGTATTTGAGAAGTGCGCTACAGGATGAAGTCCATTCCCAATTCCAGCTTGGCTGCGCGTATAGCGAAGGGGAAGGCGTTAAGCAGGATTATCAGCAGGCAATGCACTGGTATCAACAAGCTGCGGCGCAGGGAGATAGCAATGCTTACGTTAATATCGGCTGGATGTACAAACAAGGACACGGTGTCGAGCGTGACGATGAAGAAGCACTTAGCTGGTTTCATCGGGCGGCGGAAGCTGGCAACGTTACCGCATGGTATAACCTGGGTTTTATGTACCGCGACGGGCGCGGTACCGCAGTGGATGTGAAGCAGGCGCTCTACTGGTTCCAGAAAGCACAGCCCACGGGCAAATGGAACGTCGACGAAGAGATCCGCAAACTGGAAGCGCAGTTGAATGGAGAGCGTTCAGAATTCTGTGTCACGTTAAAAATTCTACAGCGTCATCACATTATTCAGCCGCCCTTCAAAATAAATGAGAGCGTTCAGAATTCTGTGTCACGTTAAAAATTCTACAGCGTCATCACATTATTCAGCCGCCCTTCAAAATAAATCGCCAACTGCGACAATGTCAAA
>NZ_JBGDVI010000012.1:0-146964 GCF_046551895.1 Salmonella sp. SAL03688
GTGCCTTAAGCGCTTTATCGAAATCGAAGGGCTGGGACATGTGTCATTCCTTTTTGATTGTATATTACTGGAATGACACAGAATTTCTAACACTCCCGACTCTTTAGCAGAAACACGGCGCACTATTAGAAGCACGCTACTATATATCAAATAAAACCTATTTAGATGATGGCTTAGCGCGGTGTCCTATAGTCGTACCGTTGCCTGATGTATCGCTTTTCTCATAAACATAAACAGGCATGTGCATGAAGAGGTTTATATGAATGTCACTTCAGGCGTGAATGCGCAAACGCCATTGCTCCCTCCTTCTGAACGGGGTAATGATGAAAAACCGGTAGCTGAAATCGTTGATTTTAACGCTTACGGCAATAAACCCAGATGTTTAATGTGCCTGGGAACCACGGCATTGTTTACAGGTGTTTTCAGTGGGGTATGCTCAGGGGCTGTCGCCAGTGTCAGTAGTGGTACTGCATATACTACCGCCCTGACGGTTTTAGGCGCATCGTTTGGCATGGGGGGAATTGGTATGATGGGAATATGCGCCGGACTATACCTTAGCGCAAATGGCATCAGAACCCGGCCAGCCTGGCCATAAATGAGCAAACACAGCAAGTCATAGGGAAAAGACGAATTCCGACGATGACACGGGGTGTTAATCGTCCAGACCAGAGGCTTATGACTTATATAGAAACGCTTTAGATAGAGTATGGGGTGTTATGTATTCAAGAGCCGATCGCTTATTAAGACAGTTTTCACTAAAATTAAATACCGATTCAATTGTCTTTGACGAAAACAGATTATGCTCATTTATTATAGATAACCGTTACCGTATCTTACTAACAAGCACTAACAGTGAGTATATAATGATATACGGTTTTTGCGGAAGACCTCCGGATAATAATAATCTTGCTTTTGAATTTCTCAATGCTAATTTATGGTTTGCAGAGAATAATGGACCACATTTGTGTTATGATAATAACTCACAATCATTATTATTGGCTCTCAACTTCTCACTAAATGAAAGTTCTGTAGAGAAACTTGAATGTGAAATTGAGGTAGTTATTAGATCAATGGAGAATCTGTATCACATTTTACAGGATAAAGGAATAACTCTGGATACCGATTATACGTGACGGTGAGAAGGGCGTTTGGTGATCTAGTGGTAATAGAGGATAATCAACCCCAGCAAAACTTACATGGCCTGATGAAGGTGGACTGAGCGTAGGTGCGATGGTTTGAGTATTACTTTGACATGAAATCAAACCTCTAATCTGGGAAAACATTATTTTAATCCTTGTAAAAGCGGCATTAAAACGTGCCATATTTTTACACGCTTAAATTATCAGTTTTTAACCTTAATTTAATAATCTGGAAACTTTTTGTGTAAGTTCTCACAAAGCAGTCATTGATTTAATTCACTGATGTTAAACGTAAAAGTCAGAATGCTAAGTCCTGAGTCCGACCGGATGCGGGGAGGATTGTGACTTGCTGGCTGGCAATGGATAGGGGAGGTCTCTAAACCTAAGCGCCCATTTGCGCTTTGGTTAGTGTGGTCAATTTTTGGATGTGGCGGGAAGTACCACTTTTTTATTGATTATACGCAAAAAATAAGCCTGCGTAAGGGAGATTACGCAGGCCAAGGAGGTGGTTCCTGGTACAGCTAGCATTTATGGGTTATGTTTTTCAGCGCGTTGAATAATACCCGCATTGAGCGAAGCGGTATGTGATCAATTTCTAAGAATCTTCCCGCCATGAAAAAATAACCGCAATTAACTACTTAGCATGGGGGTTACGCGTTGATTCGCCTGAGAAATTACGCATCAATAGTGCGTAATCCAGCGTAACGTCCTGCGGGACGGGCATCCAGACGGTATAGCCATCGCCAGGCGCCACCGGCATAGCGTCTCCTTTGGCGTTCTCCATCTGTTCCAGGGTGAAATTGATATTTCCCTGCGGTGTCATCAGCTCCAGACTATCGCCAACGGAGAATTTATTCTTCACCGCCACGGCCGCCAGTTGGCCTTTACGCTCACCGGTGAACTCGCCGACAAATTGCTGGCGTTCGGAAACGGAGTACCCGTACTCGTAATTCTGGTAATCGTCGTGCGTATGGCGACGCAGGAAACCTTCGGTATAGCCGCGATGAGCCAGACCTTCCAACGTTTCCAGCAGCGTAGGGTCGAAGGGTTTACCCGCGGCGGCGTCGTCGATGGCCTTACGGTAGACCTGTGCGGTACGGGCGCAGTAATAAAAGGATTTGGTGCGGCCTTCGATTTTCAGCGAGTGGACGCCCATTTTCGTCAGGCGCTCCACGTGGGCGATAGCGCGCAAATCTTTTGAGTTCATGATATAGGTGCCATGCTCGTCTTCGAACGCGGTCATGTATTCGCCCGGTCTTTGGGCCTCTTCTATCATAAACACTTTATCCGTCGGCGCGCCGATACCGAGCGTCGGCTCAACGTTCTGTACCGGAATCGGTTCGTGCTTATGCACGATGTTGCCGACAACGTCTTCTTTTCCTTCCTGCACGTTATATTCCCAACGGCAGGCATTGGTGCAGGTGCCCTGATTCGGATCGCGTTTATTGATGTAGCCGGAAAGCAGGCAGCGGCCGGAATAGGCCATGCATAGCGCGCCGTGGACGAAAATTTCTATTTCCATATCCGGCACCTGCTGGCGAATTTCCTCAATCTCTTCCAGCGACAGCTCGCGGGAGAGAATCACACGGGTCAGCCCCATCTGCTGCCAGAATTTTACCGTCGCCCAGTTTACGGCGTTAGCCTGTACCGACAGGTGAATCGGCATTGCCGGGAAGTGCTCGCGTACCAGCATAATCAACCCTGGATCGGACATGATCAGCGCATCCGGGCCCATCTCGACGACGGGTTTCAGGTCACGGATAAAGGTTTTGAGCTTGGCGTTATGCGGGGCGATATTCACCACCACGTAGAATTTTTTTCCGAGCGCGTGGGCTTCGTTGATGCCAAGCTGCAAATTTTCGTGATTGAATTCGTTATTACGCACGCGTAAAGAGTAGCGTGGTTGGCCCGCATAGACGGCATCGGCACCGTAAGCGAAAGCGTAACGCATATTTTTCAGCGTTCCCGCCGGCGAAAGAAGTTCTGGTTTAAACATCATTTTCTCGTTCTGATGACAGGTCAGATCCGCCTCACCTGATGAGGCGGCTTGAGGAGAGTCCTCACTTTAAGGGCGGGCATTGTACGCTTACGGACAGGCCGAGTAAATATTGCGAGAGTATATTGGCGCTAATAGAACACCGGATGTTAATGGAGAGCCAATGATGAAAATGAGCCGCACGGCCATCACGTTGAGTCTGCTGGGAATGGTCGCGCATCCCGTTTGTGCCGCTCCGTCGTTTGAAGAGACGGCAAGACAGGTGATTATCGCTTTTCAGCAGCGAGACAACGCGAAAATTAATGCCCTGATTGATAAAAAAGTTGGGATGTATGTGCTGTACCGAATTGGGGCTGGGCATGATTATGAGTGGATGAAAAGTTTTGATATTAATAAGCCGATACCCGGTTTTAACTACCTGTTGGGGCAGGTAGGTTGGTTTTCAGAGCATATTCCTGTGGATAACGAATTTGATCACCACACGGAGGTTGAGTACGTTTGTGAAAAGGGATGGGATCACGCCGGTTTTTTTGTCAGCTATACCGGTTCTGATAATGCGCTGCTGACGTTTAGCATGGTGAATGGAGCGGATAATGGGGATCAGGCGTCTGATACCCGTATAGCAAACGCCAGGCGGCTTGAGCTGCAATCAGAGCGAGTGGTGGCAGTGCCGGAAAAATGGGGCGATGGTCTGATTTTTCATCTGAGCGAGCTTCATGGCTTGGGCAAAGGGTGGAGTTTAACACTGCTGGATTTGGTTACGGAAGATTGTAGTGCGTGAGGCATATATGTTTAATCAGGGTAAATAGCTGCTTATTTATGTCTTTCTGCTATCAGGATGTTATGGCACCCCCTCAATATTCATGATTTAAATAAAGCATTTCCTGAATATGAAACTAATTCACTAAAAATAAAGTTGAAATTACCTCGGCAACATGCATTAAAGAAAATACTAAAGGTCATTTGACTTATTATAGCGTCAGTGATTACGTCTTTAACTAATTTGGCTCACGTTATGTATCCACTATGGGGAATCTTTATATATTCCGAAAAAAAACACAATGATATTCTTAATGCAGATAAGAGAGTAATCTTAGGGGGTGCAGGTTTGTAAACCAGGGTATGGCGGTAGCGTTATTTTTTAACGAGATATCATCAGAGGTAGAATTAACGATCGCAGACGATACTCAGTACTAAGAGGAAATCAGGTTGAAGTTGAACAGAAAATGATAAATACGTATTGATAAGATGGACTCCATTGAATCTACTTATTAGTAGATTTTATTATGAAAAATATATTTTTCTTGATGTCTTTTACGCATTGCGCAATAGCAAATCCTTGCCGCCTTGATGCAACTTGAGTGATTTTGTGTATAGTGTGACAATGCTGAATACTGAATTGATACCTTCTACATATTAAATCAGGGGTTAGTTGTATGGGCGATTTTATAAAGTATCTATTTATTTTTTCTTGCTTATGGAGCGCAAATTCTTTTGCGATTACTCAAACTCAATGGGATGGTAACTTTAGAGTCGAGGAACTTGGCGAGCAGTTAAATGATGGGAGTCAGGTTTTTTTACAATATAATTTAAAGATAGATAGTAAAAATAATCGTGCTTCTTTATCCATGACAACCTGGCATGCGGGGATAACATGCATTGGTGACTACTCTTTAAAAATCAATTCTGGTGTTTTGGCATTATACTATAACGGCGACGAGGAAAATGCATGTCCATATCCATCACCGCAATTTGAGATAAGCAATAAAGGTAAAGCATATTATATAAAAGGAAAAATGTTTTCATATTCTCAGCCTGGTGAGTGGTTGCCACTCAAACATATCACACTAAAATAATTCTATATTTCATAAATTATGATGATGAAGTTAATGATGGTATGAAATATTAATTGGATATGTCGTGAACATATTTTTGTTATATGTTTTCAATGTGTATGACAAGAAAATTTGCATGAAAAGATTATATGAGACGGTTTGAAAAATGAATGAAGTTCACATAAAAGCAAGGTCATTCTGAAACGAATTTGTCAAATTTACTGAATTATATATCAATAATTCCTGACTATCGACAATAATGTAAAATCGAGTACAAACTCACGGATTTGTAGTAATTAGGGCAAAGAACAAGTCAGATAAAAAAATTTCTCATTATTTATTCAAAAAGCAAGTGCAAACTGTTAGTTTGAATTTGTATTTCTTCATAGAAGTGTTGAATAATATTGACGTCAAACATGTTCTGCCTTTTTTTACTAAACTGAGTAAGGTAACTTTAATATTATAATTGCAATGATACAAAATCACATCAATATATAATGAGGAAAACTATATGCCCGCCGCCGCTCGACTAAACGACAAAGGTATGCGTTCGACTCTGGATAGAGTGTTAATATGAAAGCGAATAATGTGATTATTTTTGTGATTCTATTTTTATCCTCTGTGAGTTATTGTTTTGCTGATATGAAGATATTAAAAATAAATCAGTCTCATTATATGAGTCCTTATAATAAAGAGCCTGGGGATAGAAACTTATGCAATAAATGGGTTTTAAATGCAAGTCAGATAGAAAAAATATTTTTGTTAAGTGATAAATATAAGGAAATGAGTGATACCATGACTGGATTTTGGCTCTGGTTTCCCTGTGAAATAACGGGTGAGTTGATTTATAATAAGAAAAAGTGGCATTTTTCTATTAATGCTGCTGCCACGGCAGAATGGTCCGATGGTAAGGAAACGATATACTGGGGGTGTTCCAGGGAAAAATGTGATGACATGTTTATACTTCCATATCCAGGCCGGAGTTATATAGGTGGTGGTGGCAAATTGATTTGGTGACGAGGTAGATCTTCATCCTGGTTTTAGCCTTTTAAAATGAATTAAATTTAACCTTCAGCATCATGACGAGAGTATGAAAGTATATTTTTGTACACACCGGGATAAAGAATAAAATAACCAAGGGTCGTATATTTATCACGTTAAATACAACTTTTTAAATACAAGTCAGTGCTGGATTTTACAGATCAATGTTGCGTTATTACTAAATTCATAAATTAATGTTTGAGTTATGGTTGTTATGATCTTTCCCTGATAGATCAGTGCCTTCAGGCAGAGGTGGCATTACCACCAACAAAAATAATGTTCATTTTTATGGGCGTAGGGGATTTACCCTTATTTAAAGATTACAAAGAGATATATTTCTCATTTAATGTTAAATAACATATAACTCATATTGTCAGTGATGTTTCGGATGAGCTAATTGATTTTACATTTGAATGGAAGGGTTAAAAAAACTATGTGTGGCGGTATCTTTTCGTTCAGAGAATCATAGCAGAAAGAAAGAACCGGAAATGTTGGGTGAGATATTATATAAGTTCATCGGATTTAACATCAGAAAAATTGCTAATGCGATGAGAAGTCATTGGGATGTGGAAAATAAATTGCACTGGCGTTTGGATGTGGCGATGGACAGAGAGTACCTCGCGTCAGTCCTTGCGGGGGGCGGGGTTTCGTAATCTTGCCCTGTAAGGAGGGGGTTGTGTCCGGGCAGGATATTGATGAAAACTACAGATTAGTCTCGAATGATGCCTGTCCTGAAGGAATGTCCTCACTTTCGTTTTTTTAGTGATGAAAGAGTGGGGCAAACAGTTAAAAAAATTTTTGGTGTGGATATTCCAGTCCATCCAGATGTGAAAAAATAAGGGCGCTACATGAGCAGATATAATGAGATATCTCAGTATTTTAATAGTGATAACTCTGCAAGTATGGATGTGGAACGATATACTCATATTACAGAAAGAACTATTTCCACTGACCTTAAAATAATAGATAAGTATGGTGAGGAAGAAATATTATCCTCTTTCAATCTATTTTTCCTTAATAATTCAAGGTCTTTTCTGTACCTTTACGCTTGGAATGTCTATTTTAAAAATAAAATAAAAAATAATTTACTATGTGCTTCTGTTGCATTTGATGCGATGGGATTGTTTTGTGGTTATTTTGAACAACCAGATAAAGTATTTGTTTCTGATGAACTGCTATATAATCAGGGAATTCCCTTACTTCTTCAGATTGCTACCAATAAAATTGATGTTGCCCGTCGCTTCTATCCTCTTTTTATTAAAGGATTAAAGAACTTTGAAGCAGAACGAGCGAGAAATCTATTGCCTCAAAAGACCATTGTTCTGGCAATTGAAATGCTAGCCAGTGAACATAAGCAGACGGTTGACTGGCAGTCGCATGGTATTCCAGTTGAGCGTTTCTATTATGATTTTGTGAAAGAGGCTCTTTACTCACAGGATGAAGCGGTACTAAAAGAGTGGTTGGCTGAGCTTTGTGACTGCCATCTGAAATGGTCTGCGCGTACAGAGACTACAGAAAATGAATATGCTCTTAACGGTTATGAAATAGAGCCACAGGAACTTTTGCTCTGGCCTTTTGAATATCAGGCAGTGAAAAAATTTCGTGCAGCACATGGTCTTACCACGCCAGAAATTGATCATCCATTATTAAAGACGCCATTAGCCATAGAACATCAGGCTGATTTCAGTAAATGGGATGCGCCAGAGTGGTTCTGTCCACTGGTTGACAGGTTGATATCAGCAAATACTGAACTGGCTTTTACCAGAGAACTCTTTAAATAATGAGAGATGAGACAGGGTGATGTGTATTACGAAAGTTAATGCCGATTATGAATAATTATAGATTAACTTTTTCTTTAAGTTTATTGCGTTCGGCCATATTGTTTGGCATCATTTTAACAAGTGTTGGTTGTAATAATCAAAAGAGTAAGGCGTTGCTTCTACCTGTTGATTCTACGCAGTTTGCACAATTGGCTTGTTATTATAAAGATATTAATTCCGATGATAATGTAATGGAGTTAAAATTACCAGGTGAATATAAAGAGAAAACTAACTTATTTAATCAACAGGAAATTAAGGTGCCGGTAAAAGGTGAGAATTTTCTTTCTCCGTATATTGGTGATGGTGTCCGTTATTATGAATTAGGGTACTTTGAACATGATGGTAATACTTACAAATTGATAATTTATAATAAAATTGGAGAGTCTGATACGTTATTACTTAATGTACAAATAAATAGTTATGATGCAAAAGGAAACCTGGTGGATGCTTTATTACTTAGTAGCTTTTTTGCTTATGAAGATATCGTGCGTTTTTCTGATTTTGTCATCCGCCAGAATTACACAATAAGCATTGATAGTTATGTTATATATAGGTGGTATGAGGACAGCAAAGATGGTCATCTTGTAACTATAAAGTTTAAAGATCAGGCGCCTCAGATTTATATAAAGGAACAATATCAAATGGAAAATGGTCGGTTCAAATTGATATCCAGAAATGAAGTATCACAGGGTAAAGAAAAGAAGCGAGCGTTAAATATACCATGCTTACGACATTAATAATTGTAATGGAGGTGTTGAGGTAATATGGATAGCAGGAAAGAATGAGGAACGTTATGAGAATTATAAATAGATTGTTAATTTCAACCGATCTCAGGTTAATCATAAAATTTCAGTTTCCACGCCAGATTTATTCAACGCGCAGATAGTGCCCGTCGGCGCGGACATTTGCGCCAAAACCGCAGTCCACAAACGTATCGGTGCTGGCATCAATGGTTTCAGAAGAAAAAGCCAGCGAAATGTCGCAGTGAATATCATCGCCTTCCCGAAGCGCCACGATGGTTTTATCGTTTTCCAGCGTTACCGTTGCGGAGAACTCGCCGATATTGGGGCCGAAGTAGATCCCCATTAAACCGAACCAGTAACCCTGAAAATTAACCTGATAGCGCGATGGGGTGGGTAATGCCTTCACGCTAAGCACATTCCAGGAGGCGCGTCCGGCATAGCGCCAGTATTCCCCCGCCGCAAAAACCGGTGGCGGCAGGGCCGATAGCTTATCTTTGATAAGTTTCAGGTTGTAGATCGACTTGCTATCATTCGGCCTTAGCATCAGCCAGGCGCGGGCTTTACGCCACTCGCCTTCGCGTATCCAGGTTAGCGCCACGTTGTTGTAGGCCGTCGCGATGGCGCTGTCGTCAAGGGCGCAGCTTTCGCTCCATGCGGCCTGCTGTTCAAAAGCGTCGCGCGCTTTGGCATACTTTTGGGTCTTGTAAAGCTGTTCGCCCTGGCTGGCAAAAACTGGAATTTTTGCGCAGTCGGCCTCGATCTGCTGCTCCGTAATTTCAGCCCTGGCGGTGGTGCAGAGTAGAAGCAGGGCGCAAAGAAATAGAGATTTTCTTTGTATTATCACTCCATTACACCATTGAGTTGACCTGTCCCGGCAGCTCTGAATTCGGGATACGGACGGTATACCAGGCGAAACGAAAGCGTTTCCAGAAAGAATCGAAATGCAGGTGGTCCAGGCAGTCCATAACGATTTCATTATCCGGGTAAAGTGTGAAGGCAAAATGCGCCCAGCGTGCGCTTAGCTTCATATTAAACAGCGTTCGATCGTGTTTATTACCGTGCAGGCGCGATAGGGTCACCATAGCGTGTAGCGTGCCTTTGTTGGCCTCTTGTTGCACCAGTTCCAGATGCTTATGCGCCAGCGTAATATCCTTCACTTCAAAAATATTCAGCAGGAACAAGCCCCAGGCCTCTTTATGCCCGAACTGATGCGCCAGCCAGAGATTATCGAGTAGTTCTTTTTCATAAGCGGAACGTTTTTCGGTATCAAGTTCTTGTTTACTCAGACGCTGGTTGCAGATGCCAATGCTGAAATGAATATTTTGCAGGTCATTTTCATAGTCGGTATAGCCTCCGTTATCTATTAATTTGTACGGGGTACTCTCGCGCAGCGCTAACTGCCGGTGCAAAATCTCCGCCGCGCGCTGAAAATACCCTAACGCGATGGCAGGATCGTAAGGTAGTAGGCCGTTGTTCTCTTTATTATTGTGTTCAAGGCCCAGCAGGTTTAGCGCGGCGGGTATATTTCTTTGTGCGCCCAGCTCTGCCAGCGGCACGAAATGTTCCGGGAGCCCGAACCAGTTGAAATTTTTAATCGCCGCCCGCCAGTGATGGTTATATTGAATGTCGGCGACGCTATCGAGCCAGGCGAGGCCTTGCGCCTCATCCTTTTCGAAACCCAATAGCCCGGCGTACTGAAAGTAGCCACGACGGATTTTCGGCACTGCGAATTCCGTTTGCTGCGCATTCTGGCAGAGAAAATTATACATCCACCAGGTGTCAGGAAAATCGCGCAGGGCGAACTTTATCGTGTCATCAGAGAAATAATTGTTGAGCTTAACTTTTTCCACGATCGAACGCTGAAGGGTTCGCCAGAGCGCGTCATTATCGTCCAGATCGCTATAGCAGACCCGCAGCCACTTCAGCGCGTTGTGGCGGGATTCCTGGATATGCGCTCGCATGCTAATCTCTTCGGCTTCGGCGATAATGCGTTTCTGTTCTGCCGGGGAGTCAACCTCTTTAATGCGCAGATCGCGGTGATCGTCCCACCAGATTAATAGCTCCAGATGTTCACGTTCTGCGGCAGAAAGGTGATCGCATACGCTTGATTCCAGAAATTCGCGGATTTCCTCGTGAAACCCTCCCCAGCGCGGCATACGAAACGGGATATATTCATCCAGTACGTAAAATACCGTCGGGAAAATAGCCAGGCAGACGGCGAGCCAGTATTTTTGCCCGGCATCGTCATTGAACTCCGGTAGCACGGACGGGCGCGGCAAATTTGGGCAAACCGCGTCGGCAAACGATAGCCCGGAATGGGCCATCAGCGCGTCCACCTCCTGCGGTGAATGGCGATGATATTCAGCCAGATCTTCCATTAATGGCTGCCCGGCAACATCCGCGCCCACGAGGAACTCAACCAGCCAGTCGGGCTGGCCGAAGACTTTTGAGTTGGTGCTGGTCAGGGCCGCCGCCATCCACTGGCGCGGTTCACAGTCGATAGCATTGAGCGCGGCGATGACCATCCGTTCGTTGCAGGCGGCGGCGCAGATCCACATCGCTCGGGTGGTTTCTCTCGCCCAGCCATAGCTGCGGTAAAGCCACGCACGGTGATTCCAGTATTGCGCCTCGGCAAGCCAGGCGTGAGTGGAGCGGGGACGAGCGCGCTGCCAGTTTTTGATCAGCGCTAATCCTTGCGGCCCAGCCTCAACCAGCGTGTCCATATCGTAAAAAGGGTTGTCCATTTGATTCCAGGCGAAGAAATAGCGCTTTTCCGCTTCGCGGCTGGTAAAGCTCTCCGTCAGCGCCTGGTTGTAGCGTTCGTCCAGTTCGTCATAGCGTTCTTCGCGCAGCAGGCCGGGAATATCGGCGATATGCCATTCGCGTTGCCCGTCATTGAGGGGATTTTTGTGGTTGCACATCTCAAACATAGCGTTGAGCAGACGATCATCCTGTTCCATAAAGCGTCCTTTAAATCGGCTCGAAAATTTTGAATTCATTCCACGGCAGTTGTCGCCAGCGGCTGACCGGGTCTTGCAAATAATGGGTGGCTTCCTGTAAATCCCGTCCGGCAAGCGCTGTTGGCGTGTCACGTAGCGTGAGCCATACCCGGCGGGCGCGAACGTAGGCGGTGGCGTAATCCTCCCAGGAATCAAAACAGTCCTGAGCGCGCTGGGCGTTAAGTAATAACACCAGCCAGGCCTGATGTACGTCGCACCAGCCGAGCCCGGCGATACAGCGGGTCAGAAAGGCGGTGCGCATGCAGTCGAAAGCCAGCGCGTCGCGGACCTGGCCCTGGGCCGCCAGATGATGATAAAACGTGCGCGGCGAGCTGCCGATGCCCGCAGGCCAGCGGCGTAAGATATCCTCGACCTTGTGGCGTAACGCCGCGCCGTCGAGGTTTTCGCTCAAGCCCAGCTCTTTTTTTACCTGCTGCGCCAGATAGCGGCGTTTGTCATCGTCAAGTTTGAAGACCAGCTCAACGCCTTTGATCGGTAGCCCGTTGCGCCGGGCGAGGATATCGGCTAGCGCCAGCGCCCATTGCCGCCGTCGGGTATCGCGACGCAGGTCTTTCAGGCGATCTTTTTCTTTCTCCTCGGCGATACGGGCCGCAATCAGCGGTTTGTTTTTTTTGTAGTTGCGCCAGCTAAAAAATAGGGCGGCAATAATAAGAACAATCCAGAACATTATTGCACCTCCTTGATGACAGGGAGGTAACGCGTGGTTTGTAGCGTCAGGCTTTCAATTTCGAAAGGTTCGCTACTGGTGTTTTTCCCAGCAAGCGTAGGATGCCATTCATGCTGCGGAAACAGCATTTCCGCAGCCGTCGCCACGTTAGGATCAACAACCTGAAGGTAGCGCAGTGCCTCCGGGGCGCTGTGCAGCAGCAGCCACTGTAAAGCCACCGGAGGCGTAGGGAAGTGCTCCATTAAATGAAAATTGTCATGCAGCACATTGAGCAGAAAATTGAGGTCATGAATATGAGTAATAAATTTCCAACCTGAATATTCCGGCGTTGCTTCATAAACTATTCCCATCCCTTCGCAATCGGCGTGGCGCTCAGGAAGTGGTTGCAGATGGCGTAACAGAGATAAAACATCGTTAGCATATTTCTTAATAGGGTGGCGATTTTGCTTACCTTTAATCTGATCAATGCTCAGGCCGTTATTACCAACCACCAGGCTTATTGTGACGTGGGGAATATTATTGCCGTCGCGCAGGCTGAACAGGCGAAGTTTTTGTTGTTCAATTTGCCGGGCGTAGTAATCGCCGTAGCCGCCGGAAAGCGCGCCTTTATTATCAAAATCTCCGACGCAGTGTTGCATATGCCAGGATTCATACGCCATCTCACTGCGCAGGCCGGGGTTTGTTGCATCAAGTTCAACCAGCACACCGTTATTCACCGTCATCACCGGTTTTAGCGCCTCGCTGTTGGAGGGATACCAACCTTGTTCACGCAGGCGCTGCATTTTTTGATGCTCCGCTTCGCGCATTGCCAGCACGGTAAAGCAGTTGATGCGCTGCAGTTTAGTTTCCAGCCGCGTTCCTTCCTGACGCGAAAGAAATTCCACTAAATCTCTTTCCATTGCCACGAGTTGCGGGTGCTGAACGTTAAGGTAGTAAAAGCGCTCATCGCCACCCAGCTTTGGCACCAGCCAGGCGGGGATTTCTGCATCAGGGCTAAAATAAACGGCATAATCGGCGACGGAGCGCACAGGATAAACGTGAGGAAAGTCACCAATGATCCAACGATAAAAATGGTTGCTTAACCAGCGCTGGATATTTTCGCTGTCGCCGCGTTGTTGGCTCCGGGAAAAAATAGACGATTTTACATTTGGCGCATTTATTATATTGCGTGGTTTATAGCGGTGAGATGACGTTTCTGTCATAAAAATCTATGTATAATTAAGCTGGTGTTATGTTTATGTATTTTTAGATTCACTTAATGAATTAATGCGCAATAAGTTTAAAAAACTACTCACAGTATATCGGTAAACTAAAAAGAGCGGCCAAATAATTTATTGTCCCCGATCGCGTTCGTCATGGTTTTCGGGATACCGCTCGGCCAAAGGAAAGAGGACTGTGTGTTAATTCCGCCAGAATAGCGTTGGCGGAAAATATCGTCTTACGACCTTGTTATTGTTATGCCAATAATCATTATACCAGGTGACACGCATCCGCTTCCCAGCGATATCCCACCCCGTAGACCGCGCGGATAAATGACTGTTCGGCATCCAGCGATTCCAGCTTGCGGCGCAGGTTTTTAATGTGGCTGTCGATAGTACGATCGGTCACCACACGGTAGTCGTCGTAGAGGTGGTTTAACAACTGCTCGCGGGAAAAAACTTTACCCGGTTCAAGCGATAAGGTTTTTAGCAGGCGGAATTCAGCGGGGGTTAAATCCAGCGCTTTACCACACCAGGAGGCCTGAAAGCGGCTTTCATCAATCATTAACGGGCTTTCGGCATCCTGCTGCTGGAGTTCGCGCTGCGGTTTACAGCGGCGCAAAATGGTTTTCACGCGGGCCACGACTTCGCGCGGGCTGTAAGGTTTACAGATATAATCATCGGCGCCGATCTCCAGCCCCAGCAGCCGGTCGATCTCTTCAATTTTGGCTGTGACCATCACAATGGGGATGTCGGAAAAACGGCGAATCTCCCGGCATAGCGTCAGACCATCGGTACCCGGCAGCATCAGATCCAGCAGGATTAGATCCGGCGGCGTTTGACGCACATACGGCAGTACCTTGTCGCCATGATTGATGAGCGTGGGGGCGTAACTCGCCGCGCGTAAGTAGTCAATAAGCAGCTGACCCAGCTTGGGTTCATCTTCAACAATCAAAATGCGTGGCGTGTTTTCATCAATGGGTAATTCAGTCATACTTCTCTCTGTAAATCGCGATCCAGCGGTAACTCTACTGTAATGCTAACCCCGCCAAAAGGCGAATGAGCGGCGTGAAGATGACCGTTATGCGCGTGTACAATATTGACGCATATCGCCAGCCCCAGTCCAGAACCGCCGCTGGCGCGGTTACGGGACACTTCCGTGCGGTAAAAACGGTCAAAAAGCTTTTGTAACTGCTCATCGCTGACGCCCGGTGCAGAATCGGCAAAGGTCAGGAATAATGATTTGTCGCGTTGTTCGGCGGAAATATGCAGGCCGCCGCCGCTGTCGGTGTAGCGCAGACTGTTTTCCAGTAGATTATTAAACAGTTGCATCAGGCGATCCGGGTCGCCGAAGACGGTCATGCTATCCGGCAACGCGTAATGTAACGTTAGCCCCCGGCTGGTAAAGCGCTCTCTGAACGCGCCGCCAGCGACTTCCAACAGGGGAACAAGATCGACGGTCGTTTTTTGGTAAGCCAGCGCGCCCTCGTCAGACAACGACAGCTGATGCAGGTCGTCAACCAGTTTGGTAAGCGTACCGACTTCCGCCTGTAGCGAGGTAACCGATTCTGGCGTGAACTGGCGAACGCCATCCTGAATGGCTTCAAGTTCGCCGCGCAATACCGCCAGCGGCGTGCGCAGTTCGTGGGAAATATCCGCCATAAAGTCGCGGCGCATCTGCTGGTTTTTTTCCAGCGTGCTGGCAAGCTGGTTAAAGTCTTGCGCCAGTTTTCCCAGCTCATCGGCGCTGGTTGGGGTCACGCGCGTGGTAAAATCCCCCGCCGCCAGTCTGTGCGTACCCTCGACCAACCGTTTGACCGGGGCGAGCAGGCCACGCGCCAGCAAAAACGTCGCCAGCGCGGCCAGCAACGTTGATAACGCCACGATCATCCAACTGGCGCGCCGCTGCTGCATATCAAAATTAATATCCGTATTGCGCGTCAGCCGCTCGACAGGAGAGGCGATAATCGCGCCGACTTCGGCGCCATTGACCAGAATGGGGCGGCGAGTACCGTCATGCGGCACCGGACCGCGTGGGCCGACCAGCACCCGGCCATTTTGATCGACGACCCAGAACTGGGTGCGCCAACCGTGCGGCGGCATACCGGGGCCGGGTTTATCGCGGTCGTTGTCATGCTCAAATGAACGCAGAATCTGGAAAACGAAGCGATCGTTGTTGCGTAAAAAACGCCAGTTGCCGTGTTGCTGGTACTGGTCGCCCAGCGCATCGCCCAGCATTTGTAGCCGCTGCTCGTTGCCGTGTTTGATATAGTCAATAAATCCGCGTTCAAAACTGACGCGCACGGCCCAATGCATACTGATCAGCAGCACGATGCAGGTGGCGAAGATCGCCAGAAACAGCTTGCCGGTGATTCCGGGCCGCCAGACTTTCATTACAGGCTCCTTTTACGCCGTGAAATGACCATGTTTTGCTGTGTATCGTTCGGCACGCGGGCAAAAATTATCGCCGGTAGCGCGATAATAACCGCCATACATAACCAGGTGTACATAAAGACGTGATGTGTGGCGCTACTGTCTATCCCGATATGCTGTTGGCCAAACATACCCAGCAGCATTCCGGCAATAGTGACGCCGATACTCATCGAGAGCTGCATAATCATCGATAATAAGCTATTGCCGCTGCTGGCCAGCGTATCGGGAAGGTCTTTTAGCGTTAAGGTATTCATGGAAGAAAAGCGCGCCGAGTTCACCATTCCCTGCAAAAGCAGTACCAGCGGCAGGAGATAATACCAGCCGAGCAGCGCGACCGACATAAACAACAGGCTAACCAATGCCAGTCCGAGCGTGGTCGCCACCAGAACCCGACGATAGCCAAAACGGTTAACTATCTGCACCACAATCCGCTTCATTCCCATGCTGCCCAGCACCATGGGAATCATCATCAAACCGGCATGAAACGGTGAAAAACCAAGACCAATTTGTAAAAAGACCGGCGTCATAAACGGCAGCATACCGCTGCCGATACGCCCGGCAAAACTGCCCAGCAACCCCAGTGAAAACGTGGGCGTGCGGAACAATCGCAGGCTGAATAACGCGCCTGAGTTTTTTTTGGCATGGAAGAGATAGAGCAGAATGGCTGCCGCGCCGCCCGCAGCAAGTCCGGCTAATGTCCAGGGCGAAATCCCCATGCTTTTACTACCGTCCAGCGCCAGCGTGAGTACCGCCATGCCGATAGCTAACAGCAGGAACCCCGGCAGATCAAAGCGCCGGGTCTCTATGGTGTAGTTTGGCATCAGCATAAAGGTCGCCATAGCGCCGACAATTCCCACCGGGATATTGATCAGAAAGATCCAGTGCCATGAAGCATATTCCACCAGCACCCCGCCCAGCGCGGGGCCGAGTAACGGCCCGATCTGTCCCGGTAGGGTGACGAAGGTCATCGCCGCCATATATTGCGCGCGCGGCACGATTTTCATGACCGTCAGGCGTCCGACCGGCACCATCATCGCGCCGCCTACGCCTTGTAAAACCCGCGCTAATACCAGTTGATTAAGCGTGCCGGAAAGGGCGCAAAACAGCGAACCCAGCGTGAACAGCACAATGGCGGCAAAGAAGATATTACGCACGCCGATTTTATCTGCCAGCCAGCCGCTGGCGGGGAGCATCACGGCGACGGTAAGAACATATGACACCACTACCATGTGCATATGCAGCGGGCTTTCCCCCAGGCTTTTCGCCATGGAGGGCAGCGCAGTGTTGACGATGGTGGTATCCAGCGACTGCATAAAAAAGCCGAATGCCACAATCCAGAGTTGCCAGCGGGTGTTGTCAGGAAGTTCTGTCATATCTCTACTATCGGTTTGCTATTTTTACGCGAAAAACGCAGCCGCAGACGGTCGAAAAAGAGGTACACCACCGGCGTGGTATAGAGCGTCAGGAGCTGGCTCATGACCAAACCGCCGACAATGGTTATCCCCAGCGGCTGCCGTAATTCCGAACCGTCTCCGCCAGATAACACCAATGGCAGTGCGCCGAACAGCGCCGCCAGCGTGGTCATCATTATTGGACGGAAGCGTAACGAGCAGGCCTGGAAAATGGCTTGTTCCGGCGTCAGGCCGCCGCTTCGTTGCGCTTCAAGCGCAAAATCGACCATCATAATGGCGTTTTTCTTCACAATGCCAATTAATAGCATGATCCCTATCAGGGCGATTAGGCTGAAAGGGGCATTGAAGAGTTCCAGCGCCAGAAGCGCCCCAACGCCCGCCGATGGCAGAGTAGAGAGAATGGTCAGCGGATGGACGTAGCTTTCGTACAGTATCCCCAGCACAATGTAGACGGTAGCGATCGCCGCCACTATCAAAATAAGCTGTGAATTCATGGTCTGCTGGAAGACTTGCGCCGTTCCGGAAAAACTGCCGCGTACCGTCGGGGGGACGCCAAGCTGCGTCATGGTGCGATTAATGGCCTCCGTCGCCTGCGATAACGATGTGTCGGTCGGCAGGTTAAAGGCAATCGTGGACGCCGCGGAAAGTCCCTGATGGTTCACCGACAGCGGCGCATTGGCGGGCCGCCATTGGGCGAAATAAGAGAGGGGGATCGCTTTTCCGTCGCGGTTGATAACAAACATTTTCTCCAGCGCGCTGATATCCTGGCTATAGCGCGGATCGACTTCCATCACCACTTTATACTGGTTCATCGGCTGATAAATGGTGGAAATTTGCCGCTGGCCGAAAGCATTATTTAACAGACTGTTTGCGGCCTGAACATCAATGCCCAGTCGTGACATGGTGTCGCGGTCGTAGATAAGGTTCATCTCCGCGCCGTTATCTTGCTGGTCGGAGTTTACGTCCGCCAGTTGCGGCAGGGCCGAGAGCGCTTTGCGTATTTTCGGCTCCCACTCGCGCAGCGCCGCCAGAGAGTCAGACAACAATGTATATTGGTAACTGGCGTTAGCCTGCCGCCCGCCGACGCGAATATCCTGTACCGCCATCAGAAACAGCCTGGCGCCGGGTTCTTTTGCCAGTTTGACCCGCAGTCGGTCAATGATTTGCTGCGCCGTCTCTTTGCGCTCGCCGCGCGGCTTCAGCGTGATAAACATCATGCCGCTATTCACCCGCGAGCCGCCGGTAAAACCAGTGACATTATTCACCGCCGGATCGTCGCGAATAATTTTCATAAAATCCTGCAGTTTGCCGCGCATGGCCTGGAAAGAGATGCTCTGGTCAGCCTGAATACCGCCCATCAACACGCCGGTGTCCTGCTCCGGAAAGAATGTTTTAGGGATGGCGATATAAAGCCAGATGTTCAGCGCAACGGTGCCAAGAAAAACCACCCCGACAAGACGCGTATGGTTAAGCACCCATTTTAACGACGTGCCGTAACCCTGTTGCAAAGCTACCAGCAAACGGCCAACGCCCCGTTTACGCGGTTGGGTGCGCGGTTTGCTTGATTTAAGCATCCAGCCGCACATCATCGGCGTCAGCGTGAGCGAAACCACCAGCGAAATGCCAATCGCCACCGAGAGGGTAACGGCGAATTCCCGTAATAATCGCCCTGGCAGACCGCCCATTAACAGCAGCGGCAGAAATACCGCCACCAGCGACAGACTCATGGAGATGACCGTAAACCCGACTTCTCGCGTACCCTGTAATGCCGCCTGCAAAGGTTTCATTCCCGCCTCCAGATGGCGGGCGATATTTTCCAGCACCACAATGGCATCATCAACGACAAATCCGGTCGCGATAGTCAGCGCCATCAGCGACAGATTGTTGAGGCTGAAGCCGCACAGATACATGGCGGCGAAGGTGCCGATGAGCGAAACGGGAACGGCGACAGCGGGGATTAGCGTGGCGCGCCCGGAACGCAGGAATAAAAACACCACCAGGATCACCAGCGCGACAGAGATAGCCAGCGTCTCTTCTACCTCTTGCAGCGACGCGCGAATCGTCGGCGAACGATCCTGGGCGATTTGTAAATCGATAGCGGCGGGGATCATTGCCCGCAGTTCCGGCAGTTTTGCCCGGATGCCGTCGACCGTCTGAATAATGTTGGCCTCCGGCAGCTTGCGTATCATCAACAAAATAGCGGGTTTAGCGTTCGTCATCCCGGCGTTACGGACATCCTGCACCGAGTCGGTGACGCTGGCGACGTCGCCCAGGCGTACCGCCGCGCCGTTGTTATAGTGAATAATCAGCGGCTGGTATTCGGCGGCGGTTTTCAGTTCGTCGTTGGTCTGGATTTGCCAGCGGTGGACGCTATCTTCAATTGCGCCTTGCGGTTGGCGTACGTTGGCGCTGTCGATCGCTTCGCGGACCTCATCCAGCGAGACGCCCTGGTTAAAGAGCGCCTGCGGGTTTAAGCCTACACGTACCGCGGGCAGGGAGCTGCCGCCGACGTCAACATCGCCGACGCCGTTAATTTGCGCGATGGTTTGCGCCAGTTGGGTAGAGGCGAAATCATACAGTTTGCCCTGTGACCAGCTCTCCGAGGTGAGCGTTAAAATCATAATCGGCGCGTCGGACGGGTTGGCCTTGCGATAAGTCGGGCGGCTGGGCATTCCGCCTGGCAACAAGCTTTGCGCGGCGTTAATGGCGGCCTGCACGTCGCGCGCCGCGCCGTTAATATCACGATCGAAATTAAATTCGAGAATAATGCGCGTACTACCGAGCGAGCTGCTGGAGGTCATTTCATTGACGCCTGCAATGCGTCCCAAAGAACGTTCCAACGGCGTCGCCACCGACGAAGCCATGGTTTCCGGCGAGGCGCCCGGTAGCGAGGCGCTAACCATAATCACCGGGAAATCGACCTGCGGCAGCGGGGCGACCGGCAGCAGACGAAAGCCCAGAATGCCGCACAGCGTAATGGCGGCGGCAATCAAAATGGTGGCGACCGGGCGGTAGATGAAAAGGGCGAAAAAGCGCATCTACGCCTCCTCTTTATGGCGCGGAAAGCGACTTTTCACGTACAGCGACAGGCGGTCAAACAGGAGATAAATCACCGGTGTGGTAAACAGAGTTAATACCTGGCTGACCAGTAAGCCGCCTACCATCGCGATCCCCAACGGGCGACGTAATTCCGCGCCAACGCCGGTACTCAACATTAATGGCAATGCCCCGAGCAACGCCGCCAGCGTGGTCATCAGAATCGGTCGAAAACGCAGCAGACAGGCCTGGAAGATAGCGTCGCGCGGACTCATCCCCTGTTCGCGTTCGGCGGCGAGGGCGAAGTCAATCATCATGATGGCGTTTTTCTTCACGATGCCGATCAGCAAAATAATGCCGATAATGGCGATAATATCGAGCTCGCTACCAGCGATGATCAGCGCCAGCAGCGCGCCGACGCCCGCCGTAGGCAGCGTTGAGAGAATCGTGATCGGATGGATAAAACTCTCATACAGCACGCCGAGCACGATATACATCGCCACCACGGCGGCGACAATAAGCCAGACGGTGCTGCCCAGAGCCGCCTGGAAGGCGAGCGTACTGCCCTGAAACTGCGTTGTAATATCCGCTGGCAGGGCGAGCGTTTTTTCCGTATCGAGAATCGCCTGCACCGCATCGCCGAGCGAATAGCCCTCCGGCACGTTAAACGAAAATGTCGTAACCGGGAACTGATCTAAATGATTGATGGAGAGCGGAGCGAAGCGCTGCTCAATGCGGGCAATCGCGCTGAGCGGTACGGTGCCGCCGTCGCGGCTCGTCAGGCGAATCGTCTCCAGCGCCGCCAGGCCCGGCGTGCTGGCGGTATTATGTTCCAGTACGACGCGGTACTGGTTCGCCTGGGTATAAATCGTTGAAATCAGGCGTTGTCCGAACGCGTTGTAGAGCGCGTTATCCACATCCGCCATGCTGATACCCAAACGGCTGGCGCTGTCGCGGTCGACATTCACCCAGGCCGCTAATCCCCGATCTTGCCAGTCGCTGCTTACCTCGGAAAGCTGTGGTAACGACTGTAGCGCGTTCTGCAGTTTTGGCACCCAGTGGCTGAGCGCATCGAGCGTCGTGGCCTGCAGGGTAAACTGATACTGCGTGCGGCTGACCTGCGTGTCGATGGTTAAATCCTGCGTCGGCTGGAGATACAGCGCCACGCCGGGAATCGTCGCCACGGCGGTTTGCAGCCGGGAGATCACCTGCTGCACGCGGTCATCACGCGCATCCAGCGGCTTGAGGTTAATTTGCAGGCGCGCGCTATTGAGCGTGGGGTTAGCGCCGTCTACGCCAACAAAAGTCGTCAGGCTTTGCACCGCCGGGTCCTGTAATATCCGCTCCGCCACCTGGCGCTGACGTTGCGCCATACTGGCATACGATGACGCTTGCGGCGCCTGCAGCGTCCCCTGGATAATGCCGTTATCCTGTACCGGAAAGAATCCTTTCGGAATGACTATCCACAGCATAACGCTGAGCAGGAGCGTGGCGAATGCCACGCTCAATGTAAGCCACGGATGGTTGAGCACTTTCGCTAATCCGCGTCCGTAGCTGGCGATCACGCGGTCAAACATCCGCTCGCAGGCGCGGGAAAAGCGGTTTTGTTTACGCAGAGATTGCTGGCTGAGCATACGCGCGCACATCATGGGCGTGAGCGTCAAAGAGACGACGGCGGAGATTAAAATCGCTACCGCCAACGTCACCGCAAATTCGCGGAACAGTCGACCAACAATATCGCCCATAAAGAGCAACGGGATCAGCACCGCAATCAGTGAAAAGGTGAGGGAAATAATGGTAAAGCCGATTTCGCCCGCGCCTTTGAGCGCCGCCGCCAGCGGTTTTTCTCCTTTTTCGATGTAGCGCGAGATGTTCTCGATCACCACAATCGCATCGTCCACCACGAAACCCGTGGCGATAGTGAGCGCCATCAGCGTCAGGTTATTAATGGAAAAATCCAAAAATACCATCACCGCAAAGGTGCCGATAAGCGACAGCGGTACGGCGACGCCGGGAATAATTGTGGCAGGAATATTACGTAAAAACAGATAGATAATCATGACGACCAGCGCGATCGCCAGCATCAGTTCAAACTGGGTATCGCGCACGGAAGCGCGAATATTGGTGGTGCGATCGGACAGGACCGTGACCTTCACCGATTTCGGCAGGCTTTCGGTAAGTTGGGGCAGCATCTGGCGAATGCTGTCCGCTGTCGCAATGATATTGGCGCCAGGCTGGCGTTGAACATTCATCACGATAGCCGGCGCTTGATTCGCCCATGCGCCGAGCCAGCTATTTTCCGCCCCCTGTTCGACGGTGGCGACATCGCCCAGCCGTACCGGCGCGCCGTTTTGATACGCGATGATAAGCCTGCGGTATTCGTCGGCAGACTGCATCTGATCGTTAGCAGAAAGCGTCACCGCCCGTTCGGGGCCATCCAGACTGCCTTTCGCCGAGTTGACGTTGGCGCCGGTAATTGCGGTACGGACCGTTTCGCTGGTCAGACCGAGCGCGGCGACAGCCTGAGCATTCAGTTTTACGCGTACCGCAGGGCGCTGCCCGCCGGCAAGCGTCACCAGTCCGACGCCGGAGACCTGCGAGATCTTCTGCGCCACGCGGGTTTCTACCATGTCCTCTACCTGGGTCATCGGCATTGCGTTTGAGGTGACTGCAAGCGTCATAATCGGCGGGTCCGCCGGATTGACTTTGCTATAAATCGGCGGATTCGGCAGGTCGGAAGGCAATAAATTGGTGGCTGCGTTAATCGCCGCCTGTACTTCCTGCTCGGCAACGTCCAGCGGCAGCGTCAACTGAAACTGTAGCGTCACCACCGATGCGCCGCCGGAACTTTGCGACGACATCTGCTTCAGTCCTGACATCTGGCCGAACTGGCGCTCAAGCGGCGCGGTGACGGCGGAGGTCATGACATCCGGGCTGGCGCCAGGGTAGAGCGTAACAACCTGAATAGTGGGGTAGTCGACCTCCGGCAAAGCGGCGACGGGCAGGAAGCGATAGCCGATAATCCCGGCGAGTAAAATCGCCGCCATCAGCAGAGTGGTGGCCACGGGGCGCAGAATAAACAGACGCGAGGGGCCGCCCGTGCTGCCCGGAGGTAATACCTGCATCAGGCGCGCGCTCCTTTTTGACCTTCATGGCGGGAAGGGGATTTTTCATCCGCCATGGTGGTTTGCGGCTCAACAACCTCGACTTTTGCGCCTTCCGTCAGCCGATCAATACCATCGGTAACGACGCGATCGCCTGCCGACAAGCCTGCGCTGATCACCACGTTTTGGTTATCCTGAATACCGATTTTTACCCGCTTCTTGCTGACGTTATTTTCGTCGTTCAGCACCCACACAAAGTGGCCCTCATTGCCCATTTGCACCGCCGCGGCAGGCACCACAACGGCATTTTGTTCGGTATCGACCAGCATCCGGGCGTTCACAAATTGATTGGGGAACAGCGTATCGTCCTGATTGGTAAAGCGCGCTTTAATTTTGATCGTTCCCGTCGTGGGATCAATCTGGTTGTCCAGACTGAGCAACACACCTTCGCTCAATTTGTGCGAGTTAGTCCGATCCCAGGCTTCTACGACCAGCGTTTTCCCCGCTTTCTGCGCCTGAACTACGGTCGCGATATCGCTTTCCGGCAGAGTAAAAATGAGATCAATCGGGTGCGTTTGCGTAATGACGACAATACCTGCGGTATCGCTGCTGGAAATCTGGTTGCCGACATCCACCTGTTTCAGACCCACGCGTCCCGAGACCGGGGCCGTGATACGACTCCAGTCGAGCTGTAACTGCGCGCTGGCGACATTGGCTTCATCCGCTTTAATGGTTCCCTGGGTTTCGTTGACCAGCGCCTGTTGCGCATCCAGTTCCTGACGGGAAACCAGATTGGTTTTTGCCAGTTGTTGATAGCGCGCCAGATCACGACGCGCATTCGCCAGCGTAGCGTTATCTTTCGCCAACTGTCCCTGAGCCTGCGCCAGGGCGACCTTAAACTGGCTGGGATCGATTTGCGCCAGCAGATCGCCTGCGTTGACCTGCTGACCTTCCTGAAAGTGCAGGGCGATGAGTTGACCGTCCACGCGGCTACGCACCGTAACGGTATTCGCGGCGGTCACGGTACCCAGCCCGCTCAGATAGCGCGGTACGGCTTGCGTGGTCGCGGTCGCGGCCTGTACCGGCGCCAGAGGGCCGTCGCGCATACCGCGGCGACCTGCGGCGGCGGTATACGGCGCTTGCGCGGCGACGCCCGGCGCGGCGGTCGGGCTTTCGCTACGGCTATGCCAGAACCAGAATGCGGCGGCGGCCACTACAACCCCAATCGCTATTGCCCAGCGGAAAGTATTACTGCCTTTCATCGGTATAAGTTTCTCATCCTGAAACGTTTTGCGGAATGTTGCTCCCTCTATTGTAGTCAGCAGGGAAGGGAGAAAAATGGAGGAATTATGGAACACGGTCGGGATTATTCTGAATGGCGGCCCGCTTTGCGAGGCGCTACGCAACTCTCATCGGTGAAAATCGTTAACGCGCCGGAGTGCGGTAAAGTGGCGGCACGGCAATGAAGATAAGCCACCGATTTCAGCAGGACGCTGAAACGGGAAAGCCCCTCCCGAGGAAGGGGCCAAAATAAGGAAAGGGTTATGATGAAGGTAGTCATCATACTGGTGATACTCTTAGTGATTAGCTTCCAGGCTTACTAAGACACCAGGGGGAGGAGGAATCCTCCCTAACCCTCACTCCTGACGTTAAGCCACATCAAGAATAATGTCAATCCATCAGCGCTGGGCTTGCGAGGCGCTTAGCGGAAAACGACCTCTGCCCAGCGAGCCAGTCCTGCGGTGACGGAGCCGAAATCATCGCCGCCAGCGACGGGTATGCCCGGTAACTGTTCGGAAAGCGCTTTTTTAATCAATGGCGAACGGGCGCTGCCGCCGGTCAGATAGATGACATCCGGTTTTTCCTGCGCGCTGTCCAGCGCCAGTTGCACCTGTTCCAGAATACGCGTCAGCGGTTGATCCAGCGCCGCTTCCAGTCCTTGCTGGCTGATAGCGACCGCCAGGTCGTCGCTGATAAATGGCAGCCTCGCCGTAACATCCGCCTGGCCGGAAAGGGCGATTTTGCTCTCTTCCGCGCAGCGTACCAGGCGGTAACTAAGCCGCTGACGCCAGACCTTGAGCAGCAACGCGACCTTGTCTGCTTCACGCGCGTTGCGAACCAAATCGTTCAACAGACGACCATTCGCGCTACTGTAAAAATCGCTTTGCGCCGGGACGTCGTTAATCGCGACGGCGTTCCACCATGGCAGCACCGGCAGGGCGATACCTTTTTCGGTTTCGCCGCCCATGCCCAGCAAAGGCATCAGATTTTTAAAGGCCAGCGCGATATCCAGATCGTTTCCGCCCACGCGGCAACCGCTGTGCCCCAACAGGCTGTTTTCACGATCGGCGCGCTGACGCCACTGCGGCCCCATCAGCAGCATGGAACAGTCGGTGGTGCCGCCGCCAATATCCACGACAAGCACACGCTTCTCTTCCCGCAGCGTAGCCTCGTAGTCCAGGCCCGCCGCAACCGGTTCATACTGGAATACCACCTCCTGAAAACCGGCGCGTTTTGCCGCCCGCTCCAGAATACCCTGCGCCTGGCGGTTCGCGTCATCGCCGCCCAGTCCCTGAAAGTTGATCGGGCGACCGATTACCGCCTGGGTAATGGCCTCCGGCAATTGGCTGTGCGCCGTATGACGAATATGTACCATCATGGCGCAGACCAAATCTTCAAACAGCGCGACCTGCTGCGGTTTCAGGCCGCTGGCGCCTAAAAAGGATTTCGGCGATTTGACAAACCAGACCTCCTGGGGATCGTCAATATAGTGCGCCAGCGACGCCAGACCAAACTGTACGCTTTGCGCGCCAACCTCAATATCTTCCTCGCGGTTGTAGCGTATCGCGCGGCGTAGCAGCGCCTGGGTTTCTTCGTCCGTTGCCGGCACATCATGATGGCGATACAGCCACTCGCTCACCGCTTCGCGCGTCGGCGCGCACAGCATAGACGGCAGTAATGCGCTGTTATTCTCCATTGTCAGCAACTGTGGATGCCCGTCGCGCATAATGGCGACCGAGCAGTTTGCCGTACCGTAATCAAATCCGATAAACACCTTAAAATCCCCATGCCAGTGAAGAAGGGGCGTGACTTTAGCGAAATGTCGTCGCGGCGACAACTGGAATATGAAAGCAAGGCGTTACGTGCGATTAGCGTTTATGCTGAAAGGTCAAATAAAGGAGAAAAGTATGTTTACCCTGAGCTGGCAGCCGCCTTACGACTGGTCGTGGATGTTGGGCTTTCTTGCCGCGCGTGCGGTGGACGGCGTGGAAACAGTAGGCGAGGGCTTTTATGCGCGCAGCCTGGTGGTGGGCGAGCATCGCGGACTGGTCAGCGTGAGGCCCCATCTGCCCACCCACACTGTGCAGGTTAGCGTGAGCGCCGGATTACTTCCCGTCGCGCCGGCGTGTCTGGCGAAGGTTTCGCGTCTGTTTGATCTTGACTGCCAGCCCGCGCAGGTTGCCGCCGTGCTGGGGCCACTGGGCGAGGACAGACCGGGGCTGCGTTTACCGGGATCGGTTGATACGTTTGAACAAGGCGTGCGGGCGATACTGGGGCAACTGGTGAGTGTCGCGATGGCGGCAAGGTTGACGGCGAAAGTGGCGCGCCGCTATGGCGAGGCGTTGCCGGATGCGCCCGATTATGTCTGTTTTCCCGGTCCGGAAACGCTGGCGTTGGCCGATCCGCTGGCGCTGAAAGCTCTGGGGATGCCGCTGCGGCGCGCCGAAGCGCTGATTCATCTGGCGCAGGCGACGCTGGCGGGAAAACTGGCGCTCGCCGCGCCGCCGGATATTGAGCAGAGCGTTAAAAATTTACAAACGTTTCCGGGAATTGGCCGCTGGACGGCGAACTATTTCGCCCTGCGCGGTTGGCAGGCAAAAGATATCTTTTTACCCGATGATTACTTAATTAAGCAGCGCTTTGCCGGGATGACGGCCGCGCAGATCCGTCGCTACGCGGAGCGCTGGAAACCGTGGCGTTCCTACGCGCTACTGCATATCTGGTATACCCACGGCTGGCAACCGTCAATGGATAGCGAAGTAACTGGTATTCAGTAACAAATCCAGCGGTTGCGCTTCAGCGATAGTGTCGCCATAAATCAGATCCACGCCAATACGGGAGAGCGTATCCAGCACCTGTGGGTTTTGTACCGGCCCGGCGAGCGTTTTGATGTCCAGATGTTGGGCGTGTCCCTGGATGATCGAGGTCAGCATTTCATCCATTAAACTTTCATGAACGTTGGCGATAAGGTCGCTATCCAGCAGTAAATAATCGGCGATATGCGGGGGCAGTAAATTAAACAGCTGTAAATCGCGCCCGACATGGCTGAGAATCACCTGGCAGCCGCGTTGCCGCAGTTTTCGCAGAGTCGCAGCGGCGGTCTGCGCCTGCTTAACGATAACGTCAGCCGGGATAATCAGATGTAATAACCGTGGCGGTAGTGGGCTATGCTCCAGTTGTTCCAGCAGCTCATCAATAAGGGTCGCGCTGTATAATCCCGCGGCGGACAGCGGCAGCGCAACGCTTAATCCCTTGCTGGCGACGGCGGTCGCCGCATGGTGGAAAAACTCATGGAATACCCGTCGGTCAAGCGCGTGATGCAGCGCGGAGTCGGCTAACCCTGCCCGGAACGCGCGCTCTTCCATCACTTCCCCTTCGCTGGTCCACAGCCTGAGTGAGACCAGCCAAAAGCTGGTGGCCTCCGGCGTACGCGGCGGCGCGACGTTTCTGGCAAGCATCAGCAGGTGGTTATTTTTAATCATATGCCACTGTTCTTCCAGCGGCATCATTCCCTTTGAGGAGGTTAATGCGTGCTGCGGTTCGTACACGGTCAGACGGCCTCGACCGCTATTTTTCGCGGCGTAGCAGGCAATATCGGCCTGAGACACGACCTCTGTGAGCTGGCAGTTATGTTCATTTATCATTGTGATCCCGGCGCTGGCGCCGATCCGATGCAGGCGTCCTTCCCACATAAAGTGATATTCATTAACGGCGTTGATAAGCCGCGTCACGATAAAACGCGCGCTGTCACTATTACAATCCGGCAGCAACAGGCCAAACTCATCGCCACCCAGACGGGCCAGAAGATCGCCGGATCGAAGCATACTGAGCATCAGTGACGCGAGCTCGCGCAATAAGGCATCGCCGGCGGCATGTCCCGCGCTGTCGTTAACCGCTTTAAAACGGTCCAGATCGATAAACACCAGCGCATGATGTTGAGGCGATTCCTGTATTGTTTGCAGGCGCTGTTGAAGCTGTTTTTCAAAACTGGCACGGTTGGCAAGATGGGTGAGGGCGTCATGCGTTGCGCTGTAGCTGAGCTGGCGTAACATTTTTCGTGATTCGGTAACGTCCTGGATAACCAGAACCGAACCAATCTTATCGCCATCAAGTGTACTGAGCGGCGTGATACTGTAATGAATATCGTAGCTGCCGCCGTTATGACAATGAAGCACTATCTCCTGTTCCATGTCCGATCGCGACCTGTCGGCGCGATAAATATCCTCCAGCAGCGGCCCCTTATCACCTGACGTAATGCGCAGAACCGTTAATAATGGCGTGCCTAAAGCATCCTCTTGCCGCCAGCCGCTCATCTTCTCGGCGATCGGGTTCATAAAGGTGATATTCATCGCGACATCAATACACACCACCGCTTCTCCGATAGAGTCAAGCGTGATGTGCAACCGTTCTTTTTCCTGAAACAGCGCGTCGTTTGCCTGTGTAATACGCTCCATCAACCGCTGGTTTTCCTGCTCGCTTTGCTTGAGATCGTTAATATCTTCGATCTGAGCAATAAAATAGAGAGGTTTATTGTCTTTATGACGAACCAGCGAGACGGCTAGTAGCGCCCAGACGACATCGCCGTTGCGGGTGTAGTAGCGTTTTTCCATGGAATAGCTATTGATGTCGCCGCGCACCAGCATGTTTAGCTGTTCAAGGTCATTATTCAGGTCTTCCGGCCAGGTCAATTGCTGAAATGTCATCGTGCGTAATTCATCCTGGCTATAGCCAAGAAAATGGCTCAGAGATTTATTGACCTGTAGCCACTGACCCTCCGTACCGACCAGCGCCATACCAATGGCGGAATACTCCATCGCGTTGCGAAAGCGGGATTCGCTCTCGGTGATATGTTTACGCTCCGTGCGAAACGCGTACATCACCATCGTCATCATATTGGCAGGCAGCAGGATCATTAAAAAAGGCAGCCACGGCATATTAACCATCACGTCGGTTTTCGGCGTGGCGAGTAGCGTGGGGTCATTGGCCAGCATGAGCGAGACCACGATAACGGTAGATAAAAAAATTAAAAACGCCTCCATTCGCGGCAGGCGCACCGCACTCCACATCAACAGGACGATAACGCACGTAAACGGCCACGGAATATAGCGCATAGCGAGCCAGCTTAGCGCCAGCGTAATGACCAGCGTCAATAGCGTTTCCAGCAACAGATGCGGGTCGCGATGACGCAACAGATAGTGTGGTTTAAACAGTAAACCTAACGGCACCAGCGTCAGCGCGCCGATGGCTTCCGATAATACCCAAATCAGAAACGCTTTCGAGGCGACCGCTTCCGGCGCTATCAGCCAAAATAACAGGCCGCCGAGTAGCGGCGGAATCACGGCGCTGCCGATAGCCAGACGAAACCAGTCATTCAAATTTTGTAAGGGGTTGTAGCTGGGGAGCAGTTTTCGCAGCAGTATCGCGCCGGTGGCCGCCTCGATAATATTTATTGCCGTCCAGCTAAAGTTAAGCGAGGCGGCCGGAAATAAAGTCAGTGAGGCGCCGATGCTGCCGAGCGAGCAGGCGACCGCGATCCCAGGCCACAGACGGCCCGCATGGCGGTAAAACGCGACCATCATAATGGAGGTGGGGAACCACAGCGGCGCGAGTTGGGTGCCGACACGCGATAATACGAGCGAAAAGAGCGTAAAGACAAACGCAACCAGGCCTAAACTGACCAGACGCAATAGCGGGTGGTGGACGGTAACGAAAACATGTTGGGATGGTTTACTCATTACCACTCTATCCGAATCGCCGGTAACGTCGCGGAATACCGGACGCGTCAGTTTACTCTGTGATTATGCTAGTATAAACGCGTAATGATTTATACGCTGGCTGAATATAAATTGTGGCTCCCGGCGTATTCCTCCTCCAGACGGGTCGATAAATCCGCTGTCCGCGTTAAAACTGAACGCTTTTACGTCGCGACGTCGAATGCGCCGCTAACAAATTCACCGTGGCATAGCGCCGGACTGGTATCGCGCTGCTGAAATCCCTATAATTGCCGCGTTTGGCGTTTCGGCGCCCCCCTTCCTTACATCCAGGTTAATCAGGTCGCTAAATTTATGACTGATCAGTCTCATCAGTGCGTCATTATCGGTATCGCTGGCGCATCGGCTTCCGGCAAGAGTCTTATTGCCAGTACCCTTTACCGCGAATTGCGTGAACAAGTGGGTGACGAACATATTGGCGTTATTCCCGAAGACAGTTATTACAAAGATCAAAGCCATCTGTCGATGGAAGAACGCGTAAAAACTAACTATGACCATCCGAATGCGATGGATCACAGCCTGCTATTTCAGCATCTTCAGGCGCTCAAGCGCGGTTCGGCGATTGAATTACCGGTATACAGTTATGTTGAGCATACCCGTATGCAGGAAACGGTTCGCGTAGAACCGAAGAAAGTGATTATTCTTGAAGGTATTCTGTTACTGACCGACGCGCGTTTGCGTGAAGAGATGAACTTCTCTATTTTTGTCGATACGCCGCTGGATATCTGTTTGATGCGCCGTATCAAACGCGATGTGAACGAGCGTGGTCGCTCAATGGATTCGGTGATGGCGCAATATCAGAAAACGGTGCGTCCGATGTTCCTGCAATTTATTGAGCCTTCCAAACAATATGCGGATATTATCGTGCCGCGCGGCGGTAAAAACCGCATCGCTATTGATATTCTGAAAGCGAAAATCAGCCAGTTCTTTGAATAAATCTGGCGAATTGTGTACCGTTCAGTGATAACCTGGTTAGCCCTTGATGTGCTTGATTTAAGGGCTTGATGCGCGAAAGGAGAAAGTGCCATGCGTTTATGCGACCGAGATATTGAAGCCTGGCTGGATGAAGGCCGTTTGTCTATCACCCCGCGACCTCCCGTAGAGCGCATTAACGGCGCGACGGTCGATGTACGTCTTGGCAATAAATTTCGAACCTTCCGTGGCCATACGGCGGCGTTTATCGATCTGAGCGGGCCGAAAGATGAGGTCAGCGCGGCGCTGGATCGCGTGATGAGCGATGAAATCGTTTTGCCGGACGGCGAGGCATTTTATCTGCACCCGGGCGAGTTGGCGCTGGCAGTCACCTTTGAATCCGTTACCCTGCCGCCGGATTTAGTGGGCTGGCTGGATGGTCGTTCCTCGCTGGCGCGTCTGGGACTGATGGTGCATGTGACGGCGCACCGTATCGATCCCGGCTGGTCGGGCTGCATTGTGCTTGAGTTTTACAACTCCGGGAAGCTGCCGCTGGCGTTGCGTCCGGGTATGCTCATCGGCGCGCTGAGCTTTGAGCCGCTGTCAGGCCCGGCGGCGCGGCCTTATAACCGCCGTCAGGATGCCAAATATCGCGATCAGCAGGGCGCTGTCGCCAGCCGGATTGATAAAGACTGAGCCATTCGGCGCAATACTGCCGGTCCATTGAGGGTAGCATGAGACGATTTCTGACGACGCTGATGATTCTCCTGGTCGTGCTGGTGGCCGGATTCTCTGCGTTGGTATTGTTGGTCAATCCGAATGATTTCCGCGCCTATATGGTGCAGCAGGTTGCCGCGCGTAGTGAATATCAGTTGCAACTGGACGGGCCGCTGCGCTGGCACGTATGGCCGCAACTCAGCATCCTTTCCGGGCGAATGACGCTAACGGCGCGAGGCGCCAGCGAACCGCTGGTGCGGGCTGACAATATGCGCCTGGATGTCGCTTTATGGCCGCTGTTGAGTCATCAGCTTCATGTTAAGCAGGTGATGCTGAAAGGCGGGGTGATTCAATTGACGCCGCAAACGGAAGCGGTACGCAGTGATGATGCGCCGGTCGCGCCGAAAGATAATACCTTGCCGGACGTAGCGGAAGATCGCGGCTGGTCGTTTGATATTCGTAGCCTGCGCGTTGCCGATAGTGTGCTGGTTTTCCAGCATGAAAATGATGACCAGGTCACGGTGCGCGATATTCGTCTGAATATGGAACAAGATGCCGAGCATCGCGGCACGTTTGATTTTTCGGGACGCGTGAACCGCGATCAGCGGGATCTTGCTTTATCGTTCAGCGGAACGGTGGATGCTTCCGATTACCCGCATAATTTAACCGCGGGTATTGAGCAACTGCGCTGGCAATTGCAGGGCGCGGATTTACCGGCGCAGGGGATTGAGGGGCAGGGACAATTACAGGCGCAGTGGCAGGAAGCGCAAAAACGTCTTTCATTTAACCATTTAAATTTAACGGCGAATGACAGTTCTCTGACCGGACACGTTCAGGTAACGCTGGCGGAGCAGCCGGAATGGCAAATTGACCTCCAGTCCAGCAAGCTTAATCTGGACAACCTGTTGCCGCATCATAGCACCGTGGCTCAGACGGGCGGCGCGGTGTCGCAGGGGCAAAATACGCTCCCCCTGACCAGGCCAGTTATCGCGTCGCGTGTTGGTGCGCCGCCTTATCAGGGGCTGCAAAGCTTTACGGCGGAGATTGCTTTACAGGCGGATTCAGTTCGCTGGCGGGGAATGGACTTTACCCAGGTTTCGACGAAGATGTCTAATCAGGCCGGATTGCTGGATATCACCGAGTTGCAGGGGAAACTGGCCGACGGAGAGATGTCGCTGCCCGGCACGCTGGACGCCCGCACCGCCAGTCCGCGCATCGAATTCCACCCTCGCCTCAACCATGTTGAGATTGGGACTATCCTGAAAGCCTTCAATTATCCGATTAGCCTGACCGGTAAGATGTCGCTGGTTGGCGATTTCTCCGGGGCGGATATTGACGCAGAGGCATTTCGCCATAGCTGGAAAGGAAAAGCGCATGTTGACATGAGCAATACGCGCCTTGAAGGAATGAATTTCCAGCAACTGGTGCAGCAGGCCGTAGAGCGAAGCGGCGGCGACGCGCAGCAGTCGCAGGAAAATATGGACAACGCGACCCGACTGGATCGCTTCACGACCGATCTGACGCTAAATAAGGGCACGCTGACGCTCGACGACATGGTCGGGCAATCTTCTATGCTGGCGTTAACCGGCAGCGGAACGCTGGATCTGGTTAAGCAGAGCTGTGATACGCAATTTAATCTGCGTGTGCTGGGCGGCTGGAACGGCGATAGCAACCTGATCACCTTCCTGAAAGAGACGCCGGTGCCGCTGCGCGTCTATGGCAAGTGGCAGGAGCTGAACTATACCCTGCAAGTGGATCAGTTATTGCGTAAGCATTTACAGGATGAGGCAAAGCGTCGGCTCAATGACTGGGCGGATCGCAATAAAGATACCCGCAACGGTAAAGATGTGAAGAAACTGCTGAATAAGCTGTAGTTTTTGGCCAAAGGGCAGAGCCGGATGGCGAGGCTAACGCGCTTCCGGCCTGCCTGGTAAGCAGGCCGGGGCAGGCGAACAGACGTTACATCTCCGAGTCTGGCTCGCCGTTATGCAGCGGAATTAACTGCACTTTCTGCACTCGATGGCTTTCTACCTGCAATGTTTTCAGCAAATAATCGCCCACCTGAACCTCTTCACCGGTTTGCGGTATGCGTTGCAAATATTCCATCAATAATCCGGCAATCGTATGGTATTCCCGTTTTTCATCCAGCGGTAGCGGCACGTACTGCACCAAATCCTCCAGCGGCATATGGCCGTTTGCTGTCCAGGAACCGTCCGGGTTCTTCTGAATATCGTGGCGGGCGTCAATTTCCTCGACTTCATTCGGCAGATTACCGGCAATAGTCTCCATGACATCGCTTAATGTCACAATGCCTTCAACCGAGCCAAACTCATCTACGACAAAGGCAAAATGGGTTCTGGCGTTACGGAACTGCTCCAGCGCAGGCAGCAGCGGCAATGTTTCCGGGAAAACCAGCGGTTGGCGAATCAGCGCCCGCAGGTTGAGCGGTTCGCCGCGCAGCGATTGTTGCAACAGATCGATGACGTGGACGACGCCGAGTAAATCTTCCTGTTCATTTTCACCCGTCACGACCAGACGCGTATGCTGGTTCTTTTCCAGCAGAGCGCGGATTTCCGCTTCCGGCGCGTTGAGATCGATATGCTCGATATCGTGACGCGACGTCATGATGCTACTTACGGTGCGCTGGTTGAGATTCAGCACCCGCTCAATCATCCTGCGCTCCTGCGGATTAAAAATCTGGCTGTCGTCATGGTCTGCCAGCATCGCGGCGGTTTCCGCATCCAGTTCGGCATCCTCTTTTTTACCGCTAATCAGCCGCATCACGGCCTCCGTTGTGCGCTGGCGCAGCGTATGGTTAGCGGAAAGAAAACGGCGGCGGTTAAAAATAGCCAGTTGGTTGAGCGCCTCGATCATCACCGAGAAGCCGATAGCCGCGTACAGATACCCTTTCGGAATGTGGAAACCAAACCCTTCCGCCACCAGGCTAAAGCCGATCATTAGCAGGAAGCTAAGGCACAAAATGACAATGGTGGGATGGTTGTTCACAAATCGGGTCAGGGACTTGCTGGCGAGCAGCATCAGGCTAATGGCGATTATCACTGCCGCCATCATGACCGCCAGGTGATCGACCATCCCCACGGCGGTAATCACGGAGTCGAGAGAAAAGATAGCGTCCAGCACCACGATTTGCGCGACCACCGCCCAGAATTTCGCCCCCTTACGCTGGGTAGGGTTGGCGCTATCTTTCCCTTCCAGCCGTTCGTTGAGCTCCATGGTGGCTTTAAAGAGCAGGAAGAAGCCGCCGAACAGCATAATCAGATCGCGGGCGCTGAAGCTTAACGCCTGTACGCTAAAGAGCGGCTTAGTCAAGGTGACCAGCCACGAGATTGACGCCAGCAGCAGCAGGCGCATGATCATCGCCAGTATCAGGCCGGTAATGCGCGCGCGGTCGCGCTGCCCCGGCGGTAGTTTTTCAGCGAGGATGGCAATAAAGACCAGGTTATCAATGCCGAGAACAAGTTCGATAACGATTAACGTTACCAGTCCGGCCCAGATTGACGGATCGGCAATCCATTCCATAGTAAGAGCAATACCTTCTGTAATATGACAATTGTCACAATTCGATCATGGATAATACGGCGGAAAAATGCAATGCCGCAGAGCAATTTATCTTTGTTACGCGGCTATAAAATAACTTTAAAATAGCCGTAATGTTTCTGTCGGAAACTAAATAATGTCAAGAATATATTTAGGAAATATCGCAGGTGGAGTGGAGTAAATAAATATTGTCAACATCAATAAAATCCTAAAATCATCTGTTAATTCATTTAATATTAATCTTAAAAATATAGAATGGCGGGTTTGTTACCTTGCCTGTCATTAGGTTAGCTGCAACAATTCTTGCAGGATTAAGATAGCGCTCTTAAATATCCTGTCACGACATCGAGAAAACTATTAATACGTAACCTTTATTTCGCTGAAGATTTTTATCTGAACGAGGATGAAATCGGAGGGGAATGCGAAAATTTAGAATAATCAGTGTATTGGTAGCTAAGAAGCCAGGGGCGGTAGCGTGCCTGAAAGCCTGAATATAAGCCTTTATTATTCTGTCAATAGCCTGCGGATGAATTGATTTTTTTTCAGAATGATGCCAGTTAATTTTCTCTGCCATTAACTGCAAGGTAAATGTGCACGGACGAAGCCGCTATTTAAATTGCACAGGATAATGACTCTGCCAAAGTGATAAATAATCAATGATGAAATCCAAAATGAAATTGATGCCATTATTGGCGTCGCTCAGCTTGATAAGTGGTTGCACAGTACTTCCGGGCAGCAATATGTCTACGATGGGGAAAGATGTGATCAAACAGCAAGACGCTGACTTTGATCTCGACCGGATGGTCAATGTGTATCCGCTGACGCCACGGCTGGTTGAGCAATTACGCCCGCGGCCCAATGTCGCGCAACCGAATATGTCGCTGGACCAGGAGATCGCCAGCTATCAGTATCGCGTCGGGCCTGGCGATGTGCTGAATGTCACCGTCTGGGATCACCCGGAATTGACCACGCCAGCGGGCCAGTACCGTAGCTCAAGCGATACCGGCAACTGGGTTCAGCCGGACGGCACCATGTTTTATCCCTACATTGGCAAGGTTAGCGTCGTCGGTAAAACTTTGTCAGAGATTCGCAGCGATATTACCGGGCGTTTAGCGAAGTACATCGCGGACCCGCAGGTGGATGTCAATATCGCCGCTTTCCGCTCGCAAAAAGCGTACATCTCCGGCCAGGTGAATAAATCCGGTCAGCAGGCCATTACTAACGTACCGCTAACCGTCCTGGATGCGATTAACGCTGCGGGCGGCCTGACCGATATGGCGGACTGGCGCAACGTCGTGCTGACGCACAACGGCAAAGAACAGCGCATTTCGCTACAGGCGCTGATGCAAAATGGCGATCTTAGCCAGAACCGCTTGCTCTACCCTGGCGACATTCTGTATGTGCCGCGCAATGACGATCTGAAAGTCTTTGTCATGGGCGAAGTGAAAAAACAGAGCACCCTCAAAATGGATTTCAGCGGCATGACGCTCACCGAAGCATTAGGCAATGCGGAAGGCATCGATCTGACCACCTCCAACGCCAGCGGCATTTTTGTGATTCGTCCGTTGAAAGGCGAGGGGGGACGCGGCGGCAAGATCGCCAATATCTACCAGCTTGATATGTCTGACGCCACGTCATTGGTGATGGCGACGGAATTCCGACTTCAGCCTTACGATGTGGTGTACGTCACGACCGCGCCGGTTGCTCGCTGGAACCGTCTGATCAATCAGTTGCTGCCGACCATTAGCGGTGTCCGTTATATGACGGATACGGCCAGCGACATTCATTCCTGGTAATCGTTATGTTTAACAAAATATTAGTGGTCTGTGTGGGGAATGTTTGCCGTTCTCCGACGGCGGAACGTTTGCTAAAGCGCTTTCATCCCTCGCTGACGGTTGCGTCCGCCGGATTAGGCGCGCTGGTCGGCAAAGGCGCCGATCCTGCGGCGGCGAGCGTGGCGAGCGCCCACGATCTGTCTTTGGAAAATCACTGCGCAAGGCAAATTTCCGCGCGTCTGTGCCGGGAATATGACCTGATTCTGACGATGGAGAAACGTCACATCGCCGCCCTGTGCGACATTGCGCCGGAAATGCGCGGCAAGGTAATGCTGTTTGGTCACTGGGACAGCGAGCGTGAAATACCGGACCCGTATCGCAAAAGCCGCGATGCGTTTGAGGCGGTGTACACATTACTGGAAAGGTCTGCCCGCCAGTGGGCGCAGGCACTGAATGCAGAGCAGGGAAAACCATGACAGAAAAAGTAAAACAATCTGCGGCGGTTACGGGTAGCGATGAAATCGATATCGGGCGTCTGGTCGGAACGGTGATTGAAGCGCGTTGGTGGGTGTTGGGGACGACGGCCATATTTGCGCTGTGCGCGGTAATTTATACGTTCTTCGCCACGCCCATCTATAGCGCCGATGCGCTGGTGCAGATTGAACAAAACGCCGGTAATTCGCTGGTACAGGATATCAACAGCGCATTAGCGAATAAGCCGCCGGCTTCCGATGCGGAAATTCAGCTCATTCGATCGCGTCTGGTGCTGGGGAAGACCGTTGACGATCTGGATCTGGATATTGCCGTCACCAAAAACACCTTTCCGCTCTTCGGCGCCGGGTGGGAACGGCTGATGGGGCGTCACAATGAAATGGTGAAAGTCACGACATTCACCCGACCAGAGACGATGAGCGGACAGATCTTCACCCTCAAAGTGCTGGGCGACAAACGTTATCAGTTGGTTAGCGACGGCGGATTTAGCGCGCAGGGCGTTGTGGGCCAGCCACTCAATAAAGACGGCGTGACGATGCAGGTAGAGGCGATTGACGCCCGTCCTGATACAGAATTTACGGTGAGTAAATTCTCAACGCTTGGCATGATTAATAACCTGCAAAATAACCTCACCGTAACGGAAACCGGCAAAGATACCGGCGTTCTGAGCCTGACGTTCACGGGAGAGGATCGCGACCAGATCCGCGAAATTCTCAACAGTATTACCCGTAACTATCTGCAACAGGATATTGCGCGGAAATCTGAAGAGGCGGGGAAGAGCCTGGCGTTTCTGGCAAAACAACTGCCGGAAGTCCGCAGCCGTCTGGATGTGGCGGAAAACAAGCTAAACGCTTTCCGCCAGGATAAAGACTCGGTGGATTTACCGCTGGAGGCGAAGGCGGTGCTCGATTCGATGGTTAATATCGACGCCCAGTTGAATGAGTTGACGTTTAAAGAGGCGGAAATTTCCAAGCTCTTTACCAAAGCGCATCCGGCTTACCGCACCCTGCTGGAAAAACGTAAAGCGCTGGAAGATGAAAAAGCCAAACTGAACGGGCGGGTGACGGCGATGCCGAAAACCCAGCAGGAGATTGTGCGTTTGACCCGCGATGTGGAGTCCGGCCAGCAGGTTTATATGCAACTGCTTAATAAACAGCAGGAGCTGAAAATCACCGAAGCCAGCACCGTTGGCGACGTGCGCATCGTTGACCCGGCGATTACCCAGCCGGGCGTGCTAAAGCCGAAAAAGGCGTTGATTATTCTCGGCAGCATTATTCTGGGATTAATGTTATCGATTGTCGGCGTGCTGCTGCGCTCGCTGTTTAATCGCGGTATTGAAAGCCCGCAGGTGCTGGAGGAGCACGGGATCAGCGTCTATGCCAGTATTCCGCTGTCGGAATGGCAAAAAGCGCGCGATAGCGTCAAAACCATTAAAGGAATTAAGCGTTACAAGCAGAGCCAACTGCTGGCGGTGGGCAATCCGACCGATCTGGCGATTGAGGCGATTCGCAGCCTGCGCACCAGCCTGCATTTCGCCATGATGCAGGCGCAAAATAATGTACTCATGCTCACAGGCGTCAGCCCCTCTATCGGCAAAACCTTTGTTTGCGCCAACCTGGCGGCCGTCATCAGCCAGACGCATAAACGGGTATTACTGATCGACTGCGATATGCGTAAGGGCTACACCCATGAACTGCTCGGCACCAATAACGTGGACGGCTTATCTGACATTCTGGCGGGCAAAGGCGAGATAGCCTCCTGCGCGAAACCCACGGCGATCGCTAATTTTGATCTTATTCCGCGCGGTCAGGTGCCGCCTAATCCATCGGAACTGCTGATGAGCGAGCGCTTCGGCGAGCTGATCGCCTGGGCAAGCAGCCGCTACGATCTGGTATTAATCGACACGCCGCCGATTCTGGCCGTGACGGACGCCGCGATTGTGGGTCGTCACGTCGGGACGACGCTGATGGTGGCGCGTTATGCCGTCAACACTTTAAAAGAGGTGGAAACCAGTCTGAGCCGTTTTGACCAGAATGGCATTCAGGTCAAAGGCGTCATTCTCAACTCCATTTTCCGCCGGGCGACGGGCTACCAGGATTATGGCTATTACGAGTATGAATACCAGTCAGATTCCAAATAAAAAATAAGGCGTGCCGGATGGCGCGGCCTGTGACTGTAGGCCGGACAAGCGTAGCGCCATGCGGCAAAACTATCTGGGGAATAAGCATGACAACAGACAATCCGCTGATCTCAATTTATATGCCAACCTGGAACAGGCAGCAGTTGGCTATCCGGGCGATTAAATCAGTACTACGTCAGGACTACCGTCACTGGGAGATGATCATCGTGGATGATTGCTCCTCGTCTTATCAGCAGCTACAACAATTTGTTGAGGAGCTGAACGACCCGCGCGTTCGTTATACTCATAACGCCATGAATACTGGCGCCTGCGCGGTACGCAATCAGGCCATTATGCAGGCGCAAGGACACTATATTACCGGTATTGATGATGACGATGAATGGACGCCCAACCGTCTGAGCGTGTTTCTGGCCCATAAACACCAGTTAACTACACACGCCTTTTTGTATGCCAACGACTATGTGTGCGAGGGCGAGGTCTACTCTCAGCCTGCCAGCCTGCCGCTGTATCCGAAATCCCCTTATTCGCGCCGCTTATTCTACAAGCGCAATATTATTGGCAATCAGGTTTTTACCTGGGCCTGGCGTTTTAAAGCGTGTTTGTTCGATACCGAACTCAAGGCGGCGCAGGACTACGACATTTTTCTGCGCATGGTGGTGGAGTATGGCGAACCGTGGAAAGTCGAAGAGGCGACGCAAATTTTACATATCAACCACGGCGAGATGCAGATTACCTCTTCGCCGAAAAAGTTCTCCGGCTATTTCCATTTTTATCGTAAGCACAAAGATAAATTCGATCGCGCCAGCAAAAAATACCAGCTTTTTACGCTGTACCAAATTCGCAATAAGCGAATGACCTGGCGCACGTTGCTGACGTTGCTCTCCGTGCGTAATAGCAAACGTCTGGCGGCCGGGCTGCGGGGGCGATAACGATGCTGGAAGACTTACGCGCGAATAGCTGGAGCTTACGCCCCTGTTGCATGGTGCTGGCCTACCGTATCGCTCATTTTTGTTCCGTCTGGCGCAAAAAGAATGTGCTGAATAATCTGTGGGCTGCGCCGGTGCTGGTGCTGTATCGCGTGATCACGGAATGCCTGTTCGGGTATGAAATCCAGGCCGCCGCGACCATTGGTCGGCGGTTCACTATCCATCATGGTTACGCGGTAGTGATCAACAAACATGTCGTCGCCGGCGACGATTTTACCATTCGCCACGGCGTCACCATTGGCAATCGCGGCGCGGACAGCCTGGCTTGTCCGGTGATCGGTAACGGCGTTGAGCTGGGGGCGAATGTCATCCTGCTTGGCGATATTACTATCGGTAATCACGTCACGATTGGCGCGGGTAGCGTGGTGCTTGACAGTATTCCGGACCATGCGCTGGTGGTGGGAGAAAAAGCACGGGTGAAGGTCAGCACATGAATATTCTGCAATTTAATGTACGGCTGGCGGAAGGCGGCGCGGCGGGAGTGGCGTTGGATCTCCATCTGCGGGCATTGCAAAAAGGGCTGACGTCACGTTTTGTCTATGGTTATGGCAAAGGCGGAAAAAAAAGCGTCAGTCACCACCGCTATCCGCAGGTGATAAAACAGACGCCGCGCGGCACGGCAATCGCTAATATCGCGCTGTTTCGTTTCCTGAATCGCGATCTGTTTGGCAATCTCGACAATCTTTACCGCACGGTTATCCAGACATCCGGCCCGCTGGTGCTGCATTTTCATGTTCTCCACAGTTACTGGCTAAACCTGGCGGACATCGTGATGTTTTGCGAAAAAGTCAAAGCGCAAAAACCGGACGTCACGCTGGTCTGGACGTTGCACGATCACTGGAGCGTCACCGGGCGTTGCGCCTTCACCGACGGTTGCGAGGGCTGGAAAAGCGGCTGCCAAAAATGTCCGACCCTAAGCAATTATCCGCCGGTCAGGGTGGATCGGGCGCACCAGCTTATTGGCGGCAAACGTCAGCGCTTTCGGGACATGCTGCGGCTGGGCTGCCGGTTTATTTCACCGAGCCAGCACGTGGCCGAGGCCTTTAACAGCGTTTATGGCGCGGGGCGCTGCCAGATTATTAACAACGGTATCGATCTGGCGACCGAGGCGATTCTCGCGCAGCTATCACCTGTGCCGCTGAATCCGGGCAAACCGCGAATTGCCATTGTGGCGCATGACTTGCGTTACGACGGCAAAACTGACCAGCGTCTGGTACACGACATGATGGCGCTGGGCGAAAAAATTGAACTGCACACCTTTGGTAAATTTTCGCCTTTTACCGGCCAAAACGTTGTTAATCACGGTTTTGAAACCGATAAGCGTAAATTAATGAGCGCGCTCAATGAGATGGATGCGCTGGTCTTTAGCTCGCGGGTCGATAACTATCCGCTGATCTTGTGTGAAGCGCTCTCGATCGGCGTACCGGTGCTCGCTACCCACAGCGAGGCGGCGCAGGAGGTGCTGGCGAAATCCGGCGGCCAGACCTTTGCCGCTACAGATGTACTGCGCCTGGCGCAGCGGCGTAAGCCAGAGATTGCTCAGGCGGTATTTGGCACAACACTGGACGCCTTTCGTATGCGTAGCCGCGTCGCGTACAGCGGTCAACAGATGCTGGAGGAGTATGTCTCGTTCTATCAGAATCTGTAGCTATCTGCTGCTGCCGCTGATCTACCTACTGGTCAATGTCAAGATTGCCCAACTGGGGGAAAGCTTTCCCATTACCATCGTCACTTTTTTACCTCTGTTGCTGCTGTTATTTGTGGAACGCATTAGCGTAAAAAAATTGATGATCGCCTTAGGCATCGGCGCGGGGCTTACGGCATTTAACTTCCTGTTCGGCCAGTCGCTGAATGCCGGTAAATATGTCACGTCCACGATGCTGTTTGTCTATATTGTGGTCATTATCGGGATGGTCTGGAGTATCCGATTCAAAACCATTTCCGCGCATAACCACCGAAAGATTTTGCGTTTTTTTTATCTGGTGGTGGGTATGGTGTTCGCGCTCGCCGCGGTTGAGATGGCGCAAATTATCCTTACCGGCGGCAGCAGTATTATGGAAGGAATTTCGAAATATCTCATTTACAGTAATAGCTATGTACTGAACTTCATAAAATTTGGCGGTAAGCGTACCACTGCGCTTTATTTTGAACCGGCATTTTTCGCTTTGGCACTAATCTCAATTTGGCTGAGCATCAAACAGTTTGGTATCAAAACACCGAAAAGCGATGCTATGATTCTGGCAGGGATAATATTATCAGGATCATTTTCAGGGGTAATGACCTTTATCCTGTTTTATCTTCTGGAGTGGGCGTTCCAATATTTGAATAAGGATGCGATAAAGAAAAAACTTCCACTGGCGCTGGTCTCATTAACCCTGTTTTTGGTTGGGGTAATTATTGCATTTCCTTATATCGCGACACGACTTGGCGATTTAGGGACGGAAGGCTCATCTTCTTATTATCGTATTGTGGGACCGTTAGTCATGGTCGGATATTCCTTGACCCATATTGATGGTGTAGTCAGATTTGGCTCACTTTATGAATATGTCGCATCATTCGGAATCTTTAACGGTGCGGATGTCGGGAAAACCATAGACAATGGATTGTATCTACTGATTATTTATTTTTCCTGGTTCGCAGTGCTAATGACGCTGTGGTATATGGGGAAAGTTTTAAAAATGGCGCTAAATGCGTTTGGCGATAATCGCAATTTTCGGGTACAGCTCTATCTTTTTACGCCGGTGTCGCTGTTTTTTACCGGTTCAATATTTAGCCCGGAATATGCTTTTTTAATCGTCTGTCCGTTCATTTTGCGCAAGGCGTTAAAAATTTCATAACGGGGTGGTGGCATGTTTTTAAGCGTCGTTACCGTCGCCTTTCGCAATTACGAAGGGGTGGTAAAAACCTGGCGCTCGCTGCGCAATCTGGCACGCGATCCGGGTCTGTCATTTGAATGGATCGTAGTGGACGGCGGTTCGGAGGACGGCACGCGCGAATTTCTGCAAAAACGTCACGGTGAGTTTAACCTGCGTTTTATCAGTGAAAAGGATCGCGGTATTTATGATGCCATGAACAAAGGCATTGCGCTGGCGCAGGGGCGCTATACCCTGTTTCTTAATTCCGGTGATGCGTTCCATGATGATGCCGCGCTGTTTGTCCGCCAACTGGCGCGACAAAAGGGCGAGGCGATGTATATTGGCGACGCGCTGCTGGATTTCGGCGGCGGGCATAAAATACGCCGGAAGGCTAAACCCGGGTATTATATCTACCATAGTTTGCCAGCCAGCCATCAGGCGATATTTTTCCCGACGGCAGCGTTAAAAAAGTATCCTTATGATCTGCAATATCATGTCTCTTCAGATTATGCGCTGGCGGCCCGTCTCTATAAAGCAGGCTATCCTTTTCGGCGAATTAATGGACTGGTATCTGAGTTTTCGATGGGCGGCGTGTCAACCTCGAATAATCTGGAATTATGTCAGGATGCAAAAAACGTACAGCGAAAAATATTACGTGTGCCAGGATTTTGGGCGCAATTATCCTATTTATTACGTCTGAAAACGACGGGTAAAACAAAAGCGCGGTATAACAAAGTCTAATCACCGGGAGTTATTATGCAGGATCTTAGCGGCTTTACGGTGCCGAAGGGGTTCCGCGGCGCTAATGCGCTAAAAGTACAATTATGGTGGGCGGTACAGGCGACATTATTCGCCGGGTCGCCGCAAATATTGTATCGCTGGCGAGCCTTTTTGCTGCGTCTGTTTGGCGCCAAAATTGGAAAGAATGTGGTTATCCGACCGTCAGTAAAAATTACCTATCCGTGGAAATTAACCATCGGCGATTATGCCTGGGTAGGCGACGACGCTGTGTTATATACGTTGGGTGAAATTAATATTGGCGCACATGCGGTCATTTCACAAAAAGGGTATTTGTGTACCGGTAGCCATGATTATACCAGCGCCCATTTCGATATTAACGCCGCGCCGATTGTTATTGGCGAAAAATGTTGGCTGGCAACCGATGTTTTTGTCGCGCCCGGCGTGACGATAGGTCATGGCACCGTCGTCGGCGCGCGCAGCAGCGTATTTAAATCATTACCGGCAAATGCGATTTGTCGGGGCAATCCCGCAGTGGTAACGCGCCAGCGCGTTCAGAAAGTTACTCCCTAACGGGACTATTTGAGGAAATGAAAATGTCAAAAGTCGCTCTCATTACTGGCGTAACCGGACAGGATGGGTCTTACCTGGCAGAATTTCTGCTGGAAAAAGGGTACGAGGTGCATGGTATCAAGCGCCGCGCGTCATCGTTTAATACCGAGCGCGTGGACCATATTTATCAGGACCCGCACAGCTGCAACCCGAAATTTCATCTGCATTATGGCGACCTGACCGATGCCTCCAACCTGACCCGCATTTTACAGGAAGTGCAGCCGGATGAGGTCTACAACCTGGGCGCGATGAGCCACGTGGCGGTGTCGTTTGAGTCGCCGGAATATACCGCCGATGTGGATGCGATGGGCACGCTGCGCCTGCTGGAGGCGATCCGCTTCCTCGGTCTTGAAAAGAAAACGCGGTTCTACCAGGCCTCCACCTCTGAACTGTACGGTCTGGTGCAGGAAATTCCGCAGAAAGAGACCACGCCGTTCTACCCGCGTTCCCCCTATGCGGTGGCGAAACTATACGCCTACTGGATCACCGTCAACTACCGTGAATCCTACGGTATTTACGCCTGTAACGGCATTCTGTTTAACCACGAGTCCCCGCGTCGCGGCGAAACCTTCGTCACCCGTAAGATCACCCGCGCCATCGCCAATATCGCCCAGGGACTGGAGTCCTGCCTGTATCTCGGCAACATGGACTCGCTGCGCGACTGGGGTCATGCGAAAGATTACGTGCGGATGCAGTGGATGATGTTACAGCAGGAGCAGCCGGAAGATTTCGTGATTGCCACCGGCGTGCAGTATTCCGTACGCCAGTTTGTGGAGCTGGCGGCGGCGCAACTGGGGATAAAACTGCGCTTTGAAGGCGAAGGCATTAATGAGAAAGGGATCGTGGTATCCGTTACCGGACACGATGCTCCGGGCGTGAAACCGGGGGATGTGATTGTGGCCGTTGATCCGCGTTATTTCCGTCCGGCGGAAGTGGAAACCCTGCTGGGCGACCCGTCCAAAGCGCATGAGAAACTGGGCTGGAAACCGGAAATCACCCTGTCGGAGATGGTCTCCGAGATGGTGGCGAACGATCTGGAGGCCGCGAAAAAACACTCACTGCTGAAATCTCACGGTTACGAGGTGGCCATCGCGCTGGAGTCCTGAGAATGAACAAGCAACGAATTTTTGTGGCGGGCCATCGCGGGATGGTGGGTTCCGCCATTGTACGGCAGCTTGCGCAGCGCGGCGACGTGGAACTGGTACTTCGCACCCGCGATGAGCTGGATCTGCTCGACGGGCGTGCGGTACAGGCGTTCTTTGCCGGGGCGGGTATCGACCAGGTTTATCTGGCGGCGGCGAAAGTGGGCGGCATTGTCGCCAACAACACGTATCCGGCGGATTTTATCTATGAAAACATGATGATAGAGAGCAACATTATTCACGCCGCGCACCTGCACAACGTGAACAAACTGCTGTTTCTCGGTTCGTCCTGTATCTATCCGAAACTGGCAAGGCAGCCGATGGCGGAAAGCGAGCTGCTGCAGGGAACGCTGGAGCCGACCAACGAGCCGTATGCCATCGCCAAGATCGCCGGGATTAAACTGTGCGAGTCCTACAACCGCCAGTACGGTCGCGACTACCGTTCGGTGATGCCGACCAACCTGTACGGCCCGCATGACAATTTCCATCCGGACAATTCACATGTGATCCCGGCGCTGCTGCGCCGCTTTCATGAGGCCGCGCAGAGCCACGCGCCGGAGGTGGTAGTGTGGGGCAGCGGCACGCCGATGCGCGAATTTCTGCACGTTGACGATATGGCGGCGGCCAGTATTCACGTGATGGAGCTGGCGCGCGAAGTGTGGCAGGAGAACACCGCCCCGATGCTGTCGCACATTAACGTCGGCACCGGCGTGGACTGCACCATCCGCGAGCTGGCGCAGACTATCGCAAAGGTGGTGGGTTACCAGGGCCGGGTGGTGTTCGACGCCGCGAAGCCGGACGGCACGCCGCGTAAATTGCTCGACGTCACGCGCCTGCATCAGCTTGGCTGGTATCACGAAATTTCACTGGAGGCAGGGCTTGCCGGTACTTACCAGTGGTTCCTTGAGAATCAGCAACGGTTCCGGGGGTGACAATGTTTTTACGTCAGGAAGATTTCGCCGCCGTGGTGCGGGCGACGCCCCTCATCTCCCTCGATTTCATCGTGGAAAACGGCCTGGGGGAAATTTTACTGGGCCAGCGTCTCAACCGTCCGGCGCAGGGCTACTGGTTTGTGCCGGGGGGGCGGGTGTGCAAAGACGAAACGCTGGAGGCCGCCTTTGCACGGCTGACGCAGGCGGAACTGGGCGTGCGTCTGCCGCTGGCGGCAGGGACGTTTTATGGCGTCTGGCAGCACTTCTATGACGACAACTTTTCCGGTGAGGATTTTTCAACTCACTACATCGTGCTCGGCTTTCGTCTGCGCGTGGCGGAGAGCGATTTACGCCTGCCTGATACCCAGCATGGCAGTTACCGCTGGCTGACACCGGAACAGCTGCTGGCAAGCGATAATGTTCATGAGAACAGTCGGGCCTACTTCTCTCCTGACGCGCCGGCGGTGGGCCTATGAAGATCCTGGTCTATGGCATTAACTATTCACCGGAACTGACCGGTATCGGCAAATATACCGGCGAAATGGTGGCGTGGATGGCGCAGGAAGGCCATGAGGTGCGGGTCATTACTGCGCCGCCGTACTACCCGCAGTGGAAGGTCGGTGAGCGCTATTCCGCCTGGCGCTATCGCCGGGAAGAGGGCGAGGCTACCGTCTGGCGCTGCCCGCTGTATGTGCCGAAACAGCCCTCCACCCTAAAACGACTGCTTCATCTGGGGAGCTTTGCATTGAGCAGTTTTTTCCCACTGATGGCGCAGCGTCGCTGGAAGCCGGATCGGATTATCGGCGTTGTACCGACGCTCTTTTGTACGCCGGGAATGCGCCTGCTGGCGACACTCTCCGGCGCGCGTACCGTTCTGCATATTCAGGATTACGAAGTGGACGCCATGCTCGGCTTAGGAATGGCGGGAAAAGGCAAGCGCGGCAGCGTAGCGCGGTTAGCGACGGCCTTTGAACGCAGCGCGCTGCGTAACGTTGATAATGTTTCGACCATCTCTCGCTCCATGATGAATAAAGCGCGGGAAAAGGGCGTCGCGGCGGAAAAAATCCTCTTTTTTCCGAACTGGTCGGAAGTGGCGCGCTTTCAGGACGTTAATGACGCTGACGTGACGGCTTTGCGTCAGCAGCTTGGCTTGCCAGAGGGCAAAAAAATTGTGCTCTATTCCGGCAATATCGGCGAAAAACAAGGGCTGGAAAAGGTAATTGACGCCGCGGAACGATTACGCGATCGACCGCTGATTTTCGCGATTGTCGGCCAGGGGGGCGGCAAGGCGCGGCTGGAGAACATGGCCCGCGAACGCGGCCTGCCAAATATTAAATTCCTCCCGCTGCAGCCTTACGACGTCTTACCCGCGCTGCTGAAAATGGGCGACTGCCATCTGGTGGTGCAAAAGCGCGGCGCGGCGGATGCGGTACTGCCCTCCAAGCTGACTAACATTCTGGCGGTCGGCGGTAATGCGGTGATTACCGCTGAGCCGCACACCGAATTAGGACAACTTTGCGCGCGCTATCCGGGCATCGCCGTTTGCGTGGAGCCGGAGTCGACCGACGCGCTGGTCAACGGGATTAGCCAGGCGCTCGCCATGCCGAAAAACAACACGACGGCACGTGAATACGCCGAACGCACGCTCAATAAAGAGAACGTGCTACGCCAATTTATTGCAGATATTCGGGGATGATAATGCGTCAGACAAAACTTTACCCGGTTGTGATGGCCGGTGGCTCCGGTAGCCGATTGTGGCCGCTTTCTCGCGTGCTTTATCCAAAACAGTTTCTGTGCCTGAAAGGCGATCTCACCATGCTGCAAACCACCATTTGCCGTCTGAACGGCGTGGAGTGCGAAAGCCCGGTGGTTATCTGCAACGAACAGCACCGTTTTATCGTTGCTGAACAGCTCCGCCAGCTCAATAAACTGACGGAGAACATTATTCTTGAGCCCGCCGGGCGCAATACCGCGCCGGCGATTGCGTTGGCGGCGCTGGCGGCGACGCGCCAGCATACGGACTGCGATCCGCTGATGCTGGTACTGGCGGCGGATCATGCAATCGCCAATGAAGAGGCCTTCCGCGACGCGGTGCGCGGCGCCATGCCCTATGCCGACGCGGGCAAACTGGTGACCTTCGGTATCGTGCCGGATCTGCCGGAAACCGGCTATGGCTATATCCGGCGCGGTGATGTCGTGCCGGGCGCGACGGATGCGGTGGCTTTTGAGGTGGCGCAGTTCGTTGAGAAGCCGGGGCTGGAAACCGCCCAGGCCTACGTCGCCAGCGGCGATTACTACTGGAACAGCGGCATGTTTCTGTTCCGCGCCGGACGCTATCTGGAAGAGCTGAAAAAGTTCCGCCCCGATATTCTGGCCGCCTGTGAACAGGCGATGCGCGGCGTCGATCCGGATCTTGACTTCATTCGCGTGGATGAAGAGGCCTTCCTCGCCTGTCCGGAAGAGTCCATTGACTACGCGGTGATGGAGCGGACGGCGGACGCGGTGGTGATGCCAATGGACGCGGGCTGGAGCGATGTCGGCTCGTGGTCCTCGCTGTGGGAAATCAGCGCCCACACCCCGGAGGGAAACGTCCACCACGGCGACGTCATCAGCCATAAAACGGAAAACAGCTACGTTTACGCCGAATCCGGTCTGGTGACCACCGTCGGCGTGAAGGATCTGGTGGTGGTGCAGACCAAAGACGCCGTGCTGATTGCCGATCGCCACGCGGTGCAGGACGTGAAAAAGGTGGTGGAGAAGATCAAGGCCGACGGACGCCATGAGCACCACATGCACCGCGAGGTTTACCGTCCGTGGGGCAAATACGACTCCATCGACGCGGGCGAGCGCTATCAGGTGAAGCGTATTACCGTCAAGCCGGGGGAAGGACTGTCGGTGCAGATGCACCATCACCGCGCCGAGCACTGGGTGGTGGTGGCGGGGACCGCCAGAGTCACCATCAACGGCGAGGTTAAGCTGCTCGGTGAAAACGAGTCCATCTATATTCCGCTGGGGGCGACCCACTGCCTGGAAAATCCGGGAAAAATACCGCTCGATTTAATTGAAGTTCGTTCCGGCTCGTATCTCGAAGAGGACGACGTGGTGCGGTTCGAGGACCGTTACGGGCGGGTCTGACGCCTGCAACGGTGCCCGGTAAGCGCAACGCGCCATCCGGCAATGAATAACAATAACGATGCTGGCCATTTACGGTCAGGGCTAACTGTTGCCTGAAGAAGGGTAAGAACATGACAAAATTAACCTGTTTCAAGGCCTACGACATTCGCGGCAGGCTGGGCGAAGAGCTCAATGAAGATATCGCGTGGCGGATTGGCCGCGCCTACGGCGAATATTTAAAACCGAAAACCATCGTGCTGGGCGGCGACGTGCGCCTGACCAGCGAGGCGCTGAAGCTGGCGCTGGCGAAAGGGTTACAGGACGCGGGCGTCGACGTGCTGGATATCGGTATGTCCGGCACCGAAGAGATTTACTTCGCCACCTTCCACCTCGGCGTGGACGGCGGTATTGAAGTGACCGCCAGCCATAATCCGATGGACTACAACGGTATGAAGCTGGTGCGCGAGGGCGCCCGCCCGATAAGCGGCGACACCGGTCTGCGCGACGTTCAGCGTCTGGCGGAAGCGGGCGACTTCCCGCCGGTGAACGAGGCCGCGCGCGGCAGCTACAGACAAATCAGCCTGCGCGACGCCTACATCGGCCACCTGCTCGGCTATATCAGTGTTAACAATCTCACCCCGCTGAAGCTGGTGTTTAACGCCGGCAACGGCGCGGCGGGGCCGGTCATTGACGCCATCGAAGCGCGCCTGAAGGCGCTGGGTGCGCCGGTGGAGTTCATCAAAATCCATAACACCCCGGACGGCACCTTCCCGAACGGCATTCCCAACCCGTTGCTGCCGGAGTGTCGCGACGACACCCGCAACGCCGTTATTGAACACGGGGCGGACATGGGTATCGCCTTTGACGGCGACTTCGACCGCTGCTTCCTGTTCGATGAGAAAGGGCAGTTTATCGAGGGGTACTACATCGTCGGGCTGCTGGCGGAAGCGTTTCTGGAAAAACACCCGGGGGCGAAGATTATCCACGACCCGCGCCTGACCTGGAACACGGAGGCAGTGGTGACGGCGGCGGGCGGGACGCCGGTGATGTCAAAAACCGGGCACGCCTTTATCAAGGAGCGGATGCGTACGGAGGATGCCATTTATGGTGGGGAAATGAGCGCGCATCACTATTTCCGTGATTTTGCCTACTGCGACAGCGGGATGATCCCGTGGCTGCTGGTGGCGGAGCTGGTGTGCCTGAAGGGGCAGTCGCTGGGTGAACTGGTCCGCGACCGGATGGCGGCGTTCCCGGCGAGCGGGGAAATCAACAGCAGGCTGGCGGAGCCGGCGGCAGCCATTGCGCGGGTGGAAGCGCACTTCGCGGAAGAGGCGCAGGCGGTGGATCGCACGGACGGTCTCAGCATGTCATTCCCGGACTGGCGTTTCAACCTGCGCTCGTCGAACACCGAACCGGTGGTGCGCCTGAATGTGGAATCACGCGGCGATATACCGCTGATGGAAGCGCGAACACGCACTCTGCTGGCGCTGCTGAATCAGTAACGTCAGATCTCCCCTTACCGCCTGCGGGTAAGGGGCCAATCACAGGAACAACGATGACAAATCTAAAAAAGCGCGAACGAGCCAAAACCAATGCATCGTTAATCTCTATGGTGCAACGCTTTTCAGATATCACCATCATGTTTGGCGGGCTGTGGTTCATCTGTGAAGTCAGTGGACTGCCATTCCTGTACATGCACCTGTTGGTGGCGCTGATTACGCTGGTTGTTTTTCAAATGCTGGGCGGGATGACCGATTTTTATCGCTCCTGGCGCGGCGTCAAAATGTCGACAGAGTTAACGCTGTTACTGCAAAACTGGACGCTGAGCCTGATCTTCAGCGCCGGTCTGGTGGCGTTTAATGATGACTTTGACAACCGCCTCGCCACCTGGCTGGCCTGGTATGCGCTGTCCAGCCTGGGCTTAGTGTTATGCCGTTCATTTATTCGTTTCGGCGCGGGCTGGCTACGCAATCGTGGTTATAACACTCGCCGGGTCGCCGTCGCCGGAGATTTGCCTGCGGGCCAGGCGTTGCTGGATAGCTTCCGTAATGAGCCGTGGCTGGGTTTTGAGGTGGTGGGCGTCTATCACGATCCCAAACCGGGCGGCGTCTCTGCTGACTGGGCCGGGAACTTCGAGCAGTTAATTGACGATGCGAAAGCCTCGCGAATTCACAATGTTTATATCGCCATGTCAATGAGCGACGGCGCCATGGTGAAAAAACTGGTGCGCGAGCTGGCCGACACCACCTGCTCGGTGATCCTTATTCCCGATGTGTTCACCTTTAATATTCTCCACTCGCGCGTGGAGGAGATGAGCGGCGTTCCGGTCGTTCCGCTGTATGACACGCCGCTGTCAGGGATTAACCGTCTGCTTAAACGGGCAGAGGATATCGTGCTGGCGTCGCTGATTCTGCTGCTCATCTCACCGGTACTGTGCTGCATTGCGCTGGCGGTCAAATTGAGCTCGCCCGGGCCGGTGATTTTCCGTCAGACGCGCTACGGGATGGACGGCAAGCCGATCAAGGTCTGGAAGTTCCGCTCAATGAAGGTGATGGAGAACGATAAGGTCGTTACCCAGGCGACGCAAAACGATCCGCGCGTCACCCGGGTAGGTAACTTTTTGCGTCGTACCTCGCTGGATGAATTACCGCAGTTTATCAACGTGTTAACCGGCGGGATGTCCATCGTCGGTCCTCGCCCGCACGCGGTGGCGCATAACGAACAGTATCGTCAGTTGATTGAAGGTTACATGCTACGCCACAAGATGAAGCCGGGCATCACCGGCTGGGCGCAAATTAATGGCTGGCGCGGTGAGACCGATACGCTGGAGAAAATGGAAAAACGCGTGGAGTTCGACCTGGAATACATCCGCGAATGGAGTATTTGGTTCGATATCAAAATCGTTTTTCTGACGATTTTTAAAGGGTTTGTTAATAAAGCGGCGTATTAAGAACCTGACCCACAAGGCTATTTTACTTGCCATATTGCACCAGGGCAGTGCTCAATCTGGCTGCGCCAATGACGCCTTGTGAGCAGGTTCTGGAGAAAAGAATGAGTTTACGACAAAAAACGATCAGCGGCGCTAAATGGTCGGCTATCGCCACGATAGTGATTATCGGTCTGGGGTTAATTCAGATGACGGTGCTGGCGCGGATCATCGACAACCACCAGTTTGGCCTGTTGACCGTCTCGCTGGTGATTATCGCGCTGGCCGACACGATCTCGGACTTTGGCATCGCGAACTCGATTATCCAGCGTAAAACGATTGGGCATCTGGAGCTGACCACGCTCTACTGGCTAAACGTTGGGCTTGGGATTGTGGTATTTGCGGTGGTCTTTTGGCTGAGCGATGCGATTGCCCATGTTTTGCATAATCCGGATCTTGCGCCGTTAATCAAAACGTTGTCGCTGGCGTTTATCGTGATCCCTCACGGGCAGCAGTTCCGCGCGCTGATGCAAAAAGAGCTGGAGTTCAATAAGATCGGCATGATCGAAACGACCTCCGTGCTGGCGGGGTTCACCTTTACGGTGATTAGCGCCCATTACTGGCCGCTGGCGTTAACCGCGATTCTCGGCTATCTGGTGAACAGCGCGGTGCGAACGCTGCTGTTTGGTTACTTTGGCCGCAAGATTTACCGTCCGGGGCTGCATTTTTCGCTGGCATCGGTGTCCACGAACCTGCGTTTTGGCGCGTGGCTGACGGCGGACAGTATCGTCAATTACATCAACACGAATTTATCGACGCTGGTACTGGCGAGAATTCTCGGCGCAAGCGTCGCCGGGGGATATAACCTCGCGTACAACGTGGCGGTTGTGCCGCCGGCGAAGCTTAACCCCATCATTACTCGCGTGCTATTTCCGGCATTCGCCAAAATCCAGGACGATACCGAGAAGCTGCGCGTCAACTTCTATAAGTTGCTTTCCGTGGTGGGAATTATCAATTTTCCCGCGCTGTTGGGCCTGATGGTAGTGGCGAACAATTTTGTGCCGTTAGTGTTTGGCGAGAAGTGGAACAGTATTATCCCGATCCTGCAATTGCTGTGCGTGGTGGGGCTGCTGCGTTCGGTCGGCAACCCGATTGGTTCGCTGCTGATGGCGAAAGCGCGCGTGGATATCAGCTTTAAGTTCAACGTCTTTAAAACGTTTCTGTTTATCCCGGCAATTCTCATTGGCGGCCATTTGGCGGGGGCGATTGGCGTGACGCTGGGGTTCCTGGTGGTGCAAATCATCAACACCATTCTGAGCTATTTCGTGATGATTAAGCCAGTACTCGGCTCCAGCTATCGTCAGTATATTCTCAGCCTGTGGCTACCGTTTTATCTCTCATTGCCAACATTTATTACCAGCTACGGCGCAGGAAAGCTGGTCGACGGTTATTTACCGTTGTCGGGGGTATTCGCACTACAGGTTATGGTCGGTATTTTGAGTTTTATTTTAATGATTATTTTTTCACGCAATGCGCTGGTGATGGAAATTAAAAATCAGCTTGTTGGCAGTGCAAAACTGAAAAAGTTATTACATGTCGGATGACGGGGATATAAGAGGCTATTTATGAAATTATTAATTTTAGGCAACCACACATGCGGCAACCGTGGTGATAGCGCCATTATGCGCGGTTTGCTTGATGCCATCCGTCAACAGGCGCCAGAGGCGGAGATGGATGTGATGAGCCGTTTCCCGGTGAGTTCCGCCTGGTTGCAGGGGCGCCCGATTATTGCCGACCCGCTGTATCAGTTAAGCCAGAAACAGCAGGCGGCGGCAGGGCTTAACGGTCGGGTGAAAAAAATATTACGCCGTCGTTTTCAGCATAAAATTTTATTGTCTAAAGTCGCCCAGGAAGGATCGCTGCGTAATTTTGCTATCGCGCCGGAATTTGCCGAATTCGCGCAATTTATTGCGCAGTATGACGCCGTCATTCAGGTGGGTGGTTCAAACTATGTCGACTTATATGGTTTGACTCACTTTGAATATCCGCTGTGCGCGTTTATGGCGAACAAACCAATTTATATGGTGGGACATAGCGTCGGCCCTTTCCAGAACCCTGACTTTAACCAGCTCGCCAATTATGTTTTTGGACGCACCAGTGCGCTGATCCTGCGTGAAACCGTCAGCCGCGATCTAATGACCGCCGCGCAGATCGATACCCGGAAAGTGGAGCAGGGGGTGGATACTGCCTGGTTAGTCGAACGCCGTCACGACGAGTTTGTCGCCAGTTATGCTGTCCAGCACTGGCTGGACGTCACCGCGCGCCGCAAAACCGTCGCGATTACGTTGCGCGATCTGGAGCCGTTTGATAAACGCCTGGGCACCACTCAGCAGGCCTATGAGCAGGCATTTGCCCAGGTCGTGAATCGCCTGATTGCGGACGGTTATCAGGTACTGGCGCTGTCAACCTGCACCAGTATCGATCGCTATAACCGCGATGACCGGATGGTTGCGTTACGGATGGCGAAGTATGTAAACGACTCAGAGCATTTCCATATCGCGATGGACGAACTCAATGACGTGGAAATCGGAAAGATCCTCGCCTCCTGCGTACTGACCATCGGGACGCGCCTGCATTCCGCCATTATCTCCATGAATTTTGGCACACCCGCCATCGCCATTAATTATGAACATAAATCCGCCGGGATTATGCAGCAGCTAGGCCTGGCGGAATTGGCTATTGATATCCGTCACTTGCTGAACGGTTCATTACAAAGCGTGGTGGCCGATACGCTCAATCAATTGCCTGCGCTAAAGGCAAAAGTGGCTAACGCCGTCACCGAGGAGCGGGCGAAAGGGTTCACGATGATCAAATCTGTTCTCGACAGAATTCGGGAGGCGCAATGAAAGTCAGCTTTTTTCTGCTGAAATTTCCACTCTCATCGGAAACCTTTGTGCTGAATCAGATTACTGCGTTTATTGATATGGGCCATGAGGTGGAGATTGTCGCGTTACAAAAAGGCGATACCCAACATACTCACGCCGCCTGGGAGAAGTATGGCCTGGCGGCGAAAACCCGCTGGTTACAGGATGAGCCCCAGGGACGGCTGGCGAAACTGCGCTACCGGGCATGTAAAACGCTGCCGGGGCTGCATCGGGCGGCGACCTGGAAAGCGCTCAATTTTACCCGCTATGGCGATGAATCACGCAATTTGATCCTTTCCGCGATTTGCGCGCAGGTGAGCCAGCCTTTTGTGGCGGATGTGTTTATCGCACACTTTGGTCCGGCGGGCGTGACGGCGGCCAAACTACGCGAACTGGGCGTGCTTCGCGGCAAAATAGCGACTATTTTCCACGGGATTGATATTTCCAGCCGCGAAGTGCTCAGTCATTACACGCCGGAGTATCAGCAGTTGTTTCGTCGTGGCGATCTGATGCTGCCCATCAGCGATCTGTGGGCCGGTCGCCTGAAAAGTATGGGCTGTCCGCCGGAAAAGATTGCCGTTTCGCGCATGGGCGTCGACATGACGCGTTTTACCCATCGTCCGGTGAAAGCGCCAGGGATGCCGCTGGAGATGATTTCCGTCGCGCGCCTGACTGAGAAAAAAGGCCTGCATGTGGCGATTGAAGCCTGTCGGCAACTGAAAGCGCAGGGCGTGGCGTTTCGCTACCGCATTCTGGGCATTGGCCCGTGGGAACGTCGGCTGCGCACGCTCATCGAGCAGTATCAGCTAGAGGATGTCATTGAGATGCCGGGGTTTAAACCGAGCCATGAAGTGAAGGCGATGCTGGATGACGCCGATGTTTTTTTGCTGCCGTCGATTACCGGTACGGATGGCGATATGGAAGGTATTCCGGTAGCGCTGATGGAGGCGATGGCGGTAGGGATTCCCGTGGTATCTACCGTGCATAGCGGTATTCCGGAACTGGTGGAGGCCGGCAAATCCGGCTGGCTGGTGCCGGAAAACGATGCGCAGGCGCTGGCGGCCCGACTCGCTGAGTTCAGCCGGATTGACCACGACACGCTGGAGTCGGTGATCACGCGCGCCCGTGAAAAAGTGGCGCAAGATTTTAATCAGCAGGCGATTAATCGCCAGTTAGCCAGCCTGCTACAAACGATATAAACGAGGTGGTATGCCCGCGACTAAATTCTCCCGACGTACCCTCCTGACGGCAGGTTCTGCGCTTGCTGTTCTTCCTTTTCTGCGCGCCTTGCCGGTACAGGCGCGTGAACCTCGCGAGACCGTCGATATTAAGGATTATCCGGCGGATGACGGTATCGCCTCGTTCAAACAGGCCTTCGCCGACGGACAGACCGTGGTCGTACCGCCAGGATGGGTGTGTGAAAATATCAATGCGGCGATAACGATTCCGGCGGGAAAAACGCTGCGGGTACAGGGCGCGGTGCGTGGGAATGGCCGGGGACGGTTTATTTTGCAGGACGGGTGTCAGGTGGTGGGGGAGCAGGGCGGCAGTCTGCACAATGTGACGCTGGATGTTCGCGGGTCGGACTGTGTGATTAAAGGCGTGGCGATGAGCGGCTTTGGCCCCGTCGCGCAAATTTTCATCGGCGGTAAGGAACCGCAGGTGATGCGTAATCTCATTATCGATGACATCACCGTTACCCACGCCAACTACGCCATTCTCCGCCAGGGATTTCATAACCAAATGGACGGCGCGCGGATTACGCATAGCCGCTTTAGCGATTTACAGGGGGACGCCATTGAGTGGAATGTCGCGATTCACGACCGCGACATCCTGATTTCCGATCATGTCATCGAACGCATTGATTGTACCAATGGCAAAATCAACTGGGGGATCGGCATCGGGCTGGCGGGTAGCACCTATGACAATAGTTATCCTGAAGACCAGGCAGTAAAAAACTTTGTGGTGGCCAATATTACCGGATCTGATTGCCGACAGCTGGTGCACGTAGAAAATGGCAAACATTTCGTCATTCGCAATGTCAAAGCCAAAAACATCACGCCCGATTTCAGTAAAAATGCGGGTATTGATAACGCAACGATCGCAATTTATGGCTGTGATAATTTCGTCATTGATAATATTGACATGACGAATAGTGCCGGGATGCTTATCGGCTATGGCGTTGTTAAAGGAAAATACCTGTCAATTCCGCAAAACTTTAAATTAAACGCTATTCGGTTGGATAATCGCCAGGTTGCTTATAAATTACGCGGCATTCAAATTTCCTCCGGCAACGCTCCTTCGTTTGTCGCTATCACCAACGTACGGATGACGCGTGCTACGCTGGAACTGCATAATCAACCGCAGCACCTCTTTCTGCGCAATATCAACGTGATGCAAACTTCAGCGATTGGCCCGGCATTAAAAATGCATTTCGATTTGCGTAAAGATGTCCGTGGTCAATTTATGGCCCGCCAGGACACGCTGCTTTCCCTCGCTAATGTTCATGCCATCAATGAAAACGGGCAGAGTTCCGTGGATATCGACAGGATTAATCACCAAACCGTGAATGTCGAAGCAGTGAATTTTTCGCTGCCGAAGCGGGGAGGGTAAGTACCGCTATTTTTACGAAAATTCCTGGGAAAAAGTTGTTCATACTTAATGTTATGGTGCCGACTAAGACGTAATGTAGAGCGTGCCATCATTATCCCTGGCAGCAGAGTAATTCATGCTGGCGAAAACAAGCTAAAGAGCTATAATTCAGCAACCATTTTACAGGTGGAAGAAACAATGATGAATTTGAAAGCAGTTATACCGGTAGCGGGTTTGGGTATGCATATGTTGCCTGCCACCAAGGCAATCCCAAAAGAGATGCTACCGATCGTCGACAAGCCAATGATTCAGTACATTGTCGATGAGATTGTGGCTGCAGGGATCAAAGAAATCGTACTGGTGACTCACGCGTCTAAAAACGCCGTTGAGAACCACTTCGACACCTCTTATGAACTTGAATCACTTCTTGAACAGCGCGTTAAGCGTCAGCTTTTGGCGGAAGTGCAATCTATCTGCCCACCGGGCGTAACGATTATGAACGTTCGCCAGGCGCAGCCGTTAGGGCTGGGGCACTCTATTCTGTGCGCGCGTCCGGTCGTGGGCGATAACCCTTTCATTGTGGTACTCCCGGATATTATTATCGATGATGCTACCGCCGATCCGCTGCGCTATAACCTTGCGGCGATGGTGGCACGTTTCAATGAAACGGGTCGCAGCCAGGTGCTGGCGAAGCGCATGAAAGGTGATTTATCGGAGTATTCCGTTATCCAGACGAAAGAACCTCTGGATAATGAAGGCAAAGTCAGCCGGATTGTGGAGTTTATCGAAAAACCGGATCAGCCGCAGACGCTGGATTCCGATTTGATGGCGGTAGGCCGTTATGTGCTTTCAGCCGACATCTGGGCGGAACTGGAAAGAACCGAACCGGGCGCCTGGGGCCGCATCCAGCTCACCGATGCTATTGCTGAACTGGCGAAAAAACAGTCGGTTGACGCGATGCTAATGACGGGTGACAGCTATGACTGCGGTAAAAAAATGGGCTACATGCAGGCATTTGTGAAGTACGGGCTGCGCAACCTGAAAGAAGGAGCGAAGTTCCGTAAGAGCATAGAGCAGCTTCTGCATGAATAAGTATTAACAACCGTGATAAATGGTTGGTGATAAACATAATAACGGCAGTGAACATTCGAAGCGGCAAGTTGGCTGAAACGAGTGTTGACTGCCGTTTTAGTTTTGTATAAAGGGCTTAAGTAACAAGGGGTTATCTGGAGCATTTTAATGCTGATTTTATAAGATTAATCCTTGTTTCCGGATGCAATTAATAAGACAATTAGCGTTTAAGTTTTAGTGAGCTTTGCCCTGCTGGGCGAGGTTTGTAACAAGTCGATATGTATGCAGTGCACTGGTAGCTGATGAGCCAGGGGCGGTAGCGTGTGTAACGACTTGAGCAATTAATTTTTATTGGCAAATTAAATACCACATTAAATACGCCTTATGGAATAGAAAAGTGAAGATACTTATTACTGGCGGGGCAGGTTTTATTGGATCAGCTGTTGTCCGCCATATTATTAAGAATACACAGGACACTGTAGTTAATATTGATAAATTAACCTACGCCGGTAATCTTGAATCCCTTTCTGATATTTCTGAAAGTAATCGCTACAATTTTGAACACGCGGATATTTGTGATTCCGCTGAAATAACGCGTATTTTTGAGCAGTACCAGCCGGACGCGGTGATGCATTTGGCTGCGGAAAGTCATGTGGACCGTTCGATTACCGGGCCAGCAGCATTTATTGAAACCAATATCGTCGGCACCTATGTACTTCTTGAAGTTGCGCGTAAATACTGGTCTGCGCTTGGCGAAGATAAAAAAAATAATTTTCGTTTTCATCATATTTCCACTGATGAAGTTTACGGCGATTTACCGCATCCTGATGAAGTTGAAAACAGCGTTACGCTGCCGTTATTTACTGAAACGACGGCATATGCGCCAAGTAGCCCCTATTCTGCGTCAAAAGCATCCAGCGATCATTTAGTCCGTGCCTGGCGGCGTACCTATGGTCTACCAACGATCGTTACCAATTGTTCTAATAACTATGGCCCTTATCACTTCCCTGAAAAACTGATTCCACTGGTCATTTTGAATGCGCTGGAAGGAAAGCCTTTGCCAATTTATGGCAAAGGGGATCAGATTCGCGATTGGCTATATGTAGAAGATCATGCTCGCGCGCTTCATATGGTAGTGACTGAAGGCAAGGCAGGGGAGACTTATAACATTGGTGGCCACAATGAGAAGAAAAATCTCGATGTGGTATTTACCATCTGTGATCTGCTGGATGAAATTGTACCCAAAGCGACTTCTTATCGTGAACAAATCACTTATGTCGCCGATCGTCCGGGCCATGATCGTCGTTATGCCATTGATGCAGGTAAAATTAGCCGCGAATTAGGCTGGAAACCGCTGGAGACCTTTGAAAGCGGTATTCGTAAAACAGTGGAATGGTACCTTGCAAATACTCAATGGGTAAACAATGTTAAAAGTGGGGCGTATCAGAGTTGGATAGAACAGAACTATGAAGGACGCCAGTAATGAATATCTTACTTTTTGGTAAGACAGGGCAAGTAGGCTGGGAGTTGCAACGTTCTCTGGCACCAGTGGGGAATCTGATTGCCCTGGATGTCCATTCAAAAGAGTTTTGCGGTGATTTTAGCAATCCGAAAGGCGTTGCCGAAACCGTTCGTAAGCTTCGTCCCGATGTGATTGTTAACGCAGCAGCCCATACTGCAGTAGATAAAGCAGAGTCTGAACCAGAACTGGCGCAGTTACTTAACGCCACCAGTGTGGAAGCCATCGCTAAAGCAGCCAACGAAACTGGCGCATGGGTAGTGCATTATTCAACCGATTATGTATTTCCTGGTACCGGCGATATCCCATGGCAGGAAACGGACGCTACGTCGCCGCTGAATGTCTATGGCAAAACCAAACTGGCGGGAGAAAAGGCCCTGCAGGATAACTGCCCTAAGCACCTTATCTTCCGCACCAGTTGGGTTTATGCAGGTAAGGGCAATAATTTCGCAAAGACGATGCTTCGTCTGGCGAAAGAGCGTCAGACACTTTCAGTCATTAACGATCAGTTCGGTGCGCCAACCGGTGCGGAATTACTGGCTGACTGCACGGCCCATGCGATCCGTGTGGCGTTAAATAAACCAGAAGTCGCAGGTCTTTACCATCTGGTTGCCGGGGGAACCACAACCTGGCATGACTACGCGGCCTTAGTCTTTGACGAGGCGCGCAAAGCAGGGATAACGCTTGCGCTGACTGAGCTTAATGCTGTGCCGACCAGCGCCTACCCGACACCGGCGAGCAGACCAGGCAATTCGCGTCTCAATACTGAAAAGTTTCAGCGTAATTTTGGCCTTATTCTGCCGCAATGGGAATTAGGAGTTAAGCGCATGCTGACTGAAATGTTTACGACGACAACCATCTGATAAATTTAAATGCCCATCAGGGCATTTTCTATGAATGAGAAATGGAAATGAAAACGCGTAAGGGCATTATTTTAGCGGGGGGCTCTGGCACCCGTCTTTATCCGGTGACCATGGCGGTAAGTAAGCAATTGCTACCAATTTATGATAAACCGATGATTTACTATCCCCTTTCCACGCTTATGCTGGCAGGCATTCGGGATATCCTGATCATCAGTACGCCACAGGACACGCCGCGTTTTCAACAACTGCTGGGAGACGGCAGCCAGTGGGGGCTGAATCTTCAATATAAAGTACAGCCAAGCCCGGATGGCTTAGCACAGGCGTTTATTATTGGTGAAGAGTTCATTGGTAATGATGATTGTGCATTAGTACTGGGTGACAATATCTTCTATGGTCATGATTTACCAAAGTTAATGGAAGCTGCCGTTAATAAAGAAAGTGGTGCTACCGTCTTTGCTTATCATGTAAACGATCCAGAGCGCTACGGTGTGGTTGAGTTTGACCAAAAGGGCACAGCCGTTAGTCTGGAAGAAAAACCATTACAACCGAAGAGTAATTACGCGGTAACGGGGCTGTATTTTTATGATAATAGCGTGGTGGAGATGGCGAAAAATCTTAAGCCTTCCGCTCGCGGTGAGTTAGAAATCACGGATATTAACCGTATCTATATGGAGCAGGGAAGATTGTCTGTCGCTATGATGGGGCGCGGTTATGCCTGGCTGGATACGGGAACGCATCAGAGTTTGATAGAGGCCAGTAATTTTATTGCAACCATCGAAGAACGCCAGGGACTAAAAGTGTCCTGCCCGGAAGAGATCGCTTATAGAAAAGGGTTTATTGATGCGGAGCAGATTAAAAATCTGGCTAAACCGTTGTCGAAGAATGCTTATGGGCAGTATCTCCTGAACATGATTAAAGGTTATTAATAAAATGAACGTTATTAAAACAGAAATTCCTGATGTATTAATTTTTGAACCTAAAGTGTTTAGTGATGAACGTGGGTTCTTTATGGAAAGTTTTAATCAGAAAGTATTTGAGGAAGCGGTTGGTCGAAAGATTGAATTTGTTCAGGATAATCATTCAAAATCAACTAAAGGTGTGTTACGTGGTTTACATTATCAAGTTGAACCTTATGCTCAAGGGAAGCTTGTACGCTGTATAGCGGGAGAAGTTTTTGATGTTGCTGTAGATATTCGCAAAGATTCCGAAACGTTTGGTAAATGGGTTGGTGTCAATATTTCTTCTGAAAACAAAAGGCAGTTGTGGATACCTGAAGGTTTTGCTCATGGGTTCTTAGTATTAAGTGAAGAAGCTGAATTTGTTTATAAGACATCAAACTATTACTCGGGCGAACATGAAAGAGGTATTATTTGGAATGATCCTGATATTAATATTACATGGGGAATAGATAGTCCAATTCTTTCATTAAAAGATAAGATTCATAAAGGTTTAGTAAAGTAACACAATTGCCATTATTTATAATTGAATAGATATTGTTCAACACCTATAAGCGTTTTATAGGTGTTATTAAAATTTTCTAATCCTATTTATTGCATTGTAATTAAAATTTAGAGAGTTATAGAGATATTTTAAAGAGCTTAGTCTATTCATCTGTTGTATGAACGATGTGTGAATATGGGTTTTTTAGACAAAATAACCAAATTAGATAGATTTCAAAAATATCAGACAGATATTTATTTGGAATAAGTAAAGTCAGTTCAAGAAAATAAAAATATGATATTAGAATCTATCATTCAACATTCCTTTTTAGCTAACAAAATACAGATGATTCGAGTTTTATCCTAATATGTTTAGAAATAAAGTTGCTCTTGGGTCTCAGATAGGATTGTTTACTTCAGTTCTTATATTAGTAACAAACTTTTTTTTAAGAAGTTACTTTGTTAAAGTATATGGTGCTGATTTAACCGGGTATTATTTATTAGTAGTACAGTTGATGGGAGTATTAAATCTTGCTGAGCTAGGTATAAGTACAGCCTTAACATATATCCTATTTAAACCACTGCATAGAAAAGAAAATAGTGAGTTAAGACAATTATATTTTATAATAAAGAAAATATACCATTTTATAGCATTGGGCATATTAGTTATTGGACTACTTTTCTTTTTGTTATTAAATTCTATAGTAAATGCAAGTATATCCCCTGAAAATCTATATATAACATGGGGGGTGTTTGTTATAAGTACATCATTATCATATTTATACTCTGCTCAATCTGTCATTTTAACAGCAGACCAGAATGTCTATTTGGTTAAATTAATTACTGGGTTAACTAGAAGTTTAGCATATATATTGCAAATATTTCTAATGATTTGCGGCGTCTCCTTTTGGATTGTGTGCGCTATTGAATTACTTTCTAATGTAATACAACTTATTCTTTTTAACAGACTAACATTAAAAAAATATCCGCAATTAGTAAAGTTGGATATTACTGATACTATCAATAAAGAAAATATAATAAGTGTAAAATCTAAAATAAAAAGAGAGATAAAATATACGTTTGTACATAAAATTGCCGGTGTTGTTGTATTTAATACAGATTATTTAATTATATCTGTCTTTCTAGGTATAACGGTTATCACATCTTTTTCTTCCTATATGATGTTAATTCAAGCATTGGGTTTTCTGATATCAGCAATAGCTTCCCCACTGGGTGCTTATATAGGAGCAAAGCTATATTCTGATAATAAGGAAAAAGTTATCAGGATTATATCACTTTATAATTCACTTTTTTTTATGCTAGGTATTTTTTGCGCGTACATGTTTTATATATCTTCAAGTACATTTGTATCCTTATGGATGGGAAAAGAAATTGTACTTAGCCAACAATTAGTTTTGTTACTTTCTGTTAATTGCTTCGTATTGATTGCAAGGATCTCTTTTGATGTTGCAAAAGTAGGCCTTGGTTATATGTCAGATATTGAATTACCCCTACTGGAAGCCATAATTAATATTATCGTTTCATTAGTTTTAGTACATTATTTAGGTTTAAATGGGATAGTTATTGGAACTATCGTTAGTAATATCATCGTTGTCATGATCTTGAAACCAGTATTTTTATACAAAAATGCCCTTAAATCGGATAATGCATTTATTATTCATGAGCTTATAAGAACATGGTTCTTTATAAGCATATTCTTGCTTTCCATCTTCTTTATTACAAGGGCAAAAGTTATAGTCAGCAATGAATGGCTAGATTTCTTTATACAAGTGTGTATGAGTAGCATTACTCCTTTATTGTTATTGATAATGATATACAGCGTCTTTGATAGCAACGTTCGGAAATTCATGTTTGTTATGTTTAAAAAAAAGTATAGGGAAAATTGATTCTCTAAAATTGGAGAAAAAGATCGTTGCCTTGATAGTTTGATAATGAAACCGATATATATTAAGTGTAGTGGTGTACGCAAAAGCGACTATTTGGCTATTGAAAATAAGGTATAAATCTAAACAAGATAAATATATGTAATAAAGTATTATCTTATTCCTTATCGCTTAATAATATGAGATGTGTTATGGTATTTTTAGCTTGGTTTATTGCTATTGGGATATATATAATATGTGGAATTCTTTATCTTCAATTTCCTCAATTATCACCACTAGGGGCCCTTGCATATACTGATACAGTGGGCGATGTAATCATGGTCGTATCCACGGGGGTAGTGGGAGTTTTTCTCGGCTATTTTGCATTTTCTAAAATCAAGTTAGTAGGAATAAAAGATTTTAATAATTCGTGTTTTATAAATTTTTGTTCAGTATGCTTTATTATTTCAGCGTTTCTAATTTTCGCCTTAGGCGTCGCTGCATATGGTGGTTACATAGCATTTCTACATACGCCTTATATAGCAATCTATGAAGGTAGTGCAGAAAATCAAACCAGAGATATTCTCATATCTTCATCGGGATTGCTTGCTAACTATGCACTATTAACTAGCATTCGTGTCAACTTTAAAGAAATATCAATAACTAATAAAGTTGTCATAGCAGTATCGCTATTAATACTTGTTTCTATATTTATTCAGGGACGAAGAGAAAATTTAATTTTGCTAATATTATGTTTCGTGTCATTCTATATGCTAAATTATAAAATTAATTTTAAACGTATTATCAAAGTAAGCATTATTTGTATAATAATGTTTTTCATTGCTGGATTAGGTTTATATTTGCGTGAAAGCACTTCAACTTCAGGAGGAAGTATTTTTACAGCTATACCTTTTGCCGTGATGTATGAAACACATTTTTCTTTAGCGACTTTGGCTAATGAAGTGAGAACGCATTTATATAATAATTTACCTTATGGGGGAGTATTAGATTTATTTTCTCCCATATTATTTATTATCCCTGCTTTTATATATGGCATTTTTGGTTTAGATAAACAATCTTTGTTCGAGAATAATGAGATGCGTTTTTATGAGGATAAAGGTGGGCAGTTTATATTCACAGAGGCTTTTCATTCACTTGGTTATGTCGGAGTATTCCTGCATGGTTTAATCTTGGGTGTAATGCTAATAGTATTTTATCGTGTAGCCAAGAAAAGCAGGCTCATAATTTATCATTTTCCAATTATTTCCCTCATATTTGTTGCAATGAGAAAAGACCTTACCTATGGTGTTAAATATATTTCTCTTTTATTCATATTTATGATGATTTTTTATTTCATCTATAAGTTACTCCCACTTAAAAATAATGGCTGAATTAAAAATGCATAAAGTTCTTTTTATTAGTGCCTTTCATCCTGGGGCGAGAGGTTCGATCGGTGCTGGTGAGGCCATTTGTGGTGATAATTTAAAAAAACATGTAAATAATGGCAGTCAAGTCGATGTTATTGTTATATCTCCTGCAACACAATATGAAAATCCAGAAATTAAAGCACTATGCCATTCTTATGAAGTAATCAACGTTAGTAAGAAAGATTATCTTAAAGGGATACTTTTCAATGCTAAATATAAATCTTTTATTGCGCCATGGTTTTTTACTAGAGTAAATAAAAGCTTAATTAAACGGATAAATAATAAGATCTCTCACACGAATTACGACTTAGTATGGCTTGATTTTCCATCAGTTTTAGGAGTGGTAAAACATATTTTACATCCAAATATTCATTATTTTGCCCATGATGTTGTATCACAGCGCACAAGTCGTTCTCTTACAAAGAAACCTATCAATAAAGAGATTGCAAAAGTTGAGGCAAACTTATTCTGTAAGTTGAAAAAAATTGTGGCAATGTCTCATAAAGATAAATTGTTACTTGAGCAAATGAATTATAAGGGAGTTATAGAGGTTGCTGATCTTGGAGTACAAAAAGTTGGTGAGGTATTAAATTGTATTCCGATTGAAGAGGTTGTAGATAAATTTAAGGATAGAAAAAATTTAATTTTTTTTGGTTACATGAAGCGTGCGGAAAACCACTGGTCTATAATATGGTTTATATTTTTTGTTTTTCTTAAAATAAGAAAACAAAATCCACATATCCATCTTTGGATTTTAGGCTTGGCTCCCAGACCTTTACTGAAGTTGATCGGCAAGTGTATATCTAACGTACATGTCGCTGGTGCTGTATCAGATCCTACCTTGGCTTTTCAAAAGGCCGATTTAAGTGTTGCACCTTTACTATATGGAGCTGGAGTAAAAATAAAGGTGTTACAGATGCTTGAGGCGGGTGCAACGGTTGTTGCTACTGAGGTTGGGGCTGAAGGTATTGAAAGCCATAAAAAGCTTCACATTGTTAATAAAACACAATTTGGTAAAAAAATACTTGAGCTTTTGGACTAAAAAATGCCCTCCTTTACTTTAATTGTTCCTACATATAATGCTGGTACTGCTAGATGGAATGAGTGGTTTCACGCTTTTCAAAAACAAACTAATCAGCCATCACAATTGATAATCATTGATTCATCATCGACAGATGACACTAGAAATATTGCAAGCACTTATACCAACAATATTATAGTTATATCATCAAGTGAATTTAATCACGGAGGGACGAGAAATAAAGCATTAGCTTCTGCCGAAGAAAGTGATTTTGTTGTTTTTTTAACCCAAGATGCTATATTTGAAAACAAAAATGCCCTGGAAGAAATATTATCATTATTTAATGACAAAAATGTCGCTGCAGTATGTGGCAGACAGCTTCCTCATCATGATGCTAATCCTCTTGCTATACACGCAAGAAATTTTAATTATGGTACTGAAACTCTAATTAAAAGTAAAAATGATATAAAAAATCTCGGCATTAAAACCGTGTTTATGTCAAATTCTTTTGCAGCTTATCGGCGGTCTGTTTTTGAAGCACTTGGGGGGTTTCCTGAACATACTATCCTCGCTGAAGATATGTTTATGGCTGCGAGAATGATCCAGGCGGGGTATAAAATTGCTTATTGCGCAGAAGCCAGCGTAAGGCATTCGCATAATTATACGCCAAAACAAGAGTTCCAACGGTATTTTGATACAGGGGTATTTCATGCCTGTAACCCTTGGATTCAGCGTGACTTTGGCGGAGCCGGTGGTGAGGGTTTCCGCTTCGTAAAATCAGAGATTCAATTTCTGCTTAAAAATGCACCGTTCTGGATTCCAAGAGCTTTATTAACAACCTTTGCTAAATTTCTGGGTTACAAATTAGGCAAGCATTGGCAATCTTTACCGTTGTCTACATGTCGCTATTTTAGCATGTACAAGAGTTATTGGAATAATATCCAATATTCTTCGTCAAAAGAGATAAAATAAATGTCTTTTCTTCCCGTAATTATGGCTGGCGGCACAGGTAGCCGTTTATGGCCGCTTTCACGCGAATATCATCCGAAGCAGTTTCTAAGCGTTGAAGGTAAACTATCAATGCTGCAAAATACTATAAAGCGATTAGCTTCACTTTCTACAGAAGAACCCGTTGTCATTTGCAATGACAGACACCGTTTCTTAGTCGCTGAACAACTCCGTGAAATTGACAAGTTAGCAAATAATATTATTCTCGAACCAGTAGGCCGTAATACTGCACCAGCGATCGCTCTTGCCGCGTTTTGTGCGCTCCAGAATGCTGATAATGCTGATCCTCTTTTGTTGGTACTTGCTGCAGATCATGTGATCCAGGATGAAATAGCTTTTACGAAAGCTGTCAGACATGCTGAAGAATACGCCGCAAATGGTAAGCTTGTAACTTTTGGTATTGTTCCAACGCATGCTGAAACGGGTTATGGATATATTCGTCGTGGTGAGTTGATAGGAAATGACGCTTATGCAGTGGCTGAATTTGTGGAGAAACCGGATATCGATACCGCCGGTGACTATTTCAAATCAGGGAAATATTACTGGAATAGCGGTATGTTTTTATTTCGTGCAAGCTCTTATTTAAACGAATTGAAGTACTTATCACCTGAAATTTACAAAGCTTGTGAAAAGGCGGTAGGACATATAAATCCCGATCTTGATTTTATTCGTATTGATAAAGAAGAGTTTATGTCATGCCCGAGTGATTCTATCGATTATGCAGTTATGGAGCACACACAGCATGCCGTGGTGATACCAATGAGCGCTGGCTGGTCGGATGTGGGATCTTGGTCCTCACTATGGGATATATCGAATAAAGATCATCAGAGAAATGTTTTAAAAGGAGATATCTTCGCACATGCTTGTAATGATAATTACATTTATTCCGAAGATATGTTTATAAGTGCGATTGGTGTAAGCAATCTTGTCATTGTTCAAACAACAGACGCTTTACTGGTGGCTAATAAAGATACAGTACAAGATGTTAAAAAAATTGTTGATTATTTAAAACGAAATGATAGGAACGAATATAAACAACATCAAGAAGTTTTCCGCCCCTGGGGAAAATATAATGTGATTGATAGCGGCAAAAATTACCTCGTTAGATGTATCACTGTTAAGCCGGGTGAGAAATTTGTGGCGCAGATGCATCACCACCGGGCTGAGCATTGGATAGTATTATCCGGGACTGCTCGTGTTACAAAGGGAGAGCAGATTTATATGGTTTCTGAAAATGAATCAACATTTATTCCTCCGGATACTATTCACGCGCTGGAAAATCCCGGAATGATCCCCCTGAAGTTAATTGAGATTCAATCAGGTACCTATCTTGGTGAGGATGATATTATTCGTTTAGAACAACGTTCTGGATTTTCGAAGGAGTGGACTAATGAACGTAGTTAATAATAGCCGTGATGTTATTCATTCATCAGGTATTGTGTTTGGAACGAGTGGGGCTCGCGGTCTTGTAAAAGATTTTACACCTCAGGTATGTGCTGCTTTTACGGTTTCATTTGTTGCCGTTATGCAGGAACATTTTTCCTTTGATACCGTAGCATTGGCAATAGATAATCGTCCAAGTAGTTATGGGATGGCTCAGGCGTGTGCTGCTGCATTGGCGGATAAAGGCGTTAACTGTATTTTTTATGGAGTGGTACCAACCCCAGCTTTGGCCTTTCAGTCTATGTCTGACAATATGCCTGCGATAATGGTTACGGGAAGTCATATTCCATTCGAGCGGAACGGCCTCAAGTTCTATCGTCCCGATAGTGAAATCACGAAACATGATGAGGCTGCGATCCTTAGTGTTGAAGATACGTGTAGCCATTTAGAGCTTAAAGAACTCATAGTTTCAGAAATGGCTGCTGTTAATTATATATCTCGTTATACATCTTTATTTTCTACTCCATTCCTGAAAAATAAGCGTATTGGTATTTACGAACATTCAAGCGCTGGGCGTGATCTTTATAAGCCTTTATTTATTGCATTGGGGGCTGAAGTCATTAGCTTGGGTAGAAGCGATAACTTTGTACCTATAGATACAGAGGCTGTAAGCAAAGAGGATCGGGAAAAAGCACGCTCATGGGCTAAAGAGTTCGATTTAGATGCCATATTCTCAACAGATGGGGATGGTGATCGCCCTCTTATTGCTGATGAGGCAGGCGAGTGGTTGAGAGGCGATATATTAGGTCTATTATGTTCACTTGCATTGGATGCAGAAGCCGTCGCTATTCCTGTTAGTTGTAATAGCATAATTTCTTCTGGCCGCTTTTTTAAACATGTTAAGCTTACGAAAATTGGCTCACCTTATGTTATCGAAGCTTTTAATGAATTATCGCGGAGTTATAGTCGTATTGTCGGCTTTGAAGCCAATGGCGGTTTTTTATTAGGAAGCGACATCTGTATTAACGAGCAGAATCTTCATGCCTTACCAACTCGTGATGCTGTATTACCAGCAATAATGCTGCTTTACAAAAGTAGGAATACCAGCATTAGCGCTTTAGTCAATGAACTCCCAACTCGTTATACCCATTCTGACAGATTGCAGGGGATTACGACTGATAAAAGTCAATCCTTAATTAGTATGGGCAGAGAAAATCTGAGCAACCTCTTAAGCTATATTGGCTTGGAGAATGAAGGTGCAATTTCTACAGATATGACAGATGGTATGCGAATTACCTTACGTGATGGATGTATTGTGCATTTGCGCGCTTCTGGTAATGCACCTGAGTTACGCTGCTATGCAGAAGCTAATTTATTAAATAGAGCTCAGGAACTTGTAAATACAACGCTTGCTAATATTAAAAAACGATGCTTGCTGTAAAAGAATTGAATGTTATTAACTTAATATGCCTATTTTATTTACATTATGCACGGTCAGAGGGTGAGGATTAAATGGATAATATTGATAATAAGTATAATCCACAGCTATGTAAAATTTTTTTGGCTATATCGGATTTGATTTTTTTTAATTTAGCCTTATGGTTTTCATTAGGATGTGTCTATTTTATTTTTGATCAAGTACAGCGATTTATTCCTCAAGACCAATTAGATACAAGAGTTATTACACATTTTATTTTGTCAGTAGTATGTGTCGGTTGGTTTTGGATTCGTTTGCGACATTATACATACCGCAAGCCATTTTGGTATGAGTTAAAAGAAATTTTTCGTACGATCGTTATTTTTGCTATATTTGATTTGGCGCTGATAGCGTTTACAAAATGGCAGTTTTCACGCTATGTCTGGGTGTTTTGTTGGACTTTTGCCATAATCCTGGTGCCTTTTTTTCGCGCACTTACAAAGCATTTATTGAACAAGCTAGGTATCTGGAAGAAAAAAACTATCATCCTGGGGAGCGGACAGAATGCTCGTGGTGCATATTCTGCGCTGCAAAGTGAGGAGATGATGGGGTTTGATGTTATCGCTTTTTTTGATACGGATGCGTCAGATGCTGAAATAAATATGTTACCGGTGATAAAGGATACTGAGACTATTTGGGATTTAAATCGTACAGGTGATGTCCATTATATTCTTGCTTATGAATACACCGAGTTGGAGAAAACACATTTTTGGCTACGTGAACTTTCAAAACATCATTGTCGTTCTGTTACTGTAGTCCCCTCGTTTAGAGGATTACCATTATATAATACTGATATGTCTTTTATCTTTAGCCATGAAGTTATGTTATTAAGGATACAAAATAACTTGGCTAAAAGGTCGTCCCGTTTTCTCAAACGGACATTTGATATTGTTTGTTCAATAATGATTCTTATAATTGCATCACCACTTATGATTTATCTGTGGTATAAAGTTACTCGAGATGGTGGTCCGGCTATTTATGGTCACCAGCGAGTAGGTCGGCATGGAAAACTTTTTCCATGCTACAAATTTCGTTCTATGGTTATGAATTCTCAAGAGGTACTAAAAGAACTTTTGGCTAACGATCCTATTGCCAGGGCTGAATGGGAAAAAGATTTTAAACTGAAAAATGATCCTCGAATCACAGCTGTAGGTCGATTTATACGTAAAACTAGCCTTGATGAGTTGCCACAACTTTTTAATGTACTAAAAGGTGATATGAGCCTGGTTGGACCACGACCTATCGTTTCGGATGAACTGGAGCGTTATTGTGATGATGTTGATTATTATTTGATGGCAAAGCCGGGCATGACAGGTCTATGGCAAGTGAGTGGGCGTAATGATGTTGATTATGACACCCGTGTTTATTTTGATTCCTGGTATGTTAAAAACTGGACGCTTTGGAATGATATTGCCATTCTGTTTAAAACGGTAAAAGTTGTTTTTCACCGCAACGGTGCGTATTAATTTTATATTATATTTGGCAGAGTGTTAGTATAATTGTCATGTTCAGTTTGAGGTAATTTATGTACTAATTATCTTATATTGTAAATCATGTGCAATTATTTTCATGTTTTTATATGAAAAACGTCCAGTATATATATTGAGAAACATTATTGTTATGGAGACATCATCGGAGTTATGACGGAAAAAAACTCTTTTTCCATAAGCCACGAACATTCCTTAACTATGGATTATGTTAAAGCTTTTGGTATGATTTTCGTATTGGTTGGGCATATAAATAATGACATATTTAATGTTTATTATGCCTATCTTTTCCATATGCCATTATTTTTCTTTATTGGTGGGGTTTTATATAAAGATACACGGTGTATAACAAATTTTACAGCGCATGTTATAAAAAAACAGTTACCTTATCTTATAATAACTTATTTGATTATTGGTTCTATTGCATTATTAATTAATGTACGTTATGGAATACACACAGGTGATGCTTTTTCGACAGGACTATATGAAACGGTTAAACTTGCCATAAAATCAAATTTTCATAACAATAAAATGTTTCTAACAGGTTGGTTTCTGTTTGCTTATATATTTGTGAGCATTTTGTCGGTAATTATAATAAAAAGCATAAAACGGGTCGTTGTTAGCAATGCTTTATTATTATCGGTGTTGGTGGCGATTAGTGTATTATTAATAACCGTCTCAATAACATATTTATCCCCTCAATATATTCTGGTGAAAGACTATAAGCTGAATTTTATATGCCAAGTGTTAACCGGTATGTCGTTTTATATTTTTGGATACGTGATAAGAAATCAGATATATAGCTTATTAAATTTTTATGTTTTTATTTTATTAACTGTAATATTATATGTTTCGAAAAGTTATGGTTTCTCTACGCAGACAATTATGTCATGGAGTTATTATCCGGATGGGTTAATAATGTCTGTTATTAATGCGCTGATAGGTATTTATGCTGTGTTTTTTATCTCTCTATTAATTACAAGGGGAATAAAAGAAATTAAGTTGCTAAAAATGATAGGTCAAAATTCAAGAACTATTATGGCATATCATTTACTGGTATATGTAATTTTAGACATAATTGCTTCGATTTTAGGCGATTATAGCCTATCGGGAACAGATGTATATGATAATCACTTTATCACTAAATGGTCCATTCCTGTCTACATTGCATTAGGTTTGCTACTGCCTCTAATTTTTAGTATTCTGAAACAGAAAGTAATAGGGAAGATGAAATTAAGTGGGGTTTTACAATCAATTAAAAGTTAATTTTAGCTTTAATGCGGCCTAATGTTTAAGTATTAATTATTGGAAAAATATCACGCAACTGGTTACTCAGGAAATTTTTATTTAGTCTACCGATGCGTTCCCAGATAAGGATTCCGGTGTGTCGTAGGTAGAAATAGGTAATTAATGATTGTTTCTTCGGGCCTTAAGTCTGGGTTATCATATTATTCACTTCATCTCATTGGATATAGTTCCTATGAGTAACCACACCTGACAGGAGTATGTAATGTCCAAGCAACAGATCGGCGTCGTCGGTATGGCAGTGATGGGGCGCAACCTCGCGCTCAACATCGAAAGCCGTGGTTATACCGTCTCCGTTTTCAACCGCTCCCGTGAAAAGACCGAAGAAGTGATTGCCGAGAATCCCGGCAAAAAGCTGGTGCCTTATTACACGGTGAAAGAGTTTGTTGAATCCCTCGAAACGCCTCGTCGTATCCTGTTAATGGTGAAAGCGGGCGCAGGTACTGATGCAGCTATCGATTCGCTGAAACCGTATCTGGAAAAAGGCGATATCATTATTGATGGCGGTAACACCTTCTTCCAGGACACAATCCGTCGCAATCGCGAGCTGTCTGCGGAAGGTTTTAACTTTATCGGTACCGGTGTTTCCGGTGGTGAAGAGGGCGCGCTGAAAGGGCCATCTATCATGCCTGGCGGTCAGAAAGATGCCTATGAACTGGTGGCGCCGATCCTGACGAAGATTGCTGCTGTGGCAGAAGATGGCGAACCGTGCGTGACCTATATCGGCGCCGATGGTGCTGGTCACTACGTCAAGATGGTCCATAATGGTATTGAATATGGCGATATGCAGCTTATCGCTGAAGCTTACTCCTTGCTGAAAGGCGGCCTGAACCTCAGCAATGAAGAGTTGGCGAACACTTTTACTGAGTGGAATAACGGCGAGCTGAGCAGCTATCTGATCGACATCACTAAAGACATCTTCACTAAAAAAGATGAAGACGGAAACTACCTGGTGGATGTCATTCTTGATGAAGCCGCCAACAAAGGGACCGGTAAATGGACCAGCCAGAGCGCGCTGGATCTGGGCGAACCGCTGTCGCTGATTACCGAATCCGTCTTTGCGCGTTACATCTCTTCGTTGAAAGCGCAACGTGTTGCCGCATCTAAAGTGCTCTCCGGGCCGAAAGCGCAACCGGCAGGCGACAAAGCGGAATTTATCGAGAAAGTGCGTCGCGCGCTGTATCTTGGCAAGATCGTCTCCTATGCGCAGGGCTTCTCGCAGCTACGCGCCGCGTCTGATGAATATCACTGGGATCTCAACTACGGCGAGATTGCTAAGATTTTCCGTGCGGGTTGTATCATTCGCGCTCAGTTTCTGCAGAAGATCACTGATGCTTACGCAGAAAACGCTGGTATTGCCAATTTGCTGTTAGCGCCTTACTTCAAGAAAATTGCTGATGAGTACCAGCAGGCGCTGCGTGATGTTGTGGCTTACGCGGTGCAGAACGGTATTCCGGTGCCGACATTCTCTGCGGCAGTGGCCTACTATGACAGCTATCGCGCCGCAGTACTGCCAGCTAACTTAATTCAGGCGCAGCGTGACTACTTTGGTGCGCACACCTATAAACGTACTGATAAAGAAGGTGTTTTCCATACCGAATGGTTGGAATAATTTCTGCAAAAATGTTTAAGCCCGGTTTAATACCGGGCTTTTTTTTATCTCTATTCTTATTGATTTATCGCTTTTGCTTAATATTAACTTAATAATCTGTGTTTATCGTAATGAAGATAATCTGAATTGTTTTCGTCTGCGTTGCACTTTATATACTCAGGCGTTAAAACTTTAATATCTTATCAGGATGCGAAATACATCATGATTCATAATTAAGTTAATTCTGAGAGCGAATAATGAAAATCACGATATCCGGGACGGGTTATGTTGGCTTGTCTAATGGTTTGCTTATTGCACAACATCATGATGTGGTGGCGTTAGACATTGTTCCTTCCCGTGTTGAACTGTTAAATGATCGGATATCTCCGATTGTTGATAAAGAAATTCAGCAATTTTTGAAGGAAGATAACATCAGATTCAGAGCAACGCTGGATAAGTTTGATGCGTACCAGAATGCAGATTACGTCATTATTGCTACGCCTACGGATTACGATCCCAAAACCAACTATTTTAATACGTCCAGTGTGGAATCGGTCATTCAGGATGTGATCAGCATCAACCCCGCAGCCGTGATGATTATTAAGTCTACGGTGCCGGTTGGCTTCACGACGGCAATGCGTCAGAAGTTTGCGACAGAAAATATCATTTTCTCTCCGGAGTTTTTACGTGAAGGTAAAGCCCTTTACGATAACCTTTATCCCTCCCGTATCGTGATTGGGGAACAGTCTGAGCGCGCCAGAGAATTTGCCGCATTACTCCAGGAAGGCGCTATTAAACAGGAGATTCCGACGCTGTTTACGGACTCCACTGAAGCGGAAGCCATTAAACTTTTCGCCAATACTTATCTCGCTATGCGAGTCGCTTATTTTAATGAATTAGACAGCTATGCTGAAACGTTAGGATTAAATACCCGACAAATTATTGAAGGGGTGTGCCTCGACCCGCGTATTGGCAATCATTATAATAATCCCTCTTTTGGTTATGGCGGATATTGTTTGCCAAAAGATACCAAACAGTTGCTGGCTAATTATCAGTCGGTGCCTAATAATATTATCTCCGCTATCGTTGAAGCAAACCGTACGCGTAAAGATTTTATTGCCGACGCTATCCTCGCCAGAAAGCCTGAAGTGGTGGGCATTTATCGCCTGATTATGAAGAGTGGCTCCGATAACTTCCGCGCCTCATCGATTCAGGGGATTATGAAGCGCATTAAAGCGAAAGGCGTAGAGGTCATCATCTATGAGCCGGTAATGGAAGAAGATACTTTCTTTAACTCACGTCTTGAACGTGATTTGCACTGCTTTAAACAGCAGGCGGATGTCATTATTTCCAACAGGATGGCGGCAGAGCTTTTGGATGTCGCTGAAAAAGTGTATACCCGCGATCTTTTCGGTAGTGATTAATAAGGCAATCGGGGCTGATGAGTCCCGATGATTTATTGACCATATGGAAATAATGTCTGATTTTTATCATTAATCCTATGGCATATATTTGCTTTATGACTACACTGTCTCCAGCTTCATCCTTTTTTTAGTTAGGGTATCTATGACAGTGGATAGTAATATGTCTTCCGGGCGTGGGAACGATCCGGAACAGATTGATTTGATTGAGTTATTGCTACAGTTATGGCGTGGGAAGATGACCATTATTGTAGCCGTTATTATCGCCATTTTGCTGGCCGTAGGCTACCTGATGATAGCCAAAGAAAAATGGACATCCACGGCGATTATTACCCAACCTGATGCCGCGCAGGTTGCCACCTATACCAACGCGCTCAACGTTTTGTATGGCGGGAATGCCCCCAAAATCTCTGAAGTGCAGGCGAATTTTATAAGCCGCTTTAGCTCTGCGTTTTCTGCATTATCGGAAGCGCTGGATAATCAGAAAGAGCCGGAAAAGCTCACCATTGAACAGTCGGTAAAGGGGCAGCCGCTGCCGCTCTCGGTTTCTTATGTGAGTACTACCGCTGAAGGAGCGCAGCGTCGGCTGGCGGAATATATCCAACAGGTGGATGAAGAGGTCGCTAAGGAACTGGAAGTTGACCTGAAAGATAACATCACGCTGCAAACCAAAACGTTGCAGGAGTCCCTTGAGACGCAGGAAGTTGTGGCGCAGGAACAAAAAGATCTGCGTATTAAGCAAATCGAAGAAGCGTTGCGCTATGCGGATGAGGCCAAAATCACGCAGCCGCAGATTCAGCAAACCCAGGATGTTACCCAGGACACGATGTTCCTGTTGGGGAGCGATGCGCTAAAATCGATGATACAGAACGAAGCGACGCGTCCACTGGTCTTTTCTCCGGCCTATTACCAGACGAAGCAGACACTGCTGGACATTAAAAATCTGAAAGTGACTGCCGATACGGTGCACGTCTATCGTTATGTGATGAAGCCGACGCTGCCGGTCCGTCGCGATAGCCCGAAAAAAGCCATTACCCTCGTGCTGGCTGTGTTGCTGGGCGGGATGATCGGTGCCGGGATTGTGCTGGGACGCAATGCGCTACGTAGCTATAAGCCAAAAGCCTTGTAAGCTTCTTTGCCGGATGGTGGTCGGCTACGACAGGTAAAATTTCTCATTAAAAAACCGGGCATTGCCCGGTTTTTTTACGCTTATTGATGACGCTTACGAAGATTGTCGATCACGGTGGTGAGGTTGAGATCCTGATCCTGCAACAGCACCAGCAGGTGGTACATCAAATCAGACGCTTCATTGGTTAATTCAAAACGATCATTGACGGTGGCCGCCAGCGCGGTTTCTACACCTTCTTCGCCAACTTTTTGCGCAATACGTTTAGTACCGCTGGCGTACAGTTTCGCCGTGTAAGAGCTGGCCGGATCGGCGGTTTTGCGCTCTGCCAGTAGCTGCTCCAGTTGATACAGGAATAACCACTGATGGCTGGCGTCGCCAAAGCAGCTGCTGGTACCTTTGTGGCAGGTCGGCCCGACAGGATTTGCCAGCACCAGCAGTGTATCGTTGTCGCAATCCGGCGCAATGCTGACGACATTCAGTACATGGCCTGAGGTTTCGCCTTTGGTCCATAAACGCTGTTTCGTGCGTGAGAAGAACGTGACATGGCCGGATTCAATGGTTTTGTCCAGCGCTTGTGGGTTCATATAGCCCAGCATCAATACTTCGCCGGATACCGCATGTTGCACGATGGCTGGCATCAGGCCATCGGTTTTTTCCCAGTCCAGCTCGCGGCGTTGTTGCTCTGTTAACATATCCTGATCTCCACGCCCTGGCCTGCCAGGTACGCTTTTAATTCGCCAATATTGATGATTTGCTTGTGAAAAACGGAGGCGGCAAGCGCGCCGTCGACATCGGCATCACGGAATGCCTCAAGAAAGTGTTCCATCGTGCCCGCGCCGCCGGAGGCGATCAGCGGCACGCGGCAAACGTCACGGACTTTTTTCAACTGCGTCAGATCATAACCGTTACGCACGCCGTCCTGGTTCATCATATTCAGGACGATTTCCCCCGCGCCGCGCTGTTGTACCTCTTGCACCCAATCCAGCGTCTCCCACTGCGTCACGCGGGTACGGTTTTCATCGCCGGTATACTGGTTAACATGATATTTCCCCGTGGCGTCGTCAAACCAGGTATCAATCCCGACGACAATGCACTGTACGCCAAAACGGTCAGCCAGACGGGTAATCAGCGTTGGGTCAGCCAGCGCCGGGGAGTTGATAGAGATCTTATCCGCCCCGAAAGAAAGAATTTTGGCGGCGTCGTCAATTGACCGGATACCGCCCGCTACACAAAACGGAATGTCGATCACCTCGGCAACGCGCGCCACCCAGCTTTTATCGACTACGCGACCATCGCTGGAGGCGGTAATGTCATAGAACACCAGTTCGTCCGCGCCTTCGTCGGCATAGCGTTTGGCCAGCGGAACGATATCGCCAATGATCTCATGGTTGCGAAACTGTACGCCTTTCACCACCTGACCATCACGAACATCCAGACACGGAATTATACGTTTTGCCAGCATTGGATGGCCTCCTTAACGGTAAATTTCCCTTCCAGCAGAGCGCGTCCGACAATCACGCCGCGCACGCCGGTGCCGCGCAGGGCGGCAATATCATCGATATCGCCAATACCGCCGGAGGATTGAAAGGCGATCTGCGGATATCTGGCGCATACCTCTTCGTACAGCGAAACGTTAGAGCCCGCCAGCGTGCCGTCGCGAGAAATATCGGTACACAGTACATGTTTCAGGCCGACGGGGAGATAGGTCTCCACCAGTTGTTCCAGCGAGACGCCGGAATTTTCCTGCCAGCCGCTAACCGCCACCTGCTTGTTGCCGTGTTCGTCTATGCGAACGTCCAGCGCCAGCACCAGCGCCTGCGCGCCAAAACGTTCAAACCAGCCTTTCACCACGTCAGGGGATTTCACCGCCGTTGAACCGATGACCACACGGGCAACGCCAGCTTTCAGTAATGCCGCAACGTCTTCTTCGGTACGCACGCCGCCGCCGACCTGAACAGGCACGTTCACGCCCGCGACCAGGGTTTTAATCAGCGGTATCTGTCGCTTAGCCGGATCTTTAGCGCCGGTCAGATCTACCAGATGCAGCACCCCGGCGCCCTGGGCGGCGTAATCCTGCAAACGGGGCAGGGGATCGTTACCGTAATCCCGCTGCCGGGCGTAGTCGCCCTGGTGGAGACGCACCACGGTGCCGTCAATTAAATCTAATGCCGGAATAATCATTACATCTCCAGGAAGTTTTTCAGCAACTGTGCGCCCGCCGCGCCCGAACGTTCCGGATGGAACTGTACGCCGAAGAAATTATCTTTCTGTACCGCCGCGGTAAACGGCTCGCCGTAATTGCACTGGGCGATAGTCCACGGGTTGACCGGCATCGCGTAGCTGTGAACAAAGTAAAAATAGGCGCCATCTTCAATGCCCTGAAACAGCCGGTTGCCCGCCTGCGGATACACGCGATTCCAGCCCATGTGCGGCAGCGGCAGACCAAAGTCGGTCATTTTCGGCACGTCTTGTTCGATAATGTTCAGCAGATCCACGCCGCGCGTCTCTTCGCTGCGACGACCCAGCAGTTGCATCCCTAAGCAGATACCCAGTACCGGCTGAGTACACGCTTTAATTAAGTCGATCAGTTCACGTTCGCGCAGTTGATCCATAGCGGCCTGCGCCGTACCGACGCCGGGCAGAAAGAGTTTGTCAGCGCGTAATACGATTTCCGCTTCGCGGCTGACCACCGGGGTGTAACCGTGGCGCGCCACGGCGGATTTTACCGAGCTTAAATTGGCGCAGCCGGTGTCAAGGATGACGACGTTCATCACAGCACTCCTTTCGAGGACGGTAATGTATCGCCCTCCACGCGAATAGCCTGGCGTAGCGTCCGACCAAAGGCTTTAAACAAACTTTCGACACGGTGGTGATCGTTCTTACCCTTAGTCTTGAGATGCAGAGTGACGCCCATCGTGTAAGAGAGTGAGCGGAAAAAGTGTTCAATCATCTCTGTGCTCAAATCGCCCACACGCTGGTAGGTAAATTCAGCTTTATATTCCAGATGCGGACGACCGGAAATATCCAGCGCGCAGCGCGCCAGACATTCATCCATCGGCAGGACAAAGCCAAAACGACAGATACCGCGCTTGTCGCCGAGTGCCAGTTTTAATGCCTCACCGAGCGCCAGTCCGGTATCTTCTACCGTGTGGTGATCGTCGATATAGAGATCGCCCTTAACGGTAATCTCCATGCGAAAGCCGCCGTGGGTGGCGATTTGATCGAGCATATGGTCAAAGAAGCCGACGCCGGTATTAATCTTGCTGTTGCCTTCGCGATCCAGCCAGACGCTGACATCAATCTGTGTCTCTTTGGTGTTGCGGACCACATGCGCATAGCGATCGCGTTTCGTTAGCTGTTCGCCAATCATCGTCCAGTTCAGCGTTTCACGGTGATAGCGTAAACCAGTAATGCCCATGTTATCAGCGAGCTGGATATCGGTCGCACGATCGCCAATCACATAGCTGTTGGCGCTATCCATCGCTTGTTCCGCAAGATAACGCTCCACCAGCTTCACTTTGGGCTTGCGGCAGTCGCAATCGTCTGCGGGCAGGTGAGGGCAGATCAGCACCTCATCAAAGCGTACGCCCTGAGAGGTGAAAATCTGCATCATCAGGTTGTGCGGTCCGTCGAAGTCCGCCTGCGGGAAGCTTTGCGTGCCAAGTCCATCCTGGTTAGTGATCATCACCAGCTTAAAACCGGCTTTTTGCAGCTTCAGCAATACGGGAATCACCTCTGGCTCAAAGGCCAGTTTATCAAAGCGGTCTACCTGAAAATCGCTTGGCGGTTCGGAAATTAAGGTTCCGTCCCGGTCGATGAAAAGATACTTCTGACTCATACTGGCTCCGCACGTAAGGCGTCAATGACGCGCTGGTTTTCCTGGCGGGTGCCGACCGTAATCCGCAGGCAGCCGCTTAAAGAAGGTTGTTTATTCTGATCGCGTAAGATAATGCCCTGATCCCATAAGGATTTAAACACGCTGCTGGAGGCGGTAAACCGCGCCAGAATATAGTTGGTTTCAGAGTCAAAGACGTGTTCTACGCAGGCGGTCTGTTGCAGGGCATTCACCAGATACTGACGTTCCTGCACTGTCTGCGCCACGCGATCGCGCATTGCGTTTATTCCCTGCGGACTCAGCGCCTGGGCGGCGATATCCGCCACTGGCGTAGAAAGCGGATAAGGGGCGATCACTTTTAACAGCAGGTTGATCACCTCTTCATTAGCCAGCGTAAAGCCGCAGCGCAGACCCGCCAGCGCAAAAGCTTTCGACAATGTGCGCAGGATAACCAGATGAGGATATTCAACCAGCCAGCCTGTCAGCGTGGCCTGCGGGCAAAACTCAATATAAGCTTCGTCGGCGACGACTATCGCTTTACCGCGTGTCAACTCCAGCAGCGTGCGCAGATCCTGCGGGTTGATAAGTTGCCCGGTGGGGTTATTAGGGCTACAAACGAACACCACTTTTGTGCCGTCAAGGTTGTCGGAAATCCCCTGTAGATCCAGCTGCCAGTTTTCAAGCGCGGGAACCGTCCGGCGCTCTACGCCAATGGTTTCGGCGCTGACGCTGTACATACCGTAAGTGGGCGGACAGTAGAGAATGGCGTCTTTCCCCGGTTCGCAGAAGGCGCGGATCACCAGCTCGATCCCTTCATCCGCGCCGCGGCTGACCAGCACCTGCTCCGGCTTTACGCCAGCATATTGCGCGTAGTTTTCAATCACGGCCTTTGGCTGGCATTCCGGGTAACGGTTAAGCGTTTGTTGGGTGAGCTGAAACTCCACCGCTGTCGGGAATTCATTCGCGTTCAGCCAGACATCGCCGTTACCGCCCAGACGGCGGGCAGACTGATACGGTACCAGGTTGCGGACATTTTCACGGGCTAAGTCAGCGACGCTGAGAGTGTTTTCAGTGCTCATGCTTGCTCCTTGAGGGCGTTTACGCGCAGGGTCACGGCATTTTTATGGGCGGTCAGACGTTCTGCCGCCGCCAATGTTTCAATGGTTGATGCCAGAGCGGAAAAGCCCGCTTTCGACAGTTCCTGAACGGTCATCCGTTTCTGGAAATCCGCTAACCCAAGGCTGGAACAGGTAGCAGTATAGCCATAGGTCGGTAAAACATGGTTGGTTCCGGAAGCGTAATCACCGGCGGATTCCGGCGACCAGTCGCCGAGAAATACCGAGCCTGCGCTGGTAATCGCATCCACCAAATCGCGCGCATTGCGCGTCTGGATGATTAAGTGTTCCGGCCCATACTGATTAGAGATGGCGACGCACTGCGCTAAATCTTTGGTCACAATCAGACGACTGGCGCTCAGGGCCTGCCGGGCGGTGTCCGCGCGCGGCAGTTCCGCCAGTTGACGTTCTACCGCCTCCGCCACCTTGCGGGCAATGTCAGCATCAGGCGTCAGCAGGATCACCTGGGAATCCGGGCCGTGCTCAGCCTGGGAGAGCAGGTCAGAAGCGACGAAATCCGGTGTTGCGCCGCTGTCGGCGATCACCAGTACTTCAGACGGCCCGGCTGGCATATCGATAGCCGCGCCGTCGAGACGCTGGCTGACCTGACGCTTGGCTTCGGTTACAAAGGCGTTGCCGGGGCCAAAAATTTTATCCACTTTCGGTACGGACTCGCTGCCGAAGGCCAGAGCGGCAATCGCCTGCGCGCCGCCGACGTTAAAGATTTCCTGCACGCCACACAGTTGTGCCGCATAGAGGATTTCATCAGCGATGGGCGGCGGCGAGCACAGAACCACGTTCTGACATCCCGCAATACGCGCCGGCGTCGCCAGCATCAGCACCGTTGAGAAGAGCGGAGCCGAGCCGCCGGGAATATACAGACCGACAGACGCGACGGGACGCGTAACCTGCTGACAACGTACGCCTGGCTGGGTTTCCACATCTACAGGCGGTAGCGTCTGCGCGGAATGGAACGTTTCAATATTTTTGACGGCAGCGGCCATCGCCTGTTTTAATTCGTCGCTCAGACGCGCGCCGGCGGCGGCGATCTCTTCAGGGGTGACGCGTAGCGCTGTCACTTCTGTTTTATCAAATTTAGCGCTGTATTCACGCAGGGCATCGTCACCGCGTGTTTTTACATTATCCAGAATATCGCTGACCGTCCGGGTAATACTGTCAGAGGCGGAAATCGCCGGACGCGTCAGCAGCGCACGCTGCTGTTCAGGGCTACAGCTGTTCCAGTCAATCAGGGTATTGAAGCTCATGGTCTTTACTCCATCACAGGGTTCCGCCTTATCCGGCCTACTGAACCCAAAATATCAACGCATTACGTAGGCCTGATAAGCGCAGCGCCATCAGGCGTCAGATCACTCCATCATCTTCTCGATCGGCAGTACCAGAATCGAGCTGGCGCCAAGCGCTTTCAGTTTCTCCATGGTTTCCCAGAACAACGTTTCGCTGCTGACCATGTGCATCGCCACGCGCTGTTGCTCGCCCGCCAGCGGCAGAATTGTCGGCCTTTCGGCACCTGGCAGCAGGGCGATAACCTCTTCCAGGCGTTCACTTGGCGCGTGCATCATGATGTATTTCGATTCGCGCGCCTGAATCACGCCCTGAATACGGGTCAGCAATTTATCGATCAGCTGTTGCTTGCTCTGTGCCATTTCACCGTCGCGCTGAATCAGACAGGCTTTAGAGCGGTAGATAACTTCGACTTCACGCAGGCCGTTAGCTTCAAGCGTCGCGCCGGTAGAGACCAAATCGCAGATAGCGTCGGCCAGCCCCGCGCGCGGCGCGACTTCGACAGAACCATTTAACAGACACGACTTAAAAGAGACGCCTTTCTGGTCGAGGTAGCGTTTGAGGAGGTGCGGATAAGAGGTAGCGATACGTTTACCGTCCAGCGCGGCCGGGCCGTCCCAGGCTTCGTCAACCGGCGTTGCCAGCGATAAACGGCAGCCGCCGAAGTCAAGACGGCGCAGGGTAAAATAGCGCGGATCTTCGCCCTGCGCGCGGCGATTGAGTAGCTCTTCTTCCAGCACGTTCTCGCCGATAATGCCGAGATCGACCACGCCATCCATCACCAGACCCGGAATGTCATCATCACGCACGCGCAGGATATCAATCGGCATGTTTTCCGCCATCGCAATCAGGCGCTGAGTGTGTAAATTAATTTTTATGCCGCAGCGGGCCAGCAATTCTCGTGAATCATCGCTTAAACGGCCTGATTTCTGAATAGCTATGCGTAAGCGGGTGTTGTCTAACATTCTGCGTTCCTCTTTATCCTGTCTGAACCGGTCTGTATCGCGCGCCAAAAAAAAGCCCCCGGAAGATGATCTTCCGGGGGCTTTCTCATGCGTTCATGCACCACTGGAAGATCTGAATGTCTTCCAGCACACATCGCCTGAAAGACTAGTCAGGATGATGGTGATGATGGTGGTGTTTAAATTGAACGCGTGTCATAAAAATTCCGATGAATGCTTATTCATTTGATACCTTTAACCTAAACCACTTTTACGCCTTAAAGCAAGCGCTTTTTTCATTTCGCATTTATAGTATGAATTGTCAGTCACGGCGGGCTGGCGTAGCCTTATGTATAAGGCGTTAAAGTCAGGAGAAAATGGATGAAAAAGGTCGCAATTGTCGGTTTAGGTTGGTTAGGCATGCCGCTGGCAATGTCGCTGGCAGCGAGAGGCTGGCAGGTTACCGGCAGCAAAACCACCCTTGACGGGGTGGAAGCGGCCCGTATGAGTGGAATTGAAAGCTATCCTCTGCGTCTGGAGCCGGAGCTGGTCTGTGAGGCGGACGATCTTGACGCTCTGCTGGATGTCGATGCGCTGGTGATAACACTGCCCGCGCGCCGTAGCGGTCCAGGAGAGGATTTTTATCTGCAGGCGATGCAGGAGCTGGTCGACAGCGCGCTGGCTTATCGTATCCCGCGTATTATTTTTACCAGTTCGACGTCTGTTTACGGCGATGCGCAAGGCGTGGTGAAAGAGAATACGCCGCGTAATCCGGTCACGGCCAGCGGGCGTACCCTGAAGGAACTGGAAGATTGGCTGCATAATCTGCCGGGCACGTCAGTAGATATTCTGCGGCTGGCGGGGTTGGTCGGGCCTGGACGCCATCCCGGACGTTTCTTTGCCGGAAAAACCGCGCCGGATGGTCAACACGGGGTCAATCTGGTGCATCTTGAAGACGTGGTTGGCGCAATTACCCTCTTGCTACAGGCGCCAAAAGGGGGGCACATCTATAATATATGTGCGCCGGCGCATCCAGCCCGCAACGTGTTTTATCCGCAAATGACGCGCTTGCTGGGAATGGCGCCGCCGCATTTTCGTGACGCACCGGACAACGGCAAAGGGAAGATTATCGACGGTAGCCGGATTTGTAATGAGCTGGGATTTGAATATCAATATCCCGATCCGCTGGTGATGCCGATGGAGTGAGTCGCTGTCCAGCAGGTGGTCGCCATATAGCGCAAGGGGACGAGTATGAAACCACTGCTGGACGTTCTGATTATTCTTGATGCGTTAGAAAAAGAAGGCAGCTTCGCGGCGGCGTCGGCAAAATTATTTAAAACGCCGTCCGCCCTCAGTTATACCGTTCATAAGCTGGAAAACGATCTTAATATCCAACTGCTCGACCGTAGCGGGCATCGCGCGCGATTTACGCGAACCGGTAAAATGCTACTGGAAAAAGGCCGTGAAGTGCTGCACACCGTTCGCGAGCTGGAAAAGCAGGCGATTAAACTGCATGAAGGCTGGGAGAACGAACTGGTCATCGGTGTGGATGATACCTTTCCCTTTTCTCTTCTGGCCCCGCTTATCGACGCTTTTTATCAACGCCACAGCGTGACGCGCCTTAAATTTGTCAATGGCGTTCTCGGCGGTTCATGGGAGACGCTGACGCAGGGAAGGGCGGATATTATTGTTGGCGCCATGCGCGCGCCGCCGCCTGACACCGGCTTTGGCTTTGCAAGACTGGGCGATCTTGAACTGGTGTTTGCTGTCGCTCCGCATCATCCGCTGGTTCATGAAGAGGAACCGCTTAGCCGCCAGACGATCAAACGTTTTCGCGCGATTGTGGTTGGCGATAGTGTCCATTCCTCGCGATCAATAGGGTCTGAACTGCTCGACGCTCAGGAAGCGATTACCGTGTTTGATTTTAAAACCAAGCTGGAGCTGCAAATTAGTGGCCTGGGATGCGGCTATTTACCGCGTTATCTGGCGCAGCGATTTTTGGAAAGCGGCGCGCTTATAGAGAAGAAAGTTGTGGCGCAAATCGTCTATGAACCGGTGTGGGTTGGCTGGAATGAACAGACCGCCGGGCTGGCCAGCGGCTGGTGGCGGGATGAAATTTTAGCAAATAATGCTATTGCTGGGGTGTATGCAAAATCGCCGGTTTAAAAATCAATCGCTTATGAAAAATAATTTTTTGAACGCGCTCGCATTCTCTTGTCATTTCACTTCAATTTAGGGCAGAATACGCCGCTTGCAAAAAATGACACTAACCGACGTTTTAATACGCGTCGGTTATTTTTTTGCTTCAAACACATCATTCAATACCAAGAGGCCGGGCTTCGTACCGGATAGATACTTACTTAAAAATCGACAGTTGTTGTCGCTGAGGAATCCAGAAAATGGGGCAATTTTTTGCTTACGCGACGGCATTCGCCGTAAAGGAGAATGACCATGTCGCATAACGTTACTCCAAACACCTCTCGCGTGGAATTACGTAAAACGCTTACGTTAGTTCCGGTTGTAATGATGGGTCTTGCCTATATGCAGCCGATGACGCTGTTCGATACATTTGGTATCGTTTCAGGCCTCACTGACGGTCACGTACCGACGGCGTATGCATTCGCGTTAATCGCGATTCTGTTTACGGCGTTGAGCTACGGGAAACTGGTGCGTCGCTACCCTTCCGCGGGTTCGGCGTATACCTATGCCCAGAAATCCATCAGCCCGACCGTTGGCTTTATGGTGGGTTGGTCTTCTCTGCTCGATTATCTGTTCGCGCCGATGATCAACATTCTGTTGGCGAAAATTTATTTTGAAGCGCTGGTGCCCTCCATTCCGTCATGGGTGTTTGTCGTGGCGCTGGTGGCCTTTATGACGGCCTTTAACCTGCGCAGCCTCAAATCGGTCGCTAACTTCAACACCGTGATTGTAGTGCTACAGGTGGTGCTGATTGCGGTCATTCTGGGCATGGTGGTTTATGGCGTATTTGAAGGCGAAGGCGCCGGTACGCTGGCGAGCACCCGTCCGTTCTGGTCCGGCGATGCGCACGTTATCCCGATGATTACGGGAGCGACGATCCTGTGCTTCTCCTTTACCGGCTTTGACGGCATCAGTAACCTGTCGGAAGAGACCAAAGATGCTGAGCGCGTGATCCCGCGTGCGATTTTCCTGACCGCGCTGATTGGCGGCCTGATCTTCATCTTTGCAACCTATTTCCTGCAATTGTACTTCCCGGATATCTCTCGCTTTAAAGATCCGGATGCGTCTCAGCCGGAAATCATGCTGTACGTGGCGGGTAAAACCTTCCAGGTTGGCGCGCTGATCTTCTCTACTATCACCGTACTGGCTTCCGGTATGGCGGCGCATGCAGGCGTAGCGCGCCTGATGTACGTGATGGGGCGCGACGGCGTATTCCCGAAAAGCTTCTTCGGTTACGTTCATCCGAAATGGCGTACGCCAGCGATGAACATCATCCTGGTCGGGGCGATCGCGCTGCTGGCGATTAATTTTGACCTGGTGATGGCGACGGCGCTGATTAACTTTGGCGCGCTGGTCGCGTTTACCTTTGTTAACCTGTCGGTGATTTCGCAGTTCTGGATCCGTGAGAAGCGTAATAAAACGTTGAAAGATCACTTCCAGTATCTGTTCCTGCCGATGTGCGGCGCGCTCACGGTTGGTGCGTTGTGGGTTAACCTGGAAGAAAGCTCAATGGTACTGGGCCTGATCTGGGCGGGTATCGGGCTGATTTATCTGGCGTGCGTAACTAAAAGCTTCCGCAACCCGGTTCCACAGTACGAGGACGTCGCGTAATCGCGCGTATTATCGGCAATAGTAAAACCGGAGGCAGTGCCTCCGGTTTTTTGTCTGTCATCCAGCACGTTTGCCGGATGGCGGCGTCACTATTTATCCGCTCTGAATTAACAATGCCCGTCAGGCATTGGTCAATTACACAATCTCAGTTGCGTACTGCCACAGTGATTTCAGCAACCCCAGCTTCGTTTTATCTTCCGCATACTGCTGAGAAAGCATCTGCAATTCATTGGCATACTGTTGTAAAAACTCCGGCGTCAGCACCTGACGGCGATGCTCCAGCCAGCGCTGCTGCTCTGCGTCATCCAGCGTACCGGGAAAATTGCGTGCGCGGTAATTAAACAGCAGCTTCTCAATGCGCTTATCGACAAAGGTAATATCCAGCGCGGGCAGGTTACGCGGCTCGGTTTCGAGTACGATTTTCATGGCTGCGCGATCGGCATCGCTGAAAAAACCATCATAGAGCTGGGCATCAACGTTATCCGAGGCGGCAAAAGGTTCGGCTTCGGCAAAAATCGCCACCACTTTGTCGCGGACCTGCGGGTTTTCACGCAACACTTTCAGGTTATCCAGGCAGTGCTGGCGGTTAATTCCCAGCCGGTCGGCATCCTCCGGGCGCAAGGTATTCGCCTGCGCCAGTACCGGACATTTATTGATATGCACCAGCTTTACCGGCACTGCGACGTGATCGCCAAGATCGGCTTTGGCCGTATAAAGCCGCTCTCGAAGGGTGTCGCTGTCCAGCTCAAGAAGAGGAGAAATATCGCCTGCTAAATCGACCATGATCACCGCGTTACGGTTTTCAGGATGCCACGCCAGCGGCGCGACCCAGCTTGTATTACCGCGCCACGCGCCAAACATGCCGGAGACATGCACCAGCGGCTTCATTTGCGGGACGTCAATCAGCGCCGCCAGTTTATGTTTACTGCGGTGGCTATAAAGATAATCAAACAGCCGCGGCTGGCGTGTTTTCACCAGTTGCGCCATCGCAATAGTGGCGTAGACATCCGCCATCGCATCATGCGCGTTGCTGTGTTCGATCCCGTTCGCCTGGGTTAAATGTTCCAGACGAAAGCTGGGCAGGCCGTCGTCGTTTTCCGGCCAGTTAATTCCCTCCGGGCGCAGCGCATAACAGGCGCGCATGACATCCAATAGATCCCAACGTGAATTATCATGCTGCCAGCTCCAGGCGTAGGGATCGTAAAAGTTGCGATAAAAAATATTGCGAGTGACTTCATCATCAAAGCGCACATTGTTGTAGCCTACAACGCAGGTTTTAGGAACGGTAAACAGCGCATGAATGCGTCTGGCGAAGGCGGCTTCGTTTTCTCCTTTCTCACGCGCTTCCTGCGGCGTGATGCCGGTAATCAGCACCGCGCCGGGCTGCGGTAGATAATCATCGGCGGGTTTGCAATAAAACACCTCCGGCTCGCCAATAACGTTGAAGTCGTTATCCGTACGGAGCGCGGCGAATTGCGCAGGTCTGTCGAGGGCCGGATGCGTACCGAAGGTTTCGTAATCGTGGAAGAGGAATGTGCTCTGTATGCTGTCGTTTTTAACTGTCACTTGATGTACACGCCTGATGTTATCTGTATATGAAATATTTTATTCTTTTATTTTGTCGTTGATTGATTGTATTTGTACACCAATTGATATTGTTGCTAATGTTCGTACATGCGATGGTGAGTACATAAACATTAAAATCATTGAGTACAAAATACTAAAATGACCATCAGCGACACTAAGCTACGCTCCCTCTATGGTAAACCATATTCCGGCCCATCTGAAATTACTGATTCTGATTTAGTACTGTATGGAATTTAGGCCAGGGTCAATCTGGCCGGGATCTCAAAAATGCATGGACTAAAACGGGTCTATTTACAGAGGGACACAACGCTGTGTCCCTTAATTCCATGCGGGTTGAGGCTGGACTAGGCCCAGGCCAGTGGCAGGATGGATGACAGAACACTCGGGAAATATTTTCTGGCATGACGTTGCATACTATCCGCCACAACGCTGGTACAGGTAAAGGCGCCATGGAGGCCGTGAAAACGGTCGGACCACTCGGTAAACTGTTCGCTGGATGGGAATATCGCCGGAGACAGCTCCCAGGCTTTCTGCATCAGCGCCTCCGCATAGCCTCTCAGGGCCGGCGGAGAGTCATGCTCAGTGCCGAAAATGGCGCTGGAGGAATAGCGTGCGAATGCGGTACTGAGACAGAACAGGGTTTCCGCCTGCTTCTGTGGGGTGGCGTCCGTCAGGTGATAAGCACTGAGGATGTGCTGGTAGTGTGGCGGGCTGAGTTTGCCTTCAGGAAGCAAGGGGTCAAAAATGGTGGCCAGACGCGACACTGAGGCATCATCAATCAACTTCACGGTGGAATGTTTCTGGTTCGTGGCGGCAATAAACTGCTGGTTCAGCTCCCCGTGCTCTTCAGTGCTGAGGATGATATCAATCAGCTCCCCAAAGCGTCGCTGCGTGGCCTGCTGATTAAATGCGGCGAGAAACACCGGAAAGTCATGACGGAATAACTCTACCGGAGAGATTTGCGCGGTGGAAACGTTCTCTCCGGCTCGCAGCAGGTAAAAGTTGTCCCATGCAGTGTCAGGAGTGGGGTTTAGCATTGTTAACAGCGTGTCAGTGGAGAGCATCATCGCCGTGTCTGAATCCTGGGAGGAAAGCAGCAGGAAATTATCTGCAGCGCGGGTTGTCCAGTCCGGGCTGCCATCATAATTGCCGAAGAGCCCATTATGGATGTGGGGAGACACCGCCGGGTGAGCAAGATACTGTTCATAAAGCGCTGCAGCTTTCTGGCGGGTGCCATCAGTGCAGTCCACGCCTGTCATACAGTGTAAAATCACCTGATTAAAGAGTCCGCTGTGAGTGGTCATGGCGGCGCTGTTCCTGTCAAACGAATCCAGCAACACAGGCAGTATGCGCTGCTGATAATATGTGTCAGGAGCCGGCAGGGGAACGTCATTATAGGTCTGGCACTGGTGGGCAAAAAAACGTTCCTGAACAGGCCCGAGCCACTCGCTGATAAGCGCACTTTGCGTATAGGGGGGGTGGGCCAGTACGCTTACCAGCGAACTTTCAACTGGCCGGATACATGCCTCTGTTAAGCGGCCACCCCGCAATGACTTAACCAGGTCTTCCATTGCCTGGACTTTTTCCTGACTGTATTTATCGGGCAGGCTGTCAATGGTCATCAGAATACTTTTACCATTATTGTGCTCATGATTTAAAAATCCATCCACAGCGTTCTCAGTCCAAAGGAGTGGCATTTGCAGCCAGATATCACCTAGACGAATAAAATTTCCGCCCCCTGACACTGACGGAGGTGATGAATTATCCGGTTCATTTAAAATAACGCCAGAGAGGTTGGCTTTGTGACGTATAAGCGTATTTTTTAATGTTGTATCAATAAAAGAGGGCTGTTGTTGTGTAGTAATTGAATACTGTAAAAACACTTCATTCATGTCTGAATTACTAAATTTCGTATTACTGCAGACTACATCACTCAGTGTCGAATAAGTGAATCGGCATTCGTCAAAATGTAAATGAGATATATCAGAATAAGTAAATTTTGAATTTGAAAAGTTGAACCCCTTAATAATATCGCCGTCTCGCTCCATGAAGCTGGGGGGCAATATTTTGCTGAATGTAATATTACGGAAATCTGCGTTTGAAAAATCGCGATCTGCGGCCGTAAGGGTTTCTCCGGCTTTCTGTCGTAAAACTGCATCCGTGAGTTTCTTAGCCCAGTCGGCAGGTGATGACGGGGAAGACGTAGCCTGAAGTGAGAGGGAGGGGGATACTGGTGGTGTTCTACCTTCAGAAACCGTGGGCCTGTTATTGGCTGATACAGAGACTCCACCGGGGAGCGGGGCCGCACCTGTCATTCTGTAATTATAATCACATGTTTGATTTGCAATATGCTTACGCATGAATGCTGCATTCATTTTTGAGACATCTTCTGCTGAAATATTTTTCTTGCCTGCATTATTTGTATCTTTAATATTTTTAACAGTAATCAATGTTTTGTTTAAGGTGTTTTTATCTTTCGGCTGAAAGAAGTCTTTTATTTTTTGTGGTAACGCGAACTCAATCGGTGAGTCCTTTCCTGTTTTAAATTTTTCATTTAAAGATGTATGCGTGTTTTTAACACTGGTTATTTTTGAGGCGAGCCCGTTTTTCGTATGCTCACGAATAGAGGTAATTAATTTTTTAACCTGGTTAGGAATAGTAGAAAAATTAATTGCGCCTGATGATATCTTCATTAGAATTCCTTATCAACATCATTATGGAAAAACGGTCTGGATTTTTAACGCCTTAAAAGTAAGCTTCATATGTCGGTATGGCGATGGAGATCACAATTCACCATGTTATCTGGCAGGTTTCTTTCAGAAAGTGTCCATCCTGTCATCATGTCACCGTATTGTGGGACGCTGACGTATCTGCGGAAAAATCAAGGCATAAGGGAGCGGGTCGGGTAACGAAGCCCGTGTGCACGCAAAAGTAAACCCGCTTCGATGCGCAACCAGCGTTTTTCACCGGCATTCGGGATATCGTCGGCGGACGTTCCGGCGCGTATGAGAAAGAACTGCGTAAAGCGCGTGAAATCGCTTTTCAGGAAATAATCGTTTTCTTTTAAATATTATTACGTGTTATTGGAATTGTATCATTTTTATAATTAACAGCGGGTTGTTTGGTAATTCTGCTGATTATTCAATGACAGTCCATGTGCGTGTTCAGGAAATGTAAAATATTTATAAAATAAAAGGTTTTATCGTGTTGACATGCTCATTTTAACAACTATTTCAAATTGTGATTGAAGCCGACATTTCATAATACAAATTAAATATAATCTTCAGCTATATCTAATAACAGGAGGTTATATGAGCATTAGTCGTCGTTCTTTTTTGCAGGGGGTAGGCATCGGCTGCTCTGCCTGCGCGCTGGGCGCTTTTCCGCCCGGGGCGCTGGCGCGCAACCCGATTGCCGGCATTAACGGTAAAACCACGCTAACGCCAAGTTTGTGCGAAATGTGTTCCTTTCGTTGCCCTATTCAGGCGCAGGTAGTCAATAACAAGACCGTTTTTATCCAGGGCAATCCTTCTGCGCCGCAGCAGGGGACGCGCATATGCGCCAGGGGCGGGAGCGGCGTCAGCCTGGTCAATGACCCGCAACGGATTGTAAAACCTATGAAACGCACCGGGCCACGCGGCGACGGTGAATGGCAGGTGATTAGCTGGCAACAGGCTTACCAGGAAATCGCGGCGAAAATGAATGCCATCAAAGCGCAGCATGGCCCCGAGACCGTGGCTTTCTCTTCCAAATCGGGCTCGCTCTCCAGCCATCTTTTCCATCTGGCTACGGCCTTTGGTTCGCCTAATACCTTTACTCACGCCTCAACATGCCCTGCCGGGAAAGCCATTGCGGCAAAAGTGATGATGGGCGGCGATCTGGCGATGGATATCGCTAACACGCGCTATCTGGTTTCGTTTGGCCACAATTTGTATGAAGGGATTGAAGTTGCCGATACCCATGAGTTAATGACCGCGCAGGAGAAGGGGGCCAAAATGGTGAGCTTCGATCCGCGTTTGTCGATATTTTCCAGCAAGGCGGATGAGTGGCACGCTATTCGTCCCGGGGGGGATTTAGCGGTTCTGCTGGCGATGTGCCACGTCATGATTGATGAACAACTCTACGATGCGTCTTTTGTTGAGCGTTATACCAGCGGATTTGAACAGTTAGCACAGGCGGTAAAAGAGACGACGCCGGAATGGGCCGCCGCGCAGGCCGATGTCCCAGCCGACGTTATTGTCCGGGTGACACGCGAACTGGCCGCCTGCGCGCCTCACGCTATTGTCAGTCCTGGTCATCGCGCGACGTTCTCGCAGGAAGAGATCGATATGCGGCGTATGATTTTTACGCTTAATGTGCTGCTCGGTAATATTGAGCGCGAAGGCGGGCTATATCAGAAAAAAAACGCGTCTGTTTACAATAAACTGGCCGGAGAAAAGGTCGCGCCAACGCTGGCGAAACTCAACATTAAAAATATGCCGAAACCGACGGCGCAACGCATCGATTTGGTCGCACCGCAGTTTAAATATATCGCCGCTGGCGGTGGCGTGGTGCAAAGCATTATTGACGCGGTGTTAACCGAGAAGCCTTACCCGATAAAGGCGTGGATTATGTCGCGGCATAATCCTTTCCAGACCGTCACCTGTCGTTCGGACCTGGTAAAAACCGTTGAGCAACTGGATCTGGTGGTCAGTTGCGATGTCTATTTGAGCGAGAGCGCGGCGTATGCCGACTATCTGCTGCCGGAATGCACCTATCTCGAACGGGACGAAGAGGTATCGGATATGTCGGGACTGCACCCGGCTTACGCTCTGCGCCAACAGGTCGTAGAGCCGATTGGCGAGGCGCGTCCAAGTTGGCAAATCTGGAAAGAGCTGGGCGAGCAGTTGGGATTAGGACAGTACTATCCGTGGCAGGATATGCAGACGCGCCAACTCTATCAGTTGAACGGCGACCATGCCTTAGCGAAGGAACTGCGACAGAAAGGGTATCTCGAATGGGGCGTTCCGCTGCTATTACGCGAACCAGAATCCGTTCGCCAGTTTACGGCGCGTTACCCCGGCGCTATCGCGACGGACAGCGACAACACCTATGGCGAACAGCTTCGCTTCAAATCGCCCTCCGGCAAAATCGAACTTTATTCCGCAACCCTGGAGGAATTGCTCCCAGGCTACGGCGTTCCACGCGTTCGTGACTTTGCGCTTAAAAAAGAGAATGAGCTTTACTTCATTCAGGGCAAGGTGGCCGTGCATACCAATGGCGCGACGCAGTACGTACCTTTACTCAGCGAGCTAATGTGGGATAACGCGGTCTGGGTCCATCCGCAAACGGCGCAAGAAAAAGGTATTAAGACCGGCGATGAGATCTGGCTGGAAAATGCTACGGGTAAAGAGAAAGGTAAGGCGCTGGTGACGCCCGGTATCCGTCCGGACACGCTTTTTGTCTATATGGGATTTGGCGCTAAAGCTGGGGCCAAAACGGCGGCGACGACACACGGTATCCACTGTGGCAATTTACTGCCGCACGTGACGAGTCCGGTATCCGGTACGGTAGTGCATACCGCAGGCGTGACGCTGAGCCGGGCATGAGGGAGGAGGGAACCATGAATCATTTAACGAATCAGTACGTCATGCTGCATGATGAAAAACGTTGTATCGGCTGCCAGGCGTGTACCGTTGCCTGCAAAGTGCTTAATGACGTACCGGAGGGATTTAGCCGCGTACAGGTACAAATTCGCGCCCCTGAACAGTCATCCAACGCACTAACCCATTTTCAATTTGTCCGCGTCTCCTGTCAGCACTGTGAAAATGCGCCATGTGTCAGCGTTTGTCCTACCGGAGCGTCATATCGTGATGAAAACGGGATCGTGCAGGTGGATAAATCGCGCTGTATTGGCTGCGATTATTGTGTTGCCGCGTGTCCTTTCCATGTGCGCTATTTGAATCCGCAAACCGGTGTCGCCGACAAGTGTAACTTCTGTGCCGATACGCGGTTGGCGGCTGGCCAGTCTCCGGCGTGCGTATCCGTTTGCCCAACGGACGCGCTGAAATTCGGCAGACTGGATGAGAGCGAGATCCAGCGCTGGGTCGGTCAGAAAGAGGTCTATCGCCAGCAGGAAGCGCGTAGCGGCGCGGTCAGTCTGTACCGTCGTAAAGAAGTCCATCAGGAGGGTAAAGCATGAATACTATCTGGGGAGCGGAACTACACTATGCGCCAGATTATTGGCCGCTGTGGTTAATTTACGCAGGCGTCGTGGTGCTGCTCATGCTTGTTGGGCTGGTTATCCATGCGTTATTGCGCCGGATGCTGGCGCCAAAAACGGCGGGTGGTGAAGAGCATCGTGACTATCTCTACTCGCTGGCGATTCGCCGTTGGCATTGGGGAAATGCGTTACTGTTTGTTTTATTACTGTTAAGCGGTTTATTTGGTCATTTTTCTCTCGGCCCTGTAGCGCTAATGGTACAAGTGCATACCTGGTGTGGTTTTGCCTTACTGGCTTTCTGGGTCGGGTTTGTGCTGATCAATCTCACCACAGGTAACGGGCGTCACTATCGGGTAAATTTTTCCGGACTGGTAACGCGCTGCATACGCCAGACGCGTTTTTACCTTTTTGGCATTATGAAAGGGGAAGCGCATCCGTTCGCGGCAACAGAGCAGAATAAGTTCAATCCACTGCAACAACTGGCATATCTGGCGATTATGTACGCGCTGGTACCGCTGTTAATCATCACCGGTTTGCTGTGTCTCTATCCGCAGGTTGCGGGTCTGGGCCCTGTGATGCTGGTGCTGCATATGGCGCTTGCTATCATCGGCTTACTGTTTATTTGCGCGCATCTCTATCTGTGTACTCTTGGCGACACGCCGGGACAAATTTTCCGTAGCATGGTTGACGGCTATCATCGTCATCGTACCGCGCCGCGCGGGGATAAGTCCGCCGTCTGAGCGTATCCATAAAATAATGTCAGCAAGAAAATGTGCCTTGTGTCACATTTTCTTGCAATTTATCCATGTTTGTTTAACTGAACTTCCGTAAAAAGAACGGCAAATAGAGACCATCCTGAGGACATGCTGTTGAAACGCCGTTTGTTTATTGCCGCTTCTTTATTCGCGATGCACCTTTCTCCTGCGCTTGCGGCCGATGCCGTAAGTTTTGCTCCCCAACCGCCAGCCATTGATGCAGGCGCCTGGGTGTTGATGGATTACACTACGGGACAGGTTCTTACCGCCGGTAATGAACACCAGCAACGTAATCCCGCCAGCCTTACCAAGCTAATGACGGGCTACGTCGTCGATCGCGCCATCGATAGTCATCGTATCAGCCCTGACGATATCGTCACCGTTGGGCGCGACGCCTGGGCGAAGGATAATCCGGTGTTTGTCGGCTCCTCGTTGATGTTTTTAAAAGAAGGGGATCGCGTGTCGGTACGCGATTTAAGCCGTGGCTTAATTGTGGATTCCGGTAACGATGCCTGTGTGGCGCTGGCGGATTATATCGCGGGCGGGCAGCCGCAGTTTGTGGCGATGATGAACAGCTATGTGAAAAAACTCAATTTACAGGATACCCATTTTGAAACCGTCCACGGTCTGGATGCGCCGGGACAACATAGCTCCGCGTATGATCTGGCCGTACTCTCCCGGGCGATTATTCACGGCGAACCTGAATTTTATCACATGTACAGCGAGAAAAGCCTGACCTGGAACGGCATCACGCAGCAGAACCGCAACGGCTTGTTATGGGATAAGACCATGCATATCGATGGGCTTAAAACCGGACACACATCGGGGGCGGGATTTAATCTTATCGCATCGGCGGTGGACGGGCAGCGCCGACTTATCGCCGTCGTGATGGGAGCGAAAAGTTCGAAAGGTCGTGAGGAACAGGCGCGAAAACTGTTGCAGTGGGGCCAGCAAAACTTTGCGACGGTGCAGATTTTGCACAGCGGTAAAAAAGTGGGCAGCGAGCGAATCTGGTATGGAGACAAAGAAAAGATTGCGCTGGGTACGGAACAGGATTTCTGGATGGCGCTGCCCAAAGCGGAAATTCCGCATATCAAAGCAAAATATGTGCTGGATAGAAAAGAGCTGGAGGCGCCAATCGCCGCCCATCAACGGGTAGGTGAAATAGAGCTCTACGATCGGGATAAACTGATCGCTCAGTGGCCGCTGGTCACTCTGGAATCGGTGGGTAAAGGCGGTATGTTCTCTCGTCTGAGCGACTATTTTCAGCATAAAGCGTAAGCCGTTGTCACACACCGTTCACCGTCATCTGAGGTGTCAAAAGGGCGGGATTGCGAGGTTGCTCACAAAATGATCACGCTGTCCTTGTGACCGTAAAAGGCTGTAATTATACTGTACATTAATACAGTATAGTAAAGTGACGGAGGCAGCATGGATTACGAAATCAGGCAGGAACAAAAACGCAAGATAGCCGGTTTCCACATGGTCGGTCCATGGGAACACACCGTGAAGCAGGGTTTTGAACAACTGATGACGTGGGTGGATCGACAGCGGATCGTGCCAGTTGAATGGATTGCCGTCTATTACGACAATCCAGATGTCGTACCTGCAGAAAAACTCCGCTGCGATACCGTGGTGTCCGTGGCAGAGAATTTCATCCTGCCGGACAATAGCGAAGGCGTAATCGTGACCGCCATTGAAGGCGGCGAATATGCCACTGCTGTCGCGCGAGTGGAAGACCGTGACTTTGCGAAGCCGTGGGAACGGTTTTTTGACGTCCTGGAGCAGGATAGCGCTTATCAGATAGCCTCTGCGCCCTGTTTTGAAACCTATCTGAATAACGGCATGGAAGATGGATACTGGGATATTGAAATGTATATTCCGGTACAGCGGAAGTGATCGACTGGTTTCCTGGCTGAAAAGAGCGGACGGATAATGTGTTCCGTCCGCCAGTGCGCTATTTTTGCTATAAAGTAGGTACAATGCATTTTTTGCCATTCCCGTAAGGAGCGCAAGCGTGCGTGCCGATAAGTCATTAAGCCCTTTTGAAATACGGTTGTACCGTCATTATCGCATCGTGCATGGCATACGTATCGCCCTGGCGTTCATTCTTACCTTTCTGCTGGTTCGTTTGTTTTCTATTCCCGAGGGCACATGGCCGCTCATCACGTTAGTGGTGATTATGGGGCCCATCTCATTCTGGGGAAATGTAGTGCCTCGTGCTTTTGAGCGCATAGGCGGTACGATCCTGGGCGCGGCGTTAGGGCTGGTGGCGCTACGCCTGGAGCTCTTTTCCTTACCGCTGATGCTGGTGTGGTGTGCGATAGCGATGTTTTTGTGCGGCTGGCTGGCCTTAGGGAAAAAACCGTATCAGGCGCTACTGATAGGCATAACGCTCGCCGTTGTTGTCGGCGCTCCCGCTGGTGATATGAATACGGCATTATGGCGTGGCGGGGATGTGATTTTGGGGTCGCTACTGGCAATGTTGTTTACCGGCATCTGGCCCCAGCGCGCCTTTTTGCACTGGCGCATCCAACTGGCTCATTGCGTCACGGCGTATAATCGGGTGTATCAGGCAGCGCTGTCGCCGAATTTGCTGGAGCGCCCCCGGTTGGATAAACATTTGCAACGGTTGCTGAACGATGTCGTCAAAATGCGCGGGCTGATAACGCCTGCCAGTAAAGAAACCCGGATACAAAAATCTATTTTCGAGACCATTCAGACCATCAACCGCAACCTGGTTTGTATGCTTGAATTACAAATCAATGCCCACTGGGCGACGCGCGCCAGCCATTTTGTGATGCTTAACGCGCACACATTGCGTGAAACCCAGCAGATGACGCAGCAAACCTTGCTAACGATCGCCCACGCGTTGTTTGAAGGCAACCCGCAGCCGGTACTGGCAAACACCGGTAAACTGAATGATATTGCTGCCGAGTTGCGGCAGCTAATGAACGAGCAGCAGGGCGACGCGGTGGCTGAAACCCCCATCCACGGCTATGTTTGGCTAAGTATGGAAACGGCCCGACAGTTGGAACTGCTTTCACACTTGATCTGCCGGGCTTTGCGCAAATAAAAAGCAGATGGGGCGAATGAATTTGTTGCTGCTTCGATTCAGCAAAGATTAAGAGTATGATACTAATATAAGGATAAAATGAGTGCTACTGGCAACGATTTTATCCCCGAACCTTCAGGTTTCCCCAGACGGCGACGTAACGGTGTTTCCTCTGGCGGCTTGAAGTATGACGGGGATAAACGTAATGTTTATCCACTAGCAGTTGCTTAACGAATCCGAATCTCACATTATCAGGGGTGTAAAAATGGAAACAACCAAGCCTTCTTTCCAGGACGTGCTGGAGTTTGTTCGTCTGTTCCGTCGTAAAAATAAACTGCAGCGTGAAATTCAGGACATTGAGAAGAAGATCCGTGACAACCAGAAGCGTGTGCTGCTGCTGGACAACCTGAGCGACTACATCAAGCCAGGTATGAGCGTTGAGGCGATTCAGGGTATCATCGCCAGTATGAAAAGCGACTATGAAGATCGCGTTGATGACTACATCATTAAAAATGCCGAAATCTCCAAAGAGCGTCGCGACATTTCCAAAAAGCTGAAAGCGATGGGCGAAATGAAACACGCCGATGTAAAAGCCGAATAATGCGCTACGGCAGTGGGAGCGTATATCAGGCTCTCACTGCAGTTTGACCCCGCCTGTGACCATCTTGAGTAAATGTTGTTTTGGCCAGTGTCGGGTAAGTTTTTTCTCTGCCAGCTTACCTTTCAGGCGCGCAATGTCATGACGTTTCCGGTCCAGCATCAGACCCACCACGCTACCGCTATGCGCCACGTTCAATCCGTATAAATCATACTCTTCGACCAGCGACAGCAGGGCGGTAAAGCCCGGCTTAGGTAACAGCGTCTGGCTGGCGATAGCGCTAAGCGTAGCCGCCTCACCCAGTCGGAGCGGATTTTGCGTTATACAGGCTTCCTGCACCAGATTCCAGGCCTGCTGCAAGGTTGCTGAACTTGCTATTAATTTCTGCTGGCGAGGGAGACGGTGGTAATCTTGCGTGCGCAGTGTGACCGGACCTTCCAGTACCAGCAAATCGATTGGCGGCGGTGGCTCGCAGGCGATTTGCGTGGCCGCATTATTATGATCAAACAGCGTTAACTGATGAAAAACGGTGCTATCGGTGGGTTCGATTGAGACGCAAAGCTGTGCAAGGGTGGTTTCATCCAGCGAATGGCCAAGATGATGCGCCGTTGCCACCGCCGTAGCGGCAATATCTGCGGTGCTGCTGGCCATGCCTTTGGCAACGGGAATTGACGAACGCACATCGACGCGAATCTCGTTACTCCAGTGCGCAGGATACTGCCAGTGCGCCAGAACGCGCTCCACCATCGCCCGCGACAATGGGCGTTCGTTTACCAACGGCGGCGCAGCCGTGACTGCTACGGTGCTGTACCAGTCAACGGGGCAGGAGACCAGTTTCTCACTGCCCAGAATCCATCCCTGGATAAGTTCCCCGCATGAGGCGGGGCATTGCGCAACAGCCACGTTATCACCTTTCAGGTACGAATAGTGTGCGCGCATAGTGTCATGGTAAAAGCATTATTACCATGACTTGCCGCAATGCGTCGTTTAACCCTCTCAGGCTGGTACACAAAGCCCTTCCGTGGCCGGTAGCGCAATGCGCATAACGTCTTGTGCGATCATTAACTCTTCGTTGGTGTTGATGACGGCGACTTTCACCAGGGCGTTCTCCGTCTGGATAAATGTCGCATTACGCTGATTTTTCTCTTCATCAACGGCTAAGCCCAAAAATTGCAAATTATGGCAAACCGCCGATCTGGCGCGCGCTGAGTTCTCGCCAATGCCCCCAGTGAATACCAGCGCATCCAGTCCTCCCATTTGCATAATATAGCTGCCAATGGTGGCGCGAATGCGTTCGGCAAACAGAGTGAGAGCGAGTTTAGCCTGCCGGTTACCGGTATTGGCTGCCTGTTCGACATCGCGGTAATCAGACGACACGCCAGAAACGCCCAGCAAGCCTGACTCATTATTTAATAACTGATTCAACTGTTGCGGCGTTTTGCTTTCGCGCTGGGCTATCCACGGCAGAATAGAGGGATCAATATCTCCGCTACGGGTGCCCATCATCACGCCTGACTGCGGCGTAAAGCCCATCGACGTATTGACCGAACGCCCGTTCTTGATGGCGCAGATGCTGCTACCGTTTCCAAGATGACAACAAATCACCCGTAATGCGCTGAGTGGTACGCCCAGCTTTTCCGCCAGAACGCCGCTGACATACTTATGGCTGGTGCCATGAAAGCCATAACGGCGAATCCCCAGTTCCGCGTAATAATGCCAGGGAAGCGGGTAAATATAGGCGGGTTCATCCAGCGTCTGGTGAAATGCCGTATCAAACACGGCTACGGAAGGGGCATCAGGCAACAGTTGACGAAAAACGTGAATACCCAACGCGTTTACCGGGTTGTGAAGCGGGGCCAGTTCAGCAAGACGTTCGATTTGCGCTAACGTTTCATCCGTGACCAGCGTCGAGTCTTTAAAAAATTCACCGCCGTGCGCCACACGATGGCCCACCCCGTCAATGTCCCGCAGACTGTTAATGATTTGATAACCCAGCAGCTTTTCCAGAAGCAGCGTTACCGCATCGCGATGATCGGCAACGGGGACGGTTTCCAGCCATTTTTGGCTGTGCGTCTTAATTGTCACCTGCGCATCCGCCATACCGATACGCTCAATCAGCCCCTGACAGAGCATGTCGCCCTGCGGCATCTCCAGCAGCTGGAATTTTAACGATGAGCTGCCGGCGTTAATGGCCATTATTTTGTAAGACATAAAGGTTCCTTCGAATTCAGAAAATCCAGCACGGCGTCGAGACCCGAATTATTCAACGCGCTGGTAATAAAAATCTGCCGGGCGCCAGCCTGCGTAAGCCATTCCGCAACCAGCGAAATACGCTGCGGCTCGGCGAGATTGGCCTTGGTGACCAGGCCAATCGTCGGGCGGTTCATCGGGGCGGTAAACCCCGGAGAAAAGGGCGACCACTGGGCGTCGGCGTTCAGCACCAGGGCGATAACGTCGGCCTCGCAGGCGCTGGTTAGCAGGGCGCTATACAGGCAGCGGTTCTCCAGGTACTCGCCCGGCGTGTCGATGGCCATCGGCGACCATTCAATCGCCTGGGTTTTCTTATAATGGAGCGCTTCGCCGCGCAGGCTTTGGGTTAGCGAGGTTTTCCCGCACTGGCTGGGGCCGATAAACATCAAACGCTTCATGACGTTACGTCCGGGTGATCGAGCAGGTGGTGAACTGCATCATTTCGCCCAGCGTGCGCGTTACCTGCTTGAGGGCATATTCCACAGCAGAAACGTCGCCGGTCAGCACCACCGCGCCGGTAAAGCGGTCAAGAAACCCAATCTCCACCGCGCCGGATTTGGTGGCGATATCGCAGGCGATAATCGACGCTTCGCTCGGCGTGATGGTAAGGATGCCAATGGCGGACACTGCATCCGGCAGGCCCAGCTTCTTAAAGAGATCTTTCCCTGGATTAGCAATCAGGTGCGCGAGAGTGACCTGTTTCCCCGGCACGTATTCCTGAATCATGCGATCCGTTGTCGGTTGTCTTTCCATTATCCCTCCACCATCTGTCGCCACATGGCTTCATGCGGGCGCGGGATCACCGAGCGGTAAACCAGCAACCCTTTCTCGCCCGCGCTTTCGCTGGCAACCGTCACGGCGTTATTGACGTCAGAAACGTCGCCCGCCACCACCATGTAGCATTTACCGCCGATGCCGAAGGCCATATGCACCCGCACCAGGGTGACGTTTGAGCCTTTTACCGCCCGGTCTGCGGCGCTAATGCAGGCCGCTACGCTCCAGGTTTCGACGATACCTACCGCCTGGCGCTTATCGACGCTGTTCAGGCCGCTGATGGCCGGAAGTACGCTGGGATGAATATTGGCCAGCACCAGGCTGTCGACGAGCATCTCGCCGGCCTGCGACGTACCGGTTTCAATGGCCTGCTGGATAGCGCCGATATCGCCGCCCAGCATCAGTAAAAACTTACCTGGGCAGATGGTCTTACTGACCAGCAGATTAACGTTGGCGCTTTTCAGCATGGCATCACCAAGCTCCATGCCTTTGGCGATGCTGGTGAGTTCTAAAATTCCTATAGCCTGAGACATGGTTAACCTCTTACAACCGTGATGGCCTGTTCGCTGATGGCCGATACAACGCCGTCGATGCTGGCGTGAATCGGCGCACCTAATGCACCTGCCGGGACATCGGCAACGCATTGCCCGCGCGTCACGCGCTCGCCGACGGCAACAGTCGGTACTGCGCTGGCACCAATATGCTGGCGCAGCTGCAAAGTGACTTTTTCTACTGACGGCTCTTCTTCAACCAGCGGTGCTTCCTGGTACCAGGGGCTTAGTCCCAGTTTGGCGATCAGCCGCTTCACCGGCACCAGGCGATATTTCGCCATTTCGTCGGACGGATTCAGCGGCCCTTTGTAGCGCTGGTTTTGCGCCCGCAGCTCGCGTTTTAACATGCGGTTGATGCGCATCGGCGAGATCCCCACCGGGCAGGCCACGCTTTCACAAACGTTGCATTCCGAGCAGGTAAGGGCGCTCAGCAGCAGCGGCGGCGTGGCGGCCTGGTGAAAGTTCACCGCCCGCACCAGCAGGTGCGGAGAGAGTTCGTGGCCGATCAGGTGTCGCGGACAGAGATCGGTACACAGTCGGCACTGTTCGCAGACGGTGCGCGCCACGGAAAGCACCGTGCGCTCGTCCTGCATTCTCCGCTGGATAAGCGGATGGCTTTTTGGGAGCACCAGCAGGCCGCCGGTAGTTTTCGTCACCGGGTTATCAAGAGAGGTAATCAGGCCACCCATCATCGGGCCGCCGTTAATAAAACCAGGGTCGTCGACCGTTGCGTCGCCCGCCAGCGCCAGCACTTCATGCAGTGACATGCCGATAGGAACGGTAACGGTCAACGGTCTGGCGACCGCGCCGTTCACGGTCAACGTGCGACGAGTGACCGGAAACTGCTGCTCGACCGCCCGGGCAATATTCAGCACCGTTTGCACGTTATTGACGACCACGCCGACGCTGGCCGGTAGCGCAGCCGGGGCGACCCGGCGGCCGGTTGCCATCCAGATAGTCAGCACCTCATCACCCGCAGGATAAACATCCGGCAGGATATGCAGGCGGATACCGGCTGGCAGCTGCGGGGTGAGCGCGTCGATGGCCCGGCGGTATTTTTCTTTCAGGGCTATCACCCCTTCGCGCGCGCCGGTTGCCGTCATCGCGTACTGCACGCCGCGAACAAGACGCGCGGCCTGCTGCCACATCAGTTGCTGGTCAACTTTGAGCATCGGTTCACACTCGGCGGCGTTCACCAGAAAAATCTCTACCTGCGCCTGTAGTTTGACGTGAGCGGGAAAACCTGCGCCGCCCGCGCCGACAACGCCCGCTGCGCGAACGCGCTCGCGAATTTCATCAGCGCTATAAGACATTTCAACGACGTTGACGGTGGTACTCATAGCAGTTCCTCCAGCAGTTCCCGAATGGCTTCGGCATTGGCCGGGCGCGGGTTAGTGCGCAGCGTAACGTCAGCCAGCGCAGCCTGCACCATCGCCGGAATGCGTGCGGAAAAGTCGGATCTTCCTTCTTTAAGCGCAACGGCCAGTGAGGGAAGGGCACAGCGTTGCTTAAGCAGTTCGATTTGCTGAATCAGCGCATTGATCGCCGCAACGTCATTGGCTTCTGCCGGGCAAAAGCCGCAGGCTTTGGCCATCCGCGCGTAGCGTTTGGCGGCGCGCGGGTCACCCGCGTTAAAGCGGATCACCGTCGTGAGCAGCAGCGCATTGGCCAGCCCGTGCGGCAGATGGAACTGTCCGCCGAGCTGGTGAGCTATCGCGTGGTTAAGACCCAGTCCCGCCTGGCTGAATGCCATCCCGGCGAGCGTTGAGGCATTGTGCATTTTCCCGCGCGTCGCTACGCAGTCGCCTTTTTCCACCGCCGTGGGCAGATACTGGAACACCAGTTTGGCGGCCTTTTCCGCCAGCGCGTCGGTAAAGTCGCTGGCGTGCGGTGAAACCCACGCTTCCAGGGCGTGGGTCAGCACGTCCATGCCGGTGTTGGCGGTAATCTGCGGCGGTACGCTGACCACCAGCTCCGGGTCGAGGATCGCCATATCCGGATACAGCGCATTGTTGAACAGCGGATACTTGATGCCTTTATCCGGGTCGCTAATTACGCAGGCGCTGGTCACTTCCGAACCGGTGCCGCTGGTGGTCGGGATCGCCACGCAGGTTTCGATGTTGATCCCGCTCTGCTGGCTAAACCAGACAATCGCTTTCGCCGCGTCCATTGCCGAGCCGCCGCCAAAACCGATCACCACCTGCGGTTGCAGAGCCTGCATTTGCGCAATGCCCTGAACCACTGTGTGGATGGTGGGGTCCGGCGTTATCTCGCTAAAGACGCTGATGCGGTTATCTGCGGGCAGCGCGTTACGCAGGGTATCCAGCAGCGGAGAGCGAGCCAGAAAGCCATCGCAGATTATCCAGATGTGCTTATTGGTAAAGCGCTTGAGCACCGCCAGGCTGCCCTGACCGCTGTACAACCGCGTTTGTAGTGAGAAGGTATTCATCGCGACCTCGGTTAGCGAATAGAAAAGCCGTTGGTCAGTACGCAGCGCCGGGAGCGGGCAAAAGTACGCGCTGACGTGGTCCCTTCACCGGTTGGCGTGGCAATAGTAAAGGTGGTAAAGCCTTCGCCGCCGACGCCGATCCCGGCATAAGAGGGGCCGTTTTTGACGAATATCGAGGTTTGCAGGGTGCGGGCCGCGAGGTTCAGGCGCGACACGTTCTGCGAGTGCATAATGGCGGTATGATGCAGCCCCTCTTCAACCTTCAGGGCCAGCGCCAGCGCGCTATCGAAATCGCTGACTTTTACCACCGGCAGCATCGGCATCAGCTGTTCGCTGGTGACCCACGGATCGTCAGCGCTAACCAGCGCAATCAGCAGACGCGGCGCTTTTGCAGGGACAGCGATCCCGGCGGCTTCCAGCATGGCCGATGGGCTCTTGCCGACCAGTTTTTTATTCGCCTGGCCTTCAGGCAGGCAGACGGCGCGGAGTTTGTCGGTATCGGCAGGGCTTAGCAGCAGCGCGCCGAAGGTTTGCATTTGCTGCACCAGACGCTCGGCGACGCTCTCCACTACGATCAGGCTCTTCTCGGCAATGCAGGGCAGGTTATAATCGAATGACGCGCCGTTGATGATATCTTCTGCCGCTTTCACCAGGTCCGCTGTTTCATCGACGATGCAGGGCGGGTTACCCGCGCCAGCGCCAATCACCTTCTTACCGCTCTTCATGCCCATTGCCACAATGCCCGGGCCACCGGTAATAGCCAGTACCGCGATTCGCGGGTGGGCCATCATCTGCTGGGTCGCTTCGAAGGTGGGTTCAGCTACAGTCACCACCAGATTGCGGATGCCGCAGCAGCGGAAGGCAATCTCTTCAATCAGGCTAATCAGCTTCAGAGAGACCTTTTTCGCCCCCGGATGCGGGCTAAAGTAGACGCTGTTGCCCGCCGCCAGCATGCTGATGCTGTTGTTGATGATGGTTTCCGTCGGGTTGGTGCTTGGGGCGACTGAACCGATGACGCCAAACGGCGAGTATTCAAAGAGTACCATGCCGCCGTCGCCGGTCAGCGCGGTGGTGGTGAGATCTTCTACGCCCGGCGTGTTGTCCAGCGCAGCCTTGTTTTTGAGGAATTTATCTTCTTTGTTGCCCATCCCCGTTTCATTGGCACTCTCTTCCGCCAGGGTCGCCAGTAGCGGCGTCAGCTCCTGACGCATCGCGCTGATAATGGCGCTGCGGGTTTTTAGCGGGCACTGCTGATAACGTAAGAACGCCTGGTGCGCGGCATCGATGGCCTCGCTCACAGACTGGAAAATCCCTTTGCCCTGAGGCTGGGCCGGCGTTTGCGCCGGCGTGGTTAATTGCTCGCTAAGAATGGTGCGAATCAGGGTTTCGAGTTCAGAAGTATTCATTGATGAGTTCCCACGTTAATAGCCGCGATGGCGGTCTGTGCTATGTCCATGTCCTGCTCAACGCTGCCGCCGCTGATGCCAAGACCCCCAATTAATATGCCGTCGCGCCACAGGGCGTAACCGCCGCCAAAGGTGACCACTTTTCCCTGTAAATGACTTTCCAGGCCATAAAGCGCCGCGCCTGGCTGAACAACATCGCTCAGCTCATGGGTCGCCGTTTTCATTGCCACTGCGGTCCATGCCTTTTTCGGCGCCAGTTCGCTGCTGACCAGCAGGGCGTCCGGCATCCGCCAGGTCACAGTTTCCGTGCCGTGCGCGTCAACGATGCTGACGACTACCGGAACCTGCAGTTGCTGCGCGCGTTCAACGGCGGCGCGGGTGAGCTGGTGCAGATCGTGGAATGAGAGGGCCACGGGCGTTGTCTCCTTGCTGCGGGTCGGCTGGCTGGCAGCCAGATAGCGCTTGCTAACTTCACGGATGATGTTGGCCTGGTGCGCATCGCTATCTTCCGCGCGGGCCAGGGCGTACAGGCAGTCCGATAAGCGGTTGATGTAGCGCATCAGCACCTGGCGTACGTTGACTTCAGTTGCCAGTTCAACCAGACGGCGTTCGGCGCGGCGCGCCAGCGTGCGGGCAAAATGTAAGCGGCTCGCGGCTTCGCAGCGTCCGGGTAAAATAAAGCTGTGCAGCGGTTCGACGCGGGCCATTGCCCGATCGATAGCGGCTTCCAGAGCCGAAATCTCTTCGCTGCTGATGTAGCGCTGTTTGGGCGACGGCTGCTCGCTGTCGCTGGCCAGCTCTGCGCTAAACCAAAAAAGTTGCTGCTGGATGGCCTCGAGTAAGGTGCGGTGATTTTCATCCGCAGCGGCGCAGGCGCACAGGCTCAGCGCGGCGTTCAGCTCATCCAGCGTGCCGTAGGCTTCAACCCGCGGGTGGGTTTTGCTCACCCGCTGGCCGGTAAACAGTGATGTGGTGCCAGCGTCACCTGTTCGGGTATAAATCGCCATAACCGCCCCTTAACGCGAAAGCGTATCTACAATGCCGACAACGGCGAGGTCGATGGCCTCATTTGGCCCGGAAAAAACGTGCCTGGCGCTGGAGCCGCCGCTGAGCAAAACCAGTTCGCCGACGCCCGCGCCGACGGAGTCCACGGCCACTTCATCGCCGGAGGTAGGCGATGCGGGGAGTTCGCCATCGGCGCTGACCCGACGCACCAGCAGCAGCTTTTTCCCAATCAAAGAAGGTGATTTTTGCGTGGAGACAACCGCGCCCGTGACTCGTGCCAGATGCATGATTTACTCCTGCTTAATTAATTGAATATTCCGCGCATTGGCCGCGTCACGCGCCATGGCGGTCACGATGCATTTGCGGTGGACAACCACACGCCCCCGGCTTAGCAGCGCGACATCGCGATAGCTCAGCACCGAACCCGCATGCAGAACCAGCGGCAGTCCGTGCTCGTCGGTGAATACCAGCGGCAGACGAGCCAGTTTTTTTACCGGGATAACTGGCAGCAACTGGCTGTGCAGGCTGAGCTGTACGCGGATGCCAAACGCCAGCGCGTCGTGAATTTTTCGGGCTGCGGCATCGTCGGTTTCTGCATCCGCAAGCTGACCCAGCAGCGGCAGGTCGACGAGCAGGATGCGCAGCGACGCGTGCTGACAGAACAGTGCTGGACAGTCGGCATCGCGAAGTTGCGTAACGCTCAGCGTCGCCGTGCTCTGGACACGGCGCTGCAGCCGGGAGACAATCTCCTCGACAATGCGCTGCAGAGTTTCGCCGTTCATCGCGGGCCTACCAGCCGGGCAAAGGCCTGCGGGTTATCGGCACCAGCGGCGTTGGCTTCATCGGTATCAATGTGCATTTCGAGGCGCATGTCCGGTGAAACGCGAATCGCCACGTTGTTGAAAATCAGCCCGCGATCGTCGCCTTCAATCGCCACTGAAACCATATCGCCGTGGGAAACCCGCAGGATCAGCGCATCAAGCGGCGACATATGGATATGCCGCTGCGCGACGATAACCCCGGAAGGCAGCTCCAGTTCAGCAAAGGGGCTGACCAGGCGGATGCCCGGCGTCCCCTTCAGGTTGCCGGACATTCTCAGCGGCGCGGCAATCCCCAGCGTTCTCGCATCGGTACGCGAAATTTCCACCTGGCTTACCGAGCGCAGCGGGCCGAGCAGGCGCACATTTTTGAGCTGCCCTTTCGGTCCCACCAGGGTGACGGTTTGCTCCGCGGCGTATTGTCCCGGCTGCAGCAGCGCTTTTTTCTCGCTGATGGGATGGCCGGGAAACAGCCGCTCATAATCCTGTGCGGACAGGTGGATATGACGGTTTGAGACGCCCAGCGGGATAGGCCGCTGGCGCATCTCATCAAGAACTTTACTGACCGTTGATTGCAGAAGCTCTTTATCCATTACGCTTCACCTCGCTTACCGGGATGAATGCAAAGCGTGCGAGGTTCGCCCTTCTGGCGAGGACATTTTGGATCCAGACACAGGTTGCAACTGACCAGTTCTGATTCCTGCGGGGCCTCTTCTGCTGTCGCTTCAGAAACGACATCAGCTATCTCTGACTCTTCAGGCTCAGGTTCAATGACGGAGGGTGGGGGTGTCTCTGCGAGCAGGATCCCTTCTCCGGGCCTGGCGATAACCTTGTGGGCCACCAGGCCACTCCGCTGTTCGGCGAAATGCGCACCGGTGGTGATAGCCGCCTGAACGGAGGCCACATCACCGGTAATTTTAATCACCATCCAGCCTGAACCATTGGTCTTTTCGAGGGCGAGCAGCGTGATAGAAGCGGATTTCGCCATGATATCGGCGCAGCTGATAGCCAGTGCCAGACCACAAACTTCAAGTAATCCCAGTGATTGCTTCACGCGGTGCTCCTTATTTGCCATCGATTAGGCTGATTTCGGTAAAATGGCCTCAACATCGCTGTGCGGACGCGGGATAACGTGGCAGGATTTCACTTCACCCACGACGCTTGCCGCCGCGCTGCCGGCATCTACGGCTGCTTTAACCGCGCCGACATCGCCGCGAACCATGACGGTAACCAGGCCAGAACCAATTTTTTCGTAGCCCACCAGCTGTACGTTGGCGGATTTAACCATTGCATCGGCGGCTTCAATGGCGCCGACCAGCCCTTTTGTTTCAACCAGTCCCAGTGCGTTATTCATACTGCCGTTCTCCTGTGATTAAACATGGAGATCCCGGAAAGGGATCCCTTTGACCAGCCGTGCCGCGTTATTACCGGTATTACGATGGGCCTGACTGTCCTGATGATGCATCAGCGTAAAAAGCGGCGCCGATGCGGGTAAATTCTTGTAATGCACGACCAGCGAGTGTCGATCGCAGGCAATGCCGACCAGCAGCGGCGAGCTGCGCGCCGCCTGCCAGGCGCTGTCAACGACATCTCCAGCCGGGTGATGCTGAAGCAGGAAAGGGATGCCTTCCTCTTCGATACCCAGCAGCACTTCGTGCCAGAGGCTGGCGCAGTCGTTGATAACGGTAATGACGATGGCCGGGGCGCTGTGATTACTGTCCATATGCAAATTCCTTGTGCCAGGAGAGAATCAGGCCGGTGGCCACCGCGTTTCTTGGGCCTTCGCTGCCGCGAATATTTCCCCGCCCGGCGACCAGGCGGTAGTGCGCCAGCGCATCGGTAACCAGCTGCGGAACTTCGAAATCCAGCGACGAGCCGCCGACCAGCACCACGAACGGAATATCGCGAATGTTGCCGGTTGGACTGACCTGACGCAGCGCGCGCAGGGCGTTGGTGACAAAGACGCGTTCTTTAGCGCTGCGGCGAATGGCGCGCACTTTTTCCAGCGCTAAGTCGCCGGGAAGCGGCACCAGTTCGTCCGGTTTCACCACGCAGACGCGGGCGAACACCGCAGGAGGCAGCGGCGTCGGGAAGAACTGGACGCTGCCGTCCTCGTGGCGTAAGTGGAACAGGCTTTCGACCTTCGCCAGCGGGTATTTTTTGATCTCTTCCGCCAGATAGCGGTCTTCCAGCCCCAGTTCGCGGGCAATAATCATCGTGACCATGTCGCCTGCTCCGGCGAGATGGGTGGCGATGATTTCGCCTTTAGGGTTGATGATGGAGGCATCGGTGGAGCCCGCGCCGAGGTCGAGGATCGCCAGCGGTCGGGTGGTACCCGGCGTGGTCAGCGCGCCGAGAATGGCGGCTTCAGCCTCAGCGCCGCCGATCTGCACGTCGATATTAAGCTTCTGCTCAATTTCACGGGCAATCATCGCCATTTGCAGACGGTCTGATTTCACCATCGAGGCGATGCCGACGGCCTGCTCCAGCGAGAACTCCCCGGCCAGACCGCCGGTGACGCTCACCGGAACCGAGGTGTCAACGGCCAGAAGATCCTGAATGAAAATCTCGCTGCTGGGCTTATTGGTTAGCTCGGCCATGGTCTGGCGTACGTGCTCCAGCATGCCGCCGATATTGGTCCCGGCCTCGCCGGTGACGTTGTCGAGCTTGCCGCAGCCGTCCACCGCTTTCATGATAGCTTCGGCACCGGCGGCAACATCCACGCGCACGGTACGACCCTGAGCCTGCAGCTCCAGGTTACCGGCGGGTATTGCGCGCGCTTTGACGTCGCCGGATGGCGTTTTAACCACCACGGCGGAACGGTTGCCAATCAGCGCGCGCGCCATCGGGACGATGTTTTTCGTCTCATCGGCGTTGAGATTAAATACGGTGGCGATGCCGTAAGGGTTGGAGAGGGTTTCGATAACCTTTCCCGGCACGGCGACTTCAATCGCCGCCAGCATCCCCAGCGGAATGCGGTCGATGTACAGAACTTCATCGACAATCGGTAGCGATTTTTCCAGCCGGTTGCTGACCAGTACGCCATCGTCGCGCTGCAAAATGACGCCGGTAATCTGGTATCCGGCGCGCATTGAGGCGTTGATAACATTGGCGATATCGGCAAAATCAAAGGCTGACGATACCACCAGTATATAGGACGAGTCCGCCGGGCGGGTTAACAGCTCCTCCGGCGTAATCGTGATACCCACACCAAGGCCTACTCCGCCCGGCGTTTTTGGGTTATGGCCAATCATTGTCGATTCGGTGATGATGGTTTCGGTAATGGTTTCCATCGCCACATCGCCAATCACCGGCGTGGCTTCGTTAATGCGGATGAGCGAAATATCGCTGACATTGATCCCTGCGCGCTTTGCGACGAGGGCGAGCGCTTCCTGAATGCCGAACACGTTACGCAACGTGCCTTTGATCCCGGTGGTTTCCGCCAGCGCGCTGTGTGTGATTGTCAGCGCACCAGCCTCATTCAGAGTCGCCAGGGCGACTTCCGTTGATGAGTTCCCGATGTCAATGCCAGCTATATATCGCATCGTATATCCTTTTCTCGTCGTACTTCAAACTGCCTTTTTGTTGGCTGCGTTCTTTCACCCGAATCACTTACTACAGTAAGCTCATCGGGGTTATGAGGGACATCCCTGTCCCTCACTAAAGCCAGCCTATGGCTGTTCAAATTCGTTCCAGACGAATTTGTCACTCACTTGCCGCCTCAATGCATCTCGAATTACTTAGAGAAAGCTAATCGTCGCCTTTGAGTTTTTTACGCTCAACGTACAGCCCTGCCGCTTCACGAACGAAAGCTGCGCAAATCTTTGCCTGATAGCGGTTTTCGAGATCGTCGGCGATAGCGAGCAGCTCTTCTTTCGTTGAACGATACGGACGAAGGGCGTTGTAGATTTCAAGAATGCGATCGTCCGGTACCGCGGTCAGTTCGGCGGCGCGTTCGAAGTTCATCGCCAGCCGGTCGCGGCCCGCATCTTTGGCGATAGACGCCTGTAAGCGCAGGGTTTCCGGGGTAATACGCATATCCTGAGCGGTGACTTTATTGCTCAGCACGTTTTCCAGCGTAAAGTCGTCCAGCGTTTTATTGGTGGCGGTTTTCACCCATTCCGGGTGTTTGTTCGCCAGCGGGTAGTCGCTGACCTTTGCGCTGCGGGACGTACCGCCTGCCGCCGAAGCCGCGGCTGGCGCATCGCCCTGCAGGCTGTTCATGCGGCTCAATACGTCCCGAACCATCGATTCAATTGCGTCGGTATTCATGGAGTTATCCTTTATCAAAGCGCCACGCGCAGTTCCTGCGGGTTTTTGCCCGTCACGACGTACTTGGTCTCTTTAATGTGCAAAATGGCCGACTTTGCCTGGTACTTCGGACGTGCCATCTGGTCATTCAGCGTAGGGACCGGCTGCGGTGATTCGCGTTTCGCATAACGGGCGGCGTTTTTACCAATCTGACGGTAGGTTTCCAGCGTCAGCAGCGGTGCCTGCGGGAACAGCTCCAGGTTGGAGAGCGGCGGTAGCCCCTGCTGGTGGATAACCGTAGTACCTTTCGACTGGATGCCGATGGAGATGCCGGATCCGCTCAGGCGGTTACCTTCAACGGCGACGAACGCCACGTCGGAAGATTTAAAGCAGCGAATCACGCGCGCCTTGATGCCTTCTTCTTCAATACCGGCAATGACTTCGCGCAGAATGCTCTTATGCGGTAAGCCCACGATATTGACGGTTTGCGCCAAGCCAAATGCCGGGCCGACGGCGATAATGACTTCGTCCTGCTGAGTGCCCTGGCGCGCTTCGCCCACTTCGGTCAGAAAGCCGTCGCCCGCAGGCGCAGCGGTCTGTGGTGCTGTGGATGCCGCAGGCGCATTAAACGAGACGGGTTTATCGCTGCCCTTCATATCGCGGAGCACGTCTTCAATTATCTGGCGCAGCAATTTTTCATTAATTTCCATTTCTCACCCCTTAATCAATCTCGTTGGGATCAAGAGCGCCAGGGATGTTTTTAATCTCTTCCCAGCGTTCTCCCTGCAGGCGATAACCTGTTGCCGGACCGGCATAGTCATTGACGTCATTAACCGCAGAGAGCACTTGTCCGTCGCCGACGATAATGGCGGAGGTGTGCAAATAGTCGCCGGTTAGCTTGGCTTTCTGGATGTTGAGCATGTCCTGGGCCACGTCGGTAAACCCGCCCTGCGCCAGCGCTTTAACGACTTCCAGACCGTTGCGGTTTTTATTGATGATTTCCTGGGCGAACTTGATGTCTTCGACGATGTTACGCTCCGGCATATCTTTCGAACCGTGGGCATAGGTCGCGGCTTCAACTTCTTCATCGGTAATCGGCGGTAGTCCCATTCCGGCAAACACGGCCTGCAGCGCGCGGGCGGCTTTGTTACGGATGGCGATAACGTCCTCTTCGCGAACCGGGCGCAGACCACCGTCCACTTTCAGGTCACGCTGGATAACGTTGTAGTCGTCAAAGTCTTCCGCATCTTCGTTGGAACCGGCGAACATGTTGTCGTAGTTCGGCACCGCGGAATAACCAGAGGAGATAAAGTCGGTACCCGGCAGGAACTGCATCAGCAGGCGCGCGGTACGACGCATATCGGAGTGGGTGAAGGTCTGGTCGTTACTGGAAGCGCATTCCAGATCCAGCGACGAGCAGATCAGGTTTTCCGCCAGCACGGCACGAATGCCTGACGGCACGGCAGACGGTACGCCGATACAGCTTACGGAGCCGTTTTGCAGCCCCTGAACGCCCGCGGCTTTGGTGATATAGATGCAGCGCGCTTCCAGATACAGCATGGATTTGCCTTCGGCGTAGCCCATCTGCACTTCGGAGCCGGAACCGGAGGTGAAGCGCATTTTCAGGCCGCGAGAGGCGTAGGAAGAGGCTAAGAAGCCTTTCGACCATGGCGTATCGTCACCATCGGTGAAGACCGGCTCGGTGCCGTAAACGGAGATGGTTTCGGCGTAGCAGGTGTGGCCCAGCATGCCGAGCTTCAGCTCGGTGGCTTCTTCCAGGGAGCACTGCGTCAGTACGCCCGGACGACCTACCTGAGAACCGACCAACAGCGCGATGGCGTTGAACGGCGCGTAGCGCGCTACCGCAACCGTGGTTTCTTGTTCGTCAAACCCGCGCCATGCGCCTTCGGCGGCATCGGCGGCAATTTGCACCGGGTTGTCTTTAACGTTGGTGACGTGCGCCTGCTGAGATGGCGTGCGGCGGGCGCGCATTTTCTGCATCGCCATCATCATCTCAACCACGTTCATATGCGAAACCACTTCAACAATTTTCGCCGGGGTCATGGCGGTGGTCAGCGGAACGATTTCGCTGCGCTTGACGTTAGGATCGCACAGCATATTGGCAAGCTTGACCGAATCCATCGCCATCACTTCTTCGGCGCGGTTCAGGTTGATGCCGTAGCGGGCGATAAAGTGGTCGATCAGGTCGAATTCGCTAACCGGTTTTCCGTCCAGCTCGGTTACCGCGCCGTTAACGATTTTTATCGACGGTTTTGGGTCGTTCGGGCTTTCCATTGAGATAAAGCCTTCTTCGATCCACTCCTTAACAAAGCCGTCCTGATTCACAGGGCGTTTCGCCAGTGCTTCAAATCTTTTCGATCTCATGAATCAGCCTCGTGGGTATCAGATGTAGGACGGGCGATCGTTTTTCGGTTCAGAACCGAGGGTCGCAAGGACGGTTTTGCCGATTTCGCGGGCGGAGGTCACCGCCTGACGGACCGCGCCGGAGTCGCCGGAAATCACCAGAATGGCTTCGTTACTAAAGCTGGTGCCGTGCGCCGGAGAGCTGTACGCCACGACTTCAACGTTGGCTGACTTCAGGGCGGTATCGGCCATCAGTACGCCGACGGAAGCCGGAGCGCCGACGATGACGCCGCAGGCACGGCCAATCGGCGCGCCGAACGCTTTTTCCAGCGCGTAGCTGGCGCGAGCGGTGTACTGCAGCTCGATATGCCCGGCTTCGTTGCCGTAAACATCACCGAAGGTGCGGTCCAGCTCTTTCAGCGCGACTTCGATACCGCGCTTGACGTCGGATACATCGTTACCGCCTAAAATAATCAGCGAACCGTGGCCCGCTCCGCCTTTGGTATCGCGCGGCAGCTCAATGCTGACCACTTCGGTGTTGGTGGCTTTCACCGCTTCGTCCGCCGCCATAATGTGCGGGCCTGCGCCGGTGCGGGCGCCGAGAATGCCGATGGAACGATAGCGCTTCTCAAGCTTCATCGCGTCCAGCAGGGCGGTATCGACGTTGGCGATAACCAGGCCCAGGGTATCGCCAATGGCGGTCCCGACAAATTCCGTTAAACTGCAGCTTTTTTCTGCCATAGCCGTCTCTCGTATAGGTTGGGGTTGACCAGGGATGGCCTGTTGTTCCGGCGTTGCCACACGGGCAATCACCTGCGCCATGATCTGTTCCACCAGCTCATTGCTGCTCATTGGCTAATTCCCTTCGGTAAGATTTTTTCTACATCGGTGTGAGGGCGTGGGATGACGTGTACGGCTTTCACTTCACCCACGTTGCGTGCGGCTGCGGCACCTGCATCGGTGGCCGCTTTGACCGCGCCAACATCGCCGCGCACGATGACGGTTACCAGCCCGGAGCCAATCTTTTCATAGCCCACTAACATCACATTGGCTGACTTAACCATTGCATCAGCGGCCTCTATGGCTGCGGTTAAGCCTTTGGTTTCTACCATTCCTAGTGCTTCTTGTTGCATAAAGACCTCGCATGGAGTGTTCCGATAGTTGGGACTATAAGAAGATGCGAGGAAAAAGAATGGCTGACTTGCTATTGAGCATCAGAAAATAATGGGAAAGCAATATGACTAAATTGTCTTTTGCTTTTTTAACTTATTGATAAATTACATTTAATTTATTATTGTCTATATGATTATTTTGTTTTTATTATTTCATTTTTACATTTTTGTTAGTGACGAGAGTATTTTTATTTGATATGGCGAAAGACGCAAAATGTGATGCTTATTCGAAATTGATAAGTTGGCTTGTGCAATATTTTATTATTTCCACAGGCGTATTTTATAGCTCAAATTTCCCGTGTGATGGGCTGATAAAAATATCGGAAAAGCAAAATTTTGCTATCGCAACACGATTTTTCCGGAAGGCAGGCCCGCAGGTTGCCAACAATTTACAGGCGGCACTTTTTATAGTGAGGTTAGCTGTACACTACCGCCAGCCGAAACTTGCGCTGGCCAGGACACGAACTTTGCTCAGAAGGTGTCACATGAATGATTCTCTAAAGGCGCAATGTGGTGCGGAATTTTTAGGCACCGGACTCTTTTTGTTTTTTGGTATCGGTTGTTTGAGCGCGCTCAAAGTCGCAGGCGCCAGCCTCGGATTATGGGAGATTTGCATTATTTGGGGGCTTGGGATTTCACTGGCCGTTTACCTTACGGCCGGAATCTCCGGCGGACATCTTAACCCTGCGGTGACGATTGCGCTGTGGCTCTTTGCCTGCTTTCCCAAACAGAAAGTATTGCCTTATATTATTGCCCAGTTTGCTGGCGCTTTTGGCGGCGCTCTGCTGGCATATGTGCTTTATAGTAGCCTTTTTACTGAATTTGAGACTGCGCATCATATGGTGCGCGGTAGCGTCGAAAGTTTGCAATTAGCCAGCATTTTCAGTACCTATCCGGCCGCAGCGCTAAATGTATGGCAGGCTGCGTTGGTGGAAGTGGTCATTACGTCGATTCTGATGGGCATGATCATGGCATTGACGGATGATGGCAATGGCATTCCTAAAGGGCCGCTTGCGCCTTTGCTTATTGGGATATTGGTTGCCGTTATCGGCGCGTCTACTGGACCCCTTACCGGTTTTGCAATGAACCCGGCGCGTGATTTCGGTCCCAAACTGTTCACATGGTTAGCGGGGTGGGGGAACATGGCGATGAGCGGTGGGCGAGAGATCCCTTATTTTATCGTGCCGATTGTCGCGCCTGTTATCGGCGCCTGTGCCGGAGCAGCCATATATCGCTATTTTATTGGTAAGAATTTACCTTGTAACCGCTGTGAACTGTAAGAAAATGCGAACCAGATTCACAGCAATGATGTATCGTAAAAACAGGTGAGATAATTTCGTGATCTGCTTTCACGAACTGATCAAAACGTCTCCCAGCAATGGGAGACTTTTGATATTGTCATTGTACTTTTTATCAGGGCCAGGATAATGCTAATAAAAAGTGAATGTAAATAATGTGTTTTGTTTATAACAATAAATTAACTGAGGGGTTTTATCATGATTTCTGCGAGCGCTCTGAACTCAGAACTCATTAATAAAATCGCACAGGATTTTGCACAAGCCACCGGTCTGGCGGTTGTGGTTGTCAATATTCATGGTGATGAAATATCTGAGCTATTCAATTTCACGCCGTTTTGTCAGTTGATGCGGCAGCATCCCCAGCATAGTACACGTTGTCGTATGAGCGATCGCTGCGGGGGACTGGAGGCATCGAAGTCCGATCAACCCTGTATTTATCGTTGTCATGCCGGTCTAACGGATTTTTCTATTCCGCTGGTAATCGCAGGGCATTTAGTTGGCTTTGTTTTATGCGGGCAGGTTCGTTTAAGTAATGACGTGGAGCTGGTAAACATTCTTAATGTCGACGATCGCTGGCAGGCTGACCCTGAGCTCTTGAATGAATTTCGGAATGTGCCAGAGATGGACTATTCACGCGTTATCGCTTCCGCCGATCTTCTTAAACTGATTGTTGAGAATTGCCTGAAAAAACAGCTCAATTTCGTGGTTATCAAAGACAATCCGCAGCAATCGGAGGCAAATAAAACCACTCGTGGCCCCACTCCGCATGACAGTAAAATGAAAAAAGCGCTTCGCTATATTGATGCGCATTTGTCCGACGATCTTCGTCTTGAGGATGTCGCCTCACATGTCTATCTCAGCCCCTATTACTTCAGTAAACTATTCAAGAAATATCAGGGAATCGGATTTAATGCGTGGGTAAACCGCCAGAGAATGGTTAGCGCCAGAGAATTGCTTTGCCATAGTGACTGGAGTATTGCCAGTATTGCGCGTAATTTAGGCTTTTCGCAAACCAGCTATTTTTGCAAAGTCTTCCGCCAGACCTATCAGGTTACGCCGCAGGCTTATCGCCAGCAGATAAATGAGAATTCTCATCCTCCATCGTTATGAATAGCAATATTTTGCTATTGCCGATTTTTGATAGTCTTTTGTATCTTAATCATTTCAGAAAGAAAATTTATCTGGTGTAACAATAAATTGTCATAGCGCAACAAAATAATAAAATTTAGGGCATAAACTGCACCAGTTTTTATTTTTGTGATGAAGTACAGTGTCAGGAAAGATAAGTTTTATTACGCTTTGTCGATACGTTTTATCGTCAATATACCGATAAGGATGAGTAGATTAACGTCAGATGAGCAACCGCTCAGGCTATTGCTCACAGAAATGTAAAACGTAGCACATTATTAATTGCCGTTATGGGTGTGCCGTACAGCCATAACGTAAACCAACAGGTTTGCCACATTTGTGGTAGGGAAGGGGGTGAAAATCCCCCGCAGCCCCCGCTGCTGTGATGCTGACGACCCCGTAAAGACCACTGATCGCAAGATTGGGAAGGACGGGCGAGGAGGACGCTAAGCCAGAAGACCTGCCTGTCGGTGATAACCAACAACTTCGGTGGGAAGTGGGTTGCGAAGACGCGTACAGTCGAAAGACTGAACATGCGCGTACCTGTATACCCCTACCACCCTGAACAGGATCAGGGTAATGGCGGCAAGGCATCACGCATTTATTCTTGCAGGCACAGGAAGCGGTTGCGGCAAAACCACGGTGACGCTTGGTTTGTTGAGGCTGCTGCAAAAACGCGCGCTGCGCGTACAGCCGTTTAAAGTTGGGCCAGATTACCTTGATACCGGCTGGCATACCGCTATCTGTGGCGTGGCGTCCCGTAATCTTGACAGTTTCATGCTTCCTCCTCCTGTTCTCAACGCCTTATTTTGCGAACAAATGCGGCAGGCGGATATCGCTGTCATTGAAGGGGTCATGGGGCTGTATGACGGCTATGGCGTCGACCCCAATTACTGCAGCACAGCCGCGATGGCCAAACAGCTTGGTTGCCCGGTCATCCTACTGGTGGACGGCAAGGCTGTTTCAACGTCGCTTGCGGCTACCGTTATGGGATTTCAGCACTTCGACCCGACCCTCAACCTCGCGGGCGTGATTGTGAATCGCGTCACTAGCGACGCCCACTATCAGCTCCTCAAAAATGCCATTGAACATTATTGCTCACTGCCGGTACTGGGGTATGTCCCTCCTTGCGACGGCGTCGCATTACCTGAACGCCACCTGGGGTTGATTACCGCCAGAGAATCCCTCGTCAATCAGCAATCATGGCATGATTTTGCCGCCTCGCTGGAACAAACAGTGGATGTGGATGCGCTACTCTCGCTGAGCGTGTTATCAGCGCTTCCGACGGGAATGTGGCCTGAACGCCCCGATAACACAGCGGGGGCAGGGCTGACGCTTGCTCTGGCGGATGATGAGGCCTTTAACTTTTATTACCCCGATAACATCGATTTGCTGGAGCGTGCCGGCGTTAACATTGTGCGTTTTAGCCCACTGCATGACCGCGCATTGCCTGATTGCCAGATGATCTGGCTGGGCGGTGGATATCCTGAATTATACGCCGCGGATCTGGCGGCAAATACGGCGATGTTAAAACATTTGCGGGCGGCGCATCAGCGCGGCGTGGCGATTTACGCGGAGTGTGGCGGTCTGATGTATTTGGGGAGCACTCTGGAGGATAGCGGCGGGGAAATTCATCAGATGGCGAATATTATCCCCGGTCACAGCAAAATGGGTAAGCGACTTACCCGCTTTGGTTACTGTGAGGCGCAGGCTATGCAGCCAACGCTATTGGCGGTGCCTGGCGAGATAGTGCGCGGCCATGAATTTCACTACTCAGATTTTATTCCCGAAACACCCGCCGTTATGGCCTGTCGTAAGGTTCGCGATGGCCGCGTGTTACAGGAATGGACTGGCGGCTGGCAGACAGGCAACACGTTTGCCAGCTATCTGCACGTCCATTTCGCCCAGCGTCCGGAAATGTTGCAGCACTGGCTGGCGGCGGCGAGGCGCGTATTATGACGATTCTTGCCTGGTGTATCGCCTGGGTGCTGGATTTTATCATCGGCGACCCTCAACACTGGCCCCATCCGGTACGCTGGATAGGTCGTTTAATCACGTTTGTGCAGCGTATTGTGCGTCGCTATTGTCCCGGCGATAAAGCGCTGCGGATTGGCGGCGGCGTAATGTGGGTTGTGGTTGTCGGGGCGACCTGGGGCGTGGCATGGGGCGTACTGGCGCTGGCGCAGCGGATTCACCCCTGGTTTGGCTGGATCGTTGAAGTCTGGATGATCTTTACCACGCTGGCCGGACGCTCTCTGGCCCGCGCCGCGCAGGAGGTTGAACGACCGTTGCGGGAGAACGACCTTGCGGAAAGCCGAATAAAACTCTCCTGGATCGTCGGGCGCGATACGTCGCAACTTCAGCCAGCGCAGATCAATCGCGCCGTGGTGGAAACGGTTGCAGAAAACACCGTTGACGGCATTATCGCGCCGCTCTTTTTCCTCTTTCTCGGCGGCGCGCCGCTGGCGATGGCCTACAAAGCCGTCAATACCCTGGATTCAATGGTGGGCTACAAACATGAAAAATACCGGGCGATTGGTATGGTCAGCGCCCGTATGGACGACGTAGCGAACTATCTTCCTGCCCGACTGAGCTGGCTGTTGCTGGGCATTGCGGCAGGACTGTGTCGCCTGAGTGGTTGGCGGGCGCTGCGTATTGGCTGGCGTGACCGTTATAACCACAGTAGCCCAAATTGCGCCTGGTCGGAAGCGTGTGTGGCCGGCGCCTTAGGTATCCAGCTCGGTGGCCCAAATAACTACTTTGGCGAGCGTGTGGACAAGCCCTGGATCGGCGACGCGCAGCGCGATATTTCCGTGGACGATATTTCCCGAACGATTCGATTGATGTGGGTCGCTTCAACCCTGGCGCTGGCGCTGTTTATTGCGGCGCGGTGCGGGTTATCTGGCGTGGCCTGAGGACGACAGTATGCATTATATCCAGCAGCCCCAAACCATTGAGGCCAATAGTTTCACCATTATTAGCGACATTATTCGCGAAACGCGTCCTGATTACCGTTTCGCCAGTCCGCTCCATGAGGCCATTATCAAGCGGGTTATTCATACCACCGCCGATTTCGACTGGCTGGACATTTTGTGGTTCTCTGCCGATGCGCTGGAACAGCTTTGTGATGCGCTACGTCAACCTGGCATTATTTATACCGATACCACGATGGCGCTGTCCGGCATTAATAAAAGATTACTGGCGACGTTTGGCGGCGAGTGTCGCTGTTATATCAGCGATCCGCGCGTGGTGCGCGCCGCAAAAACGCAGGGGATTACCCGCTCAATGGCCGCCGTCGATATCGCTATCGCCGAGGAGGAGAAAAACAAGCTCTTTGTTTTCGGTAATGCGCCGACGGCCCTGTTCCGTTTGCTTGAACATAACGTGACGGTGAGCGGCGTGGTGGGCGTACCGGTAGGCTTTGTCGGCGCGGCGGAGTCCAAAGAGGCGCTCACCCATAGCCATTTCCCCGCGGTTGCCGCGTTAGGGCGTAAAGGCGGCAGTAACGTGGCTGCCGCTATCGTCAATGCGCTGCTCTATCACCTCCGGGAGGCCTGATGGGCGAGCTTTCTTTTGACGCGCCGGTCTGGCACCACGGTAAAGCGTTACGTAAAGGATATACCACCGGTTCCTGCGCGACGGCGGCGGCAAAAGTCGCCGCGCTGATGGTATTGCGTCAACATCTGATTCATCAGGTCTCCATCGTCACGCCGTCGGGCGTCACGCTATGCCTGAACGTGGAGTCGCCGCACATTGAAGGCCAGCAGGCGATAGCCGCAATTCGTAAAGATGGTGGCGATGACGTGGATGCCACGCACGGAATGCTGATTTTTGCCCGCGTTACGCTCAACGACAGCGGTGAGATTACGCTCACTGGCGGCGAAGGTATTGGTACGGTAACGCGTAAAGGGATTGGACTACCGCTCGGGAGCGCCGCCATCAATCGTACGCCACGCCATACCATTGAGTCTGCGGTGCGCGAAGCGATAGGCCCGGCGCGTGGGGCCGATGTGGAGATTTTTGCCCCGGAAGGCGAAGTGCGGGCGCAAAAAACGTATAACTCGCGGCTTGGCATTCTTGGCGGCATTTCCATTATTGGCACTACCGGCATTGTGACGCCGATGTCGGAAGAAAGCTGGAAACGCTCGCTATCGCTGGAACTGGAGATCAAACGGGCGTCAGGATTAACGCGAGTGATACTCGTGCCGGGCAACCACGGCGAACGGTTTGTTCGCGAACAAATGGGCGTCGACACACAGGCGGTCGTCACCATGAGCAATTTTGTCGGCTACATGATTGAAGAGGCGGTACGGCTGGGATTTTGCCAGATAGTGCTGGTGGGTCATCCTGGAAAATTGATCAAAATCGCCGCCGGGATCTTTCATACCCATAGCCATATTGCCGATGCGCGCATGGAAACGCTGGTCGCGCATTTAGCTTTACTGGGCGCGCCGCTGGAGTTACTCACCCTGGTCAGCGATTGCGATACCACCGAAGCGGCAATGGAGCACATTGAAGCATATGGCTTCGGGCATATCTATAACCATCTTGCCAGGCGTATTTGTTTGCGAGTCATGCAGATGCTGCGTTTTACCAAAACGCCGCCTGTCTGCGACGCCATCCTGTTTTCTTTTGATAACCATATTCTCGGCAGTAATCGTCCCGTCGACGAGATTGCTAAGGAGCTGCAATGCTAACGGTCGTGGGAATGGGGCCCGCTGGACGGCATTTGATGACGCCTGCGGCGCTGGAAGCGATAGACCACGCCGATGCGCTGGCAGGCGGTAAACGCCATTTGGCGCAGTTTCCGGCGTTTGGCGGCGAACGATTTACGCTGGGCGCGGATATTGGCGCGTTGTTGTCCTGGATTGCCGCCCGTTGGGATAAAGGGATCGTGGTGCTGGCCTCCGGCGATCCGCTGTTTTATGGCATCGGTACACGCCTGGTGGCGCATTTTGGTATCGAACAGGTTCGCATTATCCCTGGCATCAGCGCCGTACAGTATCTGTGCGCACAGGCTGGAATTGATATGAATGACATGTGGTTGACCAGTAGCCACGGTCGTTGCGTCAGCTTCGAGCAGTTGGCGAACCATCGCAAAGTGGCGATGGTCACGGATGCCCGCTGCGGGCCGCGAGAAATCGCGCGGGAGCTGGTCGCGCGCGGTAAAGGGCATCGCTTAATGGTGATTGGTGAAAATCTGGCGATGGAAAATGAGCGGATCCACTGGCTACCCGTCAGTGCGGTCAACGCCGACTATGAAATGAATGCAGTGGTGATCCTGGATGAAAGATGAGCTTTTTCTGCGCGGCGAGAACGTGCCAATGACCAAAGAGGCAGTACGGGCGCTGGCACTGTCGAAACTTGAGCTCCACCGCGCCAGTCACCTGATTGACGTCGGGGCGGGAACGGGAAGCGTCTCAATTGAAGCGGCGCTGCAGTTTCCTTCGTTGCAGGTGACGGCTATCGAGCGTAATCCTGCCGCGCTACGGCTGCTTGATGAGAATCGTCAGCGCTTTGCCTGCGGCAATATCGATATTCTCCCCGGCGAAGCGCCAATGACCATAACCGGGAAAGCCGATGCGGTGTTTATGGGCGGCAGCGGCGGGCATCTGACGGCGCTGATTGACTGGGCGATGGGTCATCTGCATCCCGGTGGCCGTCTGGTGATGACCTTTATCTTGCAGGAAAACCTTCATAGTGCGCTGGCGCATCTTGCGCTCATCGGCGCATGTCGAATGGACTGTGTACAGCTTCAGCTTTCATCGTTAACGCCGCTGGGGGCGGGACACTATTTCAAACCGAACAATCCTGTTTTTGTTATCGCCTGTCAGAAGGAAGAAAACCATGTCAGAGACATTTGATCCACGCTGTGTATGGTTCGTCGGCGCCGGGCCGGGCGATCGCGAGCTGATCACGCTTAAAGGCTACCGCCTGCTGCAACAGGCGCAGATAGTTATCTATGCCGGTTCGCTGATCAATACCGAACTGCTGGATTACTGCCCCGCGCAGGCAGAACGCTATGACAGCGCCGAACTGCATCTTGAGCAGATTATCGAGCTGATGGCGGCGGGCGTGAAAGCGGGAAAAACGGTGGTGCGGTTGCAAACGGGCGATGTCTCGCTGTACGGCTCCGTGCGTGAGCAAGGCGAAGAGTTAACCCGCCGTGGTATCGACTGGCAGGTAGTGCCTGGCGTCAGCGCGTTTCTCGGCGCTGCGGCGGAGCTGGGTGTGGAGTATACCGTACCGGAGGTATCGCAGAGTCTCATTATTACCCGTCTGGAAGGGCGCACGCCAGTACCGGCACGCGAACAACTGGAGGCGTTCGCCAGTCACCAGACGTCAATGGCGATTTATCTTTCCGTTCAGCGTATTCATCGGGTGGCGGAACGTCTCATTGCCGGCGGTTATCCGGCAACTACGCCTGTCGCAGTCATCTATAAGGCTACCTGGCCGGAAAGCCAGACCGTTCGCGGCACGTTAGCGGATATTAGCGACAAAGTACGTGATGCTGGCATCCGTAAGACGGCGCTAATCCTGGTCGGGAATTTTCTGGGTAAGGAGTATCACTACTCAAGACTTTATGCAGCGGACTTTAGCCATGAATACCGTAAAGCCTGAATCTATTGCGTTGTTTTGCCTGACGCCCGGCGGCGTGGCGCTGGCAAAGAGACTCGCCGCGATGCTGCCGTTAACCTGCTTTACCAGTGAAAAACTGCGGGAAGAGGGATTTATTCCCTTCGATGGCGGATTCGCTAATACCGCCCGGCAGGCTTTTACCACTTATACCGCGCTTATTTTTATCGGCGCGACCGGCATTGCCGTTCGTGTCCTGGCGCCGTTAGTGAACGACAAGTTCAGCGATCCGGCGGTGGTCGTCATTGATGAACGTGGTCAGCATGTCATTAGCCTGCTTTCCGGTCATGCGGGCGGGGCCAATGCCTTGACGCGCTACCTGGCAGGAATGTTAGGCGCCGATCCGGTGATTACCACGGCAACGGATGTCAATGAGATGTCCGCGTTGGACACCTTAGCTTTCCAGCTTAACGCCCGCATGACCGATCTTCGCACGGCGGTAAAAACCGTTAACCAGATGTTGGTCAGTCATCAACGTGTAGGGTTATGGTGGGATGCCGAACTAACGGAAGAGATCGGCCAGTGTGATATTCGCGGTTTTATCCCTGTTGATGATTTGCAGCGGTTGCCTGAACTGGATGCGCTTATCTGCGTCTCTTTGCGTAATGACCTCCCTGAGCTTCCCGTACCGCACTGGAAACTGGTGCCCCAGCGCGTGGTGGCGGGAATTGGCTGTCGCCGCGATACGCCATTTCCCCTGTTGGCGACATTACTGGCGCGCCAGCTTGAAGCGCAGAAACTCGATCCGCTGGCGTTAAAAGCGATTGGCAGCGTCACGCTCAAAAAAGGGGAGCCGGGGCTTATTCAGCTCGCCTCCTGCTGCCGCGTGCCTTTTAAAACCTTTACCGCCGAAGCGTTGCGCGAATTCGAACACCATTTTCCCGGTTCTGGCTTCGTCAGAAAAACGGTGGGCGTTGGCAGCGTATCCGGCCCGGCTGCGTGGTTATTAAGCCAGGGACAATTGTTAGGCGAGACCCTGCGCGAACAGGGCGTCACTATTACTTTGGGAGTTTCACACTGATGTTAAGCGTAATCGGAATTGGCCCTGGTTCGCAGGCAATGATGACGATGGAAGCGATTGAGGCGCTTCAGGCGGCGGAAATCGTCGTGGGTTACAAAACCTATACCCATCTGGTTAAAGCATTCACCGGCGACAAACAGGTGATCAAGACTGGCATGTGTAAGGAAATTGAACGCTGCCAGGCGGCTATTGAACTGGCGCAGGCCGGGCATAACGTAGCGCTCATCAGCAGCGGCGACGCCGGTATTTACGGCATGGCGGGGCTGGTGCTGGAACTGGTGAGCAAGCAGAAACTGGACGTCGAGGTGCGGCTCATTCCTGGCATGACCGCCAGCATCGCCGCCGCCTCTTTACTGGGCGCGCCGCTAATGCATGACTTCTGCCATATCAGCCTCAGCGACCTGCTGACCCCGTGGCCGGTAATTGAAAAACGCATCGTTGCCGCCGGAGAGGCAGACTTTGTTATCTGTTTTTACAACCCGCGCAGCCGCGGGCGCGAAGGGCATCTGGCGCGCGCGTTTGACCTGCTTGCCGCCAGTAAAAGCGCGCAAACGCCGGTTGGCGTGGTGAAATCCGCCGGACGTAAGAAAGAGGAAAAATGGCTGACTACGCTCGGCGATATGGATTTTGAACCGGTAGATATGACCAGTCTGGTCATCGTCGGTAATAAAACGACCTATGTTCAGGATGGCCTGATGATCACGCCGCGAGGCTATGTGCTGTGAGCTACGGGGAAGTGCTGGTCATGGGCGGAACCAGCGATGCGCGCGCGTTATGCCGACAACTGGATGCGGCGAACGTCGCGTACACCTTATCCGTGGCGACGCCAGCCGGAAAAGCGCTGGCGGGCGACATTAAAGGACAGGTGCGCTGTGGTCGTCTGGAGTACGGGCAGATGGTCGCCTGGCTAAAAGAAAACCGTACTCGCTGGGTAATAGATGCATCGCATCCTTATGCAGAAATGGTCAGCCATAACCTCCTTCGCGCCTGTGAAACGGCAGGCGTGTTGTTAAGTCGTTATCAGCGTCCGGAGCAGCTTAGCAATCTGACTCATCCGCTTCTCTATACGGCGCGCAGTATTGCCGATGCCTGCGAGATAGCGAGGCGTTTTGGTCCGCGCGTGTTACTGACGACCGGCAGTAAAGATCTGGCCGTCTGGCGTGCCGGGCTGGCGGAAAAAACGTTGCTGGCGCGCGTACTGCCCGTGGCGGAGGTGATTCAACGCTGCAGCGAACTGGGGTTCGGCGTTGGAGAAATTTTCGCACTGTGTGGGCCGTTCAGCGCTGATTTTAACGCCGCGTTTTACCACCAGTGCCGGGCCGACGTAGTCATTACCAAAGCGTCCGGCGCGGAGGGGGGATATCAGGAAAAAGTTCAGCCCTGTCTGGATGCGGGCATTCCCTGCATCGTTATTGCGCGCCCGACGCCGCTTGTGACGGGTGATGAGTTACTGGAAAGCCAGGCCGCCTTTGCGCAGCGTTTATCGCGCTGGCTGGCCGCAGCTAAGGAGTAAAAATGAAAAAAGCGCTTCTGGTAGTCAGTTTTGGCACCAGCTATCACGACACCTGTGAAAAAAACATTGTGGCGTGCGAACGTGATCTGGCGGCGTCCTGTCCCGATCGCGACCTGTTTCGCGCCTTCACTTCCGGAATGATCATTCGCAAGCTTCGCCAGCGTGACGGTATCGACATCGATACGCCATTACAGGCTTTGCAAAAGCTTGCCGCACAGGGATATCAGGACGTGGCGATTCAGTCGTTGCACATTATTAACGGCGACGAATATGAAAAAATTGTCCGTGAGGTACAACTCTTGCGTCCGTTATTCACTCGCCTGACGCTGGGCGTGCCGCTGCTGAGCAGCCATAACGATTATGTGCAGCTAATGCAGGCGTTGCGACAACAGATGCCATCGCTCAGACAAACGGAGAAAGTCGTTTTTATGGGCCACGGCGCCAGCCATCACGCATTCGCAGCCTATGCCTGTCTCGATCATATGATGACCGCGCAGCGCTTCCCGGCGCGCGTCGGCGCCGTAGAAAGCTACCCGGAGGTCGACATCCTGATCGACAGCCTGCGTGACGAAGGCGTCACCGGCGTACATTTGATGCCATTAATGCTGGTGGCGGGCGATCACGCCATTAATGATATGGCTTCAGACGACGGCGACTCATGGAAAATGCGCTTTAACGCGGCGGGCATTCCGGCGACGCCGTGGCTGAGCGGGCTGGGAGAAAACCCGGCTATCCGGGCGATGTTTGTCGCGCATTTGCACCAGGCGCTGAACATGGCGGTAGAGGAGGCGGCATGAACGGTAAATTATACGCATTAAGCACCGGGCCAGGCGCGCCCGACCTGATAACCGTCCGCGCAGCGCGGATTCTTGGCTCGCTGGACATTCTGTATGCGCCCGCCGGTCGTAAGGGGGGCGATAGTCTGGCGCTGTCGATTGTGCGCGACTATCTCGGCGAGCAGACGGAAGTACGTTGTTGCCATTTCCCTATGAGCGCTGACGGCGCCGAGAAAGAAGCGGTCTGGAACGAGGTTGCCGCCGCGCTTACCGCAGAGGTGAAAGCGGGTAAACAGGTCGGTTTTATTACCCTGGGCGATGCGATGCTATTCAGTACCTGGATTTTTTTACTCCAGCGTATCGGCTGCCCGGAGTGGCTGGAGATTGTCCCCGGCGTCACGTCCTTCGCCGCGATAGCCGCCCGCGCGAAAATGCCGCTCGCCATAGAACGGCAATCGCTGGCGGTTATTTCTTGTACCGCGCCGGAAGCGGAAATAGCCCAGGCGCTACAACAGCATGATAGCCTGGTGCTGATGAAAGTGTATGGCCGGTTCGCTCGTATTAAAGCGTTGCTGGCGCAGGCTGGCCTGCTGGAATGCGCCTTAATGATGTCCGAGGCCACGCTGCCCGGCGAGCAGTGCTGGCGCCATCTCCACGAGGTCAACGATGATCGACCGTTGCCCTATTTTTCGACCATTCTGGTCAATAAACAGTGGGAGTATGCAGAATGAAACTTGAACAGCAGCTTCGACAGTTGTCTTTCAGTGGACTGGCTGCAGCGCTATTGCTGATGGTTGTCCCGCAACAGGCGTTTGCGATGCATATCATGGAGGGCTTTTTACCGCCAGTGTGGGCGCTGGCCTGGTGGTTACTGTTTTTACCCTGCTTGTGGTATGGGCTGGTGCGCTTACGGCGTATTGTGCAGGAGGATAATCATCAGAAGGTACTGCTGGCGCTGTGCGGCGCGTTTATTTTTGTCCTGTCCGCGCTCAAAATTCCGTCGGTAACGGGGAGTTGTTCACATCCGACCGGCGTTGGTCTGGCGGTTATCTTGTTCGGGCCCGGGGTGGTGGCGATTCTCGGCGCGGTTGTGCTGTTGTTTCAGGCGCTATTGCTGGCGCACGGCGGCCTGACGACGCTTGGCGCAAATGGAATGTCGATGGCGGTGATTGGCCCGGTTGTCGGTTATCTGGTGTGGAAAATGGCCTGCCGTGCCGGACTGCGCCGTGATGTCGCCGTTTTTCTGTGCGCGATGCTGGCGGATTTGGCGACCTATTTTGTGACTTCAGTCCAGCTTGGCGTTGCGTTTCCCGATCCCCATGCCGGAGCGACAGGGTCTGTTGTGAAGTTTATGGGGATTTTCTGCCTCACACAGATTCCTGTCGCCATTGCCGAGGGTTTATTAACCGTCATGATTTATGACCAGTTAACCAAACGGCAAGTGATTACCGTACAAGGACATTAAAATGAAAAAAACGTTGATGTTGTTAGCGATGGTGGTGGCGCTGGTGATTCTGCCGTTTTTTATTAACCATGGCGGTGAATATGGCGGTTCAGACGGCGAAGCGGAAAGCCAGATTCAGGCTATTGCGCCGCAGTATAAACCCTGGTTTCAGCCGTTATATGAACCTGCCAGCGGTGAAATTGAAAGCCTGCTGTTTACCCTTCAGGGCTCTCTTGGCGCGGCGGTGATTTTTTATATCCTGGGGTATTGCAAAGGTAAACAACGCCGTGATGACCGGGCTTGATCGACTCAGCTATCAAAGCCGCTGGGCACACGTTGCGCCGCAGCGCAAGTTTTTGCTGTGGCTGGCGATGATGATACTGGCGTTTGCTCTGCCGCCTGTAGGGCAGGGCATTGAGCTGCTGATCATTGCCGGATTGAGCTGTTGGCTATTGCGCATATCCCTCTGGCGCTGGTGTCGATGGATGGCGATACCTTTTGGATTTTTGTTGGTCGGCGTGATAACGATTATCTTCAGCATCAGCCGCGAGCCGCAAATGCTGCTGGCTGGCATATCTGTCGGGCCGTACTGGATCGGGATTACCCGTGCGGGCGTGGTCACGGCGAATGACACGTTCTGGCGTAGCCTGACGGCGCTGTCCGCGACGTTGTGGCTGGTGATGAACCTACCGTTTCCGCAGTTAATTAGCTTGCTTAAGCGCGCGCATATTCCACGCCTGCTTACCGAGCAAATCCTGTTAACGTGGCGCTTTCTCTTTATTCTTCTGGATGAGGCGGTGGCAATTCGTCGCGCGCAAACGCTGCGTTTTGGTTATTGCAGCCTGCCGAACGGCTATCGATCTCTGGCAATGCTGGCTGGACTCCTGTTTACGCGGGTGTTAATGCGTTATCAGCAAATGACTACCACGCTGGATATCAAACTGTATCAGGGTGATTTTCACCTGTAAGGACTATTATGCTTGCCACTTCAGACCTGTGGTTTCGTTATCAGGATGAGCCGGTACTTAAAGGGTTAAATCTGGATTTTTCGCTTTCGCCTGTTACCGGTTTGGTGGGCGCGAACGGCTGTGGGAAGTCTACGCTTTTTATGAACCTGAGCGGCCTGTTGCGTCCGCAAAAAGGGGCCGTGTTGTGGCAGGGAAAACCGCTGGATTACAGCAAGCGCGGACTACTGGCGCTGCGCCAGCAAGTTGCGACGGTTTTTCAGGACCCTGAACAGCAGATTTTTTATACTGATATCGATAGCGACATTGCGTTTAGTTTACGTAATTTGGGGGTGCCGGAGGCGGAAATCACGCGCCGCGTCGACGAGGCGCTAACGCTGGTTGACGCCCAACATTTTCGCCATCAGCCCATTCAGTGTTTGAGTCATGGGCAAAAAAAACGTGTGGCTATCGCCGGAGCGCTGGTGCTACAGGCGCGCTATCTATTGCTGGATGAACCCACTGCTGGTCTCGATCCCGCAGGGCGCACTCAGATGATTGCTATCATCAGGCGGATTGTGGCGCAGGGCAATCATGTCATTATCTCCAGCCATGATATCGATCTTATTTATGAAATTAGCGATGCCGTATACGTGTTACGCCAGGGCCAGATCCTGATGCATGGCGCGCCTGGCGAGGTTTTCGCGTGTACGGAAGCGATGGAACAAGCGGGGCTAACCCAGCCCTGGCTGGTCAAACTTCATACTCAACTGGGACTGCCGCTGTGTAAAACAGAAACGGAGTTTTTTCATCGAATGCAAAAGTGCGCATTCAGGGAGGCGTCATGACGCAGGCAGTTATGTTGCAGGGGACGGCATCCGACGTCGGCAAAAGTGTGCTGGCGGCGGGTTTATGCCGCATTTTTTATCAGGATGGTCTGCGTACCGCGCCGTTTAAATCGCAAAATATGGCGCTTAATTCTGGTATTACGCCGGATGGTAAAGAGATGGGGCGGGCGCAGATTTTTCAGGCGGAAGCCGCGGGGATCACGCCAGATGTGCGTATGAACCCGGTGCTGCTCAAACCGACCAGCGATCGCCAGGCGCAGGTCGTGCTGATGGGGAAAGTGGCGACCAATATGGATGCGGTTAGTTACCATGACTATAAACCGCGTTTGCGTGAGCAAATCCTTGCGGTCTATAACAGCCTGGCGCAGGAATATGACGTTATTGTGCTGGAAGGCGCCGGAAGCCCGGCGGAAATCAATCTGCGCGATCGCGATATCGTCAATATGGGAATGGCGGAAATGGCCCAGTGTCCGGTTATTCTGGTGGCGGATATCGACCGGGGCGGCGTATTCGCCGCTATTTATGGCACGCTGGCGCTGCTGCATAAACAGGAGCGTGACAGAGTAAAGGGCGTCATTATCAACAAATTCCGCGGCGACGTGGCGCTACTCTATTCCGGTATCGAACAAATCGAATCGCTTACTGGCGTCCCGGTCCTGGGAGTGATGCCATGGCTGGATGTGGATCTGGAAGATGAAGATGGCGTCGCGCTGCAAAACGATAAATATCGCGGTAACGCCCCCCGTGATATCACTATTGCCATTGTGCAACTGCCACATATTTCTAACTTTACGGATTTTAACGCTCTGGCGGCGCAGCCGGATGTGCGCATACGCTATATTCGCCGCCCGGAAGCGTTGACTGACGCTGATCTGGTGATCCTGCCGGGCAGTAAGAATACGCTGAGCGACCTCGCCTGGCTGCGCGAAAGCGGGATGGCGGATGCGGTATTGCAGACACATCGGCAGGGAGTGCCGGTGATGGGGATTTGCGGCGGCTACCAGATGCTGGGCGACACCATTGTGGATGAAGTGGAGTCGGGGCTGGGTACGCAGTCGGGCCTGGGGCTGCTTAATACGATCACTCGCTTTGCACAGGATAAAACCACGACGCAGGTTAACGCGACAATGTCAGGCGAGCTGCCCGGCTGGCTGGCTGCCGCGGCGGGGCTACCGGTACGCGGTTATGAAATTCACATGGGGGAAACGGTGCTGCAGGAAGGATGCTGTACGGCCATGACGTTACAGAAAAATGGATGCTCTATGGCGGATGGCGCGGTCACCGCCGACGGACTGGCGTTTGGCACTTACCTTCATGGCCTGTTTGACAGCGATGCGTTTACCCGTGCGGTGGTCAATGGGTTACGGGCGCGAAAAGGGTTTGCGCCGTGGGAAACGACTTTTTGTTATGCGGATCATAAAGCGCGGCAATTTGATCTGCTGGCGGAAGCGATGCGGCAACATATTGATATTGATAAAATTTATAGCATCATGCAACAACATCAGGAGCCGGTATGATGATTCTGGTGACGGGCGGGGCGCGTAGTGGTAAAAGCCGTCATGCTGAAACCTTAATTGGCGATGCGCCGCAGGTACTGTATATCGCCACCTCGCAGATCCTTGATGACGAGATGGCGGCGAGAATTCAGCATCATAAAGATGGCAGGCCGGCACACTGGCGGACCGCAGAATGCTGGCGGCATCTTGATACGTTGATTACCGCGGATCTTGCCCCTGACGACGCGATTTTGCTGGAATGTATTACCACCATGGTGACGAATCTGCTGTTTGCGCTGGGAGGCGAAAACGATCCCGAACAATGGGATTATGCGGCGATGGAGCGCGCCATTGACGATGAAATTCAGATTTTAATTGCAGCCTGCCAGCGCTGCCCGGCGAAAGTGGTACTGGTGACAAATGAGGTGGGAATGGGGATCGTCCCGGAAAACCGTCTGGCGCGCCATTTTCGTGATATTGCCGGTCGGGTCAACCAACGACTGGCGGCAGCGGCGGATGAGGTCTGGCTGGTGGTCTCAGGTATTGGAGTCAAAATTAAATGAGTAAGCTGTTTTGGGCCATGCTCGCTTTTATTAGCCGCTTGCCCGTGCCGTCACGCTGGTCGCAGGGACTGGATTTCGAGCAGTATTCGCGTGGGATCGTGATATTTCCCTTTATCGGGTTGATTCTGGGAGGGGTAAGCGGCCTGATTTTCATCCTCCTGCAACCCTGGTGTGGTATTCCGCTAGCGGCGTTGCTCTGTATTCTGGCGCTGGCGCTGCTGACAGGTGGTTTTCACCTGGATGGGCTGGCCGATACCTGCGATGGCATTTTTTCCGCGCGCCGCCGTGAGCGAATGCTGGAGATTATGCGTGATAGTCGTCTGGGAACCCATGGCGGGCTGGCGCTTATTTTTGTGCTCCTGACAAAAATTCTGGTTGTCAGCGAACTGGCGTTACGTGGAACGCCAATGTTGGCGGCGCTGGCGGCGGCCTGTGCGGCCGGACGCGGCAGCGCCGTTTTATTGATGTACCGTCATCGCTACGCCCGTGAAGAGGGGCTTGGCAATGTATTTATCGGTAAAGTCAGCGGACGGCAAACCTGCATTACTCTGGGATTGGCGATAATCATCGCCACGGTATTACTGCCTGGTATGCAAGGACTGGCCGCAATGGTGGTCACATGCGCGGCGATTTTCATCCTTGGCCAGTTGCTTAAACGTACGCTTGGCGGTCAAACCGGCGATACGCTGGGCGCGGCGATCGAACTTGGCGAATTGATCTTTCTGCTGGCTCTATTATGAGCCGATTATTACGGACGAGACATCTTATGCAGACACTACACGCTTTACTTCGTGACATTCCTGCGCCGGACGCCGAGGCGATGGCGCGTGCGCAGCAACATATTGACGGCCTGCTCAAACCGCCGGGCAGCCTGGGCAGACTGGAAACCTTAGCCGTTCAGCTCGCGGGAATGCCGGGTCTTAACGGTACGCCGCAGGTAGGTGAAAAGGCGGTGCTGGTGATGTGCGCCGACCATGGCGTCTGGGATGAAGGCGTAGCGGTTTCGCCCAAAATCGTGACGGCGATTCAGGCGGCGAATATGACGCGGGGAACAACCGGCGTATGTGTGCTTGCCGCTCAGGCCGGTGCGAAGGTGCATGTCATTGATGTCGGTATTGATGCCGAACCTATTCCTGGCGTAGTTGATATGCGCGTCGCGCGCGGCTGCGGAAATATTGCCGTTGGCCCGGCGATGAGTCGCTCGCAGGCTGAAGCGCTTTTGCTGGAGGTTTCCCGCTACACCTGCGACCTGGCGCAACGCGGCGTGACCTTATTTGGCGTAGGGGAGCTGGGAATGGCGAACACCACGCCAGCCGCCGCGATGGTCAGCGTTTTTACAGGAAGTGATGCAAAAGAGGTGGTGGGGATTGGCGCGAATCTTCCGCCTTCCCGCATCGATAATAAAGTGGACGTCGTGCGGCGGGCGATTGCGATTAATCAGCCCAATCCGCGCGATGGCATTGATGTGTTGTCGAAGGTGGGTGGTTTCGATCTGGTCGGGATGACCGGCGTGATGCTTGGTGCGGCAAGGTGTGGCTTACCCGTATTGCTGGATGGCTTTCTTTCCTACTCGGCAGCGCTGGCGGCCTGTCAGATTGCGCCTGCGGTGAGACCTTATCTGATCTCGTCGCACTTTTCGGCGGAAAAGGGTGCCCGCATCGCGCTCGCGCATTTGTCTATGGAACCCTATTTGCATATGGCGATGCGGTTAGGTGAAGGAAGCGGCGCGGCGCTGGCGATGCCGATCGTGGAAGCCGCGTGCGCCATGTTCCACAATATGGGGGAGTTAGCGGCCAGTAATATTGTCCTGCCGGAGGGGAACGCAAACGCAACATAACCCGGGCGCACAACACCAGCCATGTGAGAAAAAAGCTATACTTAACGCACACCTGCCGCGACAAAGGAAGGGATATAATGCGTCGTATCACACCTTTTTTTCCGTTTTTCGTCTTGTTGGTAAGCCATTTCTCGCTGGCTATAAGCTATCCGTTGCCGCCCGAAGGCAGTCGTCTGGTAGGACAGCCTGTCACAGTCGCCGTACCACAGAACAATACTCAGCCCTTAGAGTCATTTGCCGCCCGCTACGGTCAGGGGCTGAGTAATATGCTTGAAGCGAATCCCGGCGTGGATGTGTTTTTACCTCAGTCTGGTTCCACACTGGTGGTGCCGCAGCAGTTGATTCTGCCTGACACCGTTCGTGAAGGTATTGTGGTAAACGTCGCCGAGATGCGCCTTTATTATTATCCCGCAGGCACGAATACGGTTGAGGTGCTACCCATTGGTATTGGTCAGGCTGGCCGTGAAACGCCGCGCAACTGGGTAACTGCGGTTGAACGCAAACAAGATGGCCCGGTTTGGGTGCCAACGGCTAATACGCGTCGGGAATATGCTAAAGAGGGAAAAACGCTGCCCGCGATGGTGCCTGCGGGGCCGGATAACCCTATGGGGCTATACGCAATATATATCGGCAGGTTATATGCCATCCATGGCACTAACGCTAACTTTGGCATTGGCCTTCGCGTCAGTCAGGGCTGTATCCGTTTACGCAATGACGATATTAAATATTTATTCGACCATGTTCCTGTAGGAACCCGCGTTCAGATTATCGACAGGCCCGTTAAATTTTCGGTAGAGCCGGATGGTAGTCGTTGGCTGGAGGTACACGAACCGCTTTCTCGTAACCGTGCTGAATTTGAGTCAGACAAAAAAGTTCCATTGCCCGTTACGCCAGTGCTGCGCACGTTTATCAAAGGGGATGACGTTGATACTTCGCGGGTTAATGAGGTGCTGGAGCGCCGTTCCGGAATGCCGGTCAACATTAGCGCAGGCAGGTCTGGCCTTTAAATATCCCGCCACATTGCTGGTTTTCATGGGCTGGAGTATCTGTATTAGTAGTGAGTGTCATGGCAGGGGCTCCATTTTCTCAACGAACCGTGAGGCCCCCGATTAAGTCCCAAAAAACTATGGGTATCAAAAAACCCGGTAAACCTTATCAGGTCAACCGGGTAAAGATAAGTTCTTGTTTTTTGAACGTCTCCGGACTCACCAGGATGTCCCGAAACTAAAATCTGGCTCCTCTGACTGGACTCGAACCAGTGACATACGGATTAACAGTCCGCCGTTCTACCGACTGAACTACAGAGGAATCGTGTGGGGTCGTATATTAGCGGCGGAAAAATTTTTGTCAAACCCCATTTAACCTCTTACAGATTCGATTGCGGGTTATCTCATCACTTTGTTGCATTTGCAGACATTTTTTCTGCAAAAAGCTTTGCAGCCTTACGATTTCTCGCTCATTATTGAAATGTGGTTTCAACTCTCTTCTTTAAGGTCCATTTTGAACGTCTCCACTGCCTTACGCCAGGCTGTCGTCCGTACGCCCTGGTATGCCAAACGCAAGAGCTACAAAGTGTTGTTCTGGCGTGAAATCACCCCACTTGCTATCCCTATTTTTCTGGAAAATACCTGTGTTTTGCTAATGGGCGTGCTCAGTACTTTTCTCGTCAGTTGGCTGGGCAAGGAAGCAATGGCGGGCGTGGGGCTTGCCGACAGTTTTAATATGGTAATTATGGCTTTTTTTGCGGCTATCGATCTTGGTACTACGGTGGTGGTCGCCTTTAGCCTCGGCAAGCGCGACAGGCGACGCGCAAGGGCGGCGGCGCGCCAGTCGTTGGTGATTATGACGCTATTTGCCGTTGTGCTGGCAGTGGTCATTCATTATTTCGGCAGTGAAATTATTAATATTGTCGCAGGCGAGGCGACGCCAGAAGTAAAGGGGCTGGCGTTAACGTACCTTGAACTGACGGTGCTGAGTTATCCGGCTGCGGCAATTGCGCTAATCGGTAGCGGCGCGCTGCGTGGGGCAGGGAATACGAAAATCCCGTTGATGATTAACGGCGGGATGAACATTCTCAATATTATTATCAGCAGCATCCTGATTTACGGGGCTTTCTCCTGGCAAGGGCTGGGTTTTGCCGGCGCGGGGCTGGGATTAACCATTTCGCGCTACATCGGCGCGGTAGCGATTATTTGGGTGCTGATGATTGGTTTTAATCCGGCGCTGCGCATTCCGCTGAAAAGCTATCTGAAGCCGCTGAATTTCGGCATTATCTGGGAAGTGATGGGTATCGGTATTCCGGCGAGCATTGAATCAGTGCTGTTCAACGGTGGCAAGCTACTGACGCAAATGTTTGTCGCCGGAATGGGCACTAACGTTATTGCGGGTAACTTTATTGCCTTTTCCGTGGCGGCGCTTATCAACCTGCCGGGTAACGCCCTTGGTTCGGCGTCGACTATTATCACCGGTAAGCGTCTTGGTACCGGGCAAATTGGTCAGGCAGAGCGTCAACTGCGCCATGTATTCTGGATGTCGACTATCGTACTTACGGCAATTGCCTGGGGGACGGCGCCGTTTGCGGGTCTGTTTGCCTCATTTTATACCCAGGAGCAGGACGTAAAAGAGGTAGTGAAAGTTCTGCTCTGGCTTAATGCTGCCTTTATGCCAATTTGGGCGGCCGCGTGGGTGTTGCCGTCGGGTTTTAAAGGCGCGCGCGATGTGCGATTTGCGATGTGGGTATCGATGCTGGGGATGTGGGGCTGTCGCGTTGTGGCAGGGTATACGCTTGGTATTGTGCTGGGTATGGGGGTTGTAGGGGTTTGGCTGGGGATGTTTCTTGACTGGGCCGTGCGTGGCGCACTGTTTTACTGGCGTCTGATAAGCGGGCGCTGGCTGTGGAGATACCCGCGCGTAAAGAGGGAGTAAGCGCTTTTTGCTGTGAAAATCATCAGGAAACGGTGAATTTTAACCGAAGTGTGGAATAAAGCAGCAAACGAACTTTTTTTGTGAAAACAGGCTTTGACAAGCCAGGGGCACCTCGTTAATATTCGCCCCGTTCACACGATTCCTCTGTAGTTCAGTCGGTAGAACGGCGGACTGTTAATCCGTATGTCACTGGTTCGAGTCCAGTCAGAGGAGCCAGATTTTAGTTTCGGGATATCCTGGTGAGTCCGGAGACGTTTAAAAAAACAATAACTTATCTTTACCCGGTTGACCTGAGAAGGTTTACCGGGTTTTTTGACATCCATGGTTTTTGGGGGCTTAATCGGAGGCTTCACGGTTCGTTGGAAAAATGGAGCCCCCACGTATGGCATTAACCGATACCGCTATCCGCAAGATCAAACCCGTATCAGTATGCTGACATATAGATGTGTTCGGTTCAAACGGAGCGATCACACAAGCTTGCCAGGTGATGCCCCTGGTGGGAATCGCGACTGTCTCTTTCATCTGATTTCAGATATTTCCAGTGATCTTGATCCGTTCTTTCCCAAAAGATTGATTTCTTTCATTCGAAACAAGGATGTACAATAAGTAAACCAAAATAGTAACTATAGAGTTTCTAATGGATACAGTAGAAGAACTAAATGGAACATACTTCTATGCAGGAAAATCCAATCTGACTGCTGCCGAACTTCTGTTATGATTTTTTGTGAGAATACCGCAAGCCAGTTTGGGATTGGTGTTGCAGATTTCGGGGCTGTTGTTGCTTTGGCATCAGGTCGTAATAATCTTTGGACAAGGGCGAAACCCGCTGGAGCGACTAAAGGCACATCATACGCGTCCAGGACTGCACGTGCAGTGTTTAAAAAGTCAAAATTTCCCTTTGGAATATTCCTTCCGACATGGTTAGGCGGTTACACCCCGTGGACAGCCAGACGTGTTATGGTTCGTAACATTGCGCCGTTTGTTGGACGTTTCATTCCTTTGATCGGGGAAATTATCCTTGCCGCAGATGTGTCACAAATAACATATCTCACTATACGCGACTACAATACCATTGCTCGGGGCAATGATAAGTTATGGTAGACAATATTGAACAGCAAGTTTACGAGCTTGTACGGCCTTATGCTGGCACATATCTGTTCAACATTAAGCAAGTGGAATTAACACCAGAGATTGACCTTGATACTGATCTGAGCATTGATGAACTTGAAGCCGAAGATCTCATGAATAAATTCTTCGAGAAACTCAATGTCGAGCGAGGTAACTTCAGAATAGAAACCTATTTTCCTAATCACCCTTTTTCATGGCATCCGTTCAAGAAAACGGAGCCTGTACCCGTCCCAGATTTCACTATCAGCATGCTGATCGAGTCAGCAAAAGCCGGGAAATGGTTATATGACTAATTGTAATGAACTTAACAAATAGCTGTACCAGTACCCTTCTTTTTGAGCGATGATGGTGGCGCTAAGATAGTTCTCTTTTCTTTTTTAAAGGTTCATGTTTACTGCCGCCGCCCTTACGCTAACCCCTTTAGTTTCCTCCTTTGCTGTCATACTATCGAATGACGTGCCTCACCTGTGAACGCTAAGGAGAATAATATGGAAAATAAAGGCACAAACCTGACGCCCGAGCAGGCGCTGGATCGCCTGGAGGAGCTGTACGAGCAGTCGGTTAACGCGCTCCGTGAAGCCATCGCTGACTATGTTGATAACGGCACGCTGCCCGATCCCCACGCCAGGCTTAACGGACTGTTTGTTTATCCTTCGCTGTCTGTAAGCTGGGATGGCGCGACACCGAACCCGCCTAAAACACGCGCTTTTGGACGCTTTACTCATCCTGGCTGTTATACCACTACCGTTACGCGGCCTGCGCTATTTCGCGCTTATCTTCTGGAACAGCTTAACCTCGTTTACCATGATTATGGCGCGCATATTGCGGTGGAGGCCTCGCACCATGAGATCCCGTATCCTTACGTGATCGATGGCTCGGCTCTGACGCTGGATCGTTCTATGAGCGCTGGGCTAACGCGCCATTTTCCTACCACAGAACTGGCACAGATTGGCGATGAGACAGCAGACGGTCTGTTCCACCCCGGCGAATTCTATCCGTTATCGCACTTCGACGCGCGTCGTGTTGACTTCTCGTTGGCCCGGTTACGGCACTATACCGGTACGCCGGTTGAACATTTTCAGCCCTTCGTTTTGTTTACCAACTACACCCGCTATGTCGATGAGTTTGTGCGCTGGGGATGCAGCCAAATTCTTGATCCTGACAGCCCCTATATCGCGCTTTCCTGTGCCGGCGGAATTTGGATCACGGCAGAAACGGAAGCGCCGGAAGAGGCTATTTCCGATCTGGCCTGGAAGAAACATCAGATGCCCGCCTGGCACCTGGTAACGGCAGATGGGCAGGGGATTACGCTGGTAAATATCGGTGTCGGCCCTTCAAATGCTAAAACGATTTGCGACCATTTGGCCGTGTTGCGGCCTGACGTCTGGCTTATGATTGGGCACTGTGGAGGGTTACGAGAAAGTCAGGCGATTGGCGATTATGTGCTGGCCCATGCCTACTTACGCGATGATCATGTGCTGGATGCCGTTCTGCCGCCTGATATTCCGATTCCAAGCATTGCGGAAGTACAGCGTGCGCTGTACGACGCTACCAAAGCGGTTAGCGGAATGCCCGGCGAAGAGGTGAAACAGCGACTGCGCACGGGAACCGTCGTCACCACGGATGACCGTAACTGGGAGCTTCGTTATTCCGCATCGGCGCTGCGATTCAACCTTAGCCGCGCGGTCGCGATTGATATGGAGAGCGCGACGATTGCAGCCCAGGGCTATCGCTTCCGCGTGCCTTACGGCACGCTACTTTGTGTTTCTGACAAACCTTTACACGGTGAAATTAAACTGCCCGGGCAGGCAAACCGGTTTTATGAGGGGGCTATTTCAGAACATTTGCAAATTGGTATTCGTGCTATTGATTTACTACGCGCAGAAGGTGATCGTTTGCACTCACGTAAATTACGCACGTTTAATGAGCCACCGTTTCGCTAACGAAATGAGCTGTCGCCTGCTGTTGGACAGGAGTGGAAGAGGCGTATTTATGTGATATGAAAAGCGGCTGAATGAAGCCTTAGCGGGAGGCGATTTTGCATCCCGCTAAGGCCTTATTGTGCCGCGAGCTCCATCACCATCACCGGAGATCTGTCGCCGATAATCGCGTCTACGTCAGGAAACGCGCCGGAAGGCGAAAACATTGCGCCGCACTTCACGCTCTTTGAGCGCCTGACCCACAAGCCCGGATTAACAAGCAGATACCGACCATGAGAATCGATCAGCTTAAAGGGGTTATCAGAAGGCTTGATACTGCGGATTTGTGCGTTGGTTAGAGACACAGGATGGTCACGCCATTATCGAACTGAAATGGCCCAAAGTTTCGCCGGATGCGCAGGAAAAACCAGATGCGCATCGGGAGGTATTTTCACGCTAACTTATTGAAATCTGTGGTAATAAGAATTTATAAGTAAGCCTGAAAACAGGAATTTGTCTCCTCTGACTGGATACTGATATTGATTTATCATATTGAATTTATGAAGATTTTATTTTTAAAATTGGAGTGAGGCCCTCAATAAGGCTCCAAACGCAATAACTGTTCTGAAATGTGATATTTGTCATGTTTTAGATTACTCTTTGGCCGTAAGTGGGCATAACAGACAGCTTTGTGTCAAAGTGGACATCGGTTATGTAATTACCTGAGTGCCAAAGCCAAAATATCAGTACGATAACCAACTCAATACGAAATTTGTGAGTTGGTTTGTAATGGTTCGGTTAAATTTCACTGTGTTCTTTTGGCTTAATTACAAGTAAGGCAATCAAGACACTAATTGATGCAGCAAGCAGAACCATATTATTTACTGCATCATAAGCGAAAATATATGAGAACGGGCTATCAAATTAACATTAATTACTTATTACTAACTCACTGTAAGTTAATTTAGTTAAGTACTTAACATAGTCTACTGCGTTTTCTTTAATCACTTCTTTGGAAGGGTTATATTCTGCACCATAAAAGGCAAAGTGTGGAACATATTCAGCACCAACATATTTAATCGTAATTTCAAATGGGCGAAGTACTTCTTGCATGGTAAATTTATAACGGCCATTCGCCATATAGTCTGCCAGTTCAATACCGGCAGTTACAGCCAAAGCTATTTTTTTATTCTTCAGCTTATCGCCTGTAGAGCCGTATGCCCATCCATAAAGAAACACTTCATCCAGCCATTGTTTCAACATGGGAGGGCAGTTGAACCAGTAAACTGGGAACTGCAAAACCAGCGACTCATGTTGCTCAACCAGTCTTTGCTCAGTCTCGATATTGATCCTGCCGTCAGGATATGCTTTATAAAGCTCATGGACAGTAAACTGATCAGGATACTTTTTTAACTCATTTATCCAACACTGATTAACAACTGAATTTTCAATATTTGGATGAGCGACAACTATAAGCGTTTTTTTCATCATTTCCTCATTCAGGACTGACTTGCGATTGGGTTACTCTGGAGTATATGATTGGCCCTGTCGTTTGTGAAGTACGCAAATTTAGGTTATATACTTACCAAAAGGAGAGTGTAAATGATGGCTGAGACATGCTCACAGACTGGTATCAACCTGGAGGAAACCGATTTTGGTTATACTCTTTCCTTAATTAGCGGGAAATATAAAATGATAGTTATGTACTGGTTAAATGAAAATAAACCAGTCATGCGATACAACGAGCTTAAACGCCGCATCGGTACGATTTCTTTCAAAACTCTGAGTAATACTCTGAAAGAACTCGAACAAGATGGAATAATCAATAGGGTGGAGTATCCTCAAATACCGCCCAAAGTTGAATACAGTCTTTCAAAACGAGGGGAATCATTAATGCCAATTCTGGATTTAATGTGTGACTGGGGGGGGAAAAACCGCAACTAATAATTTAGTGGTGTGGATACAGATGATGAACAACTCTGAGTAATTCTCAACTGTTCATAGCAGACTTCGGCGATCGGTGTAATGATTGGCATCGCTCAGCCCAGCTGGTGGCTGGTGATGTTTAGTGATTGATCAGATCGCACAATCCGGGCTGAGTTCCCTCAAAGCGATCTGCTATTCCACACTATTTAGGAACACGTTATCGTAGCTTAGCTGATAGCCTGCATATCATGATAGATAAATGCAGATATTTTCTGAATCACTTCAAAGGGGAGTGTTAGAAATTCTGTGTCATTCCAGTAATATACAATCAAAAAGGAATGACACATGTCCCAGCCCTTCGATTTCGATAAAGCGCTTAAGGCACT